>PAAT01000182.1 GCA_002698965.1 Rhodopirellula sp. | reverse complement strand
AGAGTACGAGGAAGCAGAGGAAGAGGAAGCAGAGGAAGAGGAAGCAGAGCACGAAGAAGGAGAGTACGAAGAGGAAGAAGTAGGAGAAGAGGAAGTAGGAGAAGAGTACGAGGAAGAAGAGGAAGAGGAAGAGGAAGAAGAGGAAGAGGAAGTAGGAGAAGAGTACGAGGAAGCAGAGGAAGAGGAAGCAGAAACAGAAGCAGAAACAGAAGCAGAATACGAAATAGAAGATTATGATGCTAAAGCCGATTACACGGATGATGAAGATCCGGATTTCGACTTCAGTGATTATGAAGCACCGTAAAACCAACACATACTAATAAGTAGACAGCTAATGCATTTACTTATTCATTTTTAGTGATTGATAGACATATGAAAGAACAGACGAATACCAAGGCGTCCCGATGGCTCAAAGGATGGGGACTCTGCGTGATGCTCCTTGCGGGCCTTCTTGTTGCACAGGAAAACACAAATCCGACAACAGATCCTTCCCCAGGTGAAATCGCTCCAACAGATCAAGTTGAGGCTACGGAAAACGAGGCGGAGAATCTGGGTGGCATCGAAACGAATGAAAATCCGGCTTTTACGATCGACCGTTATGAAGCCTTAATGGCGGGAGGTGCAGTTTTTGTTGTTTCGGTTTTTGTTGGATTTGAAGTCATCACCAAAGTCCCGCAGACGCTACACACTCCATTGATGTCCGGTTCGAATGCGATTAGTGGCATTACGATCGTCGGCGCAATTCTAGTCGTTGACGACTGTGTGACGGCAAATAATAAATTCGCATTGTTTTTGGCGGGTCTGGCAATCGCATTAGCAATGGTGAATGTTGTTGGTGGATTTGGTGTGACGCACAGAATGCTGAGTATGTTTTCATCCAAAAAGAAAAAGAAGAAAACAGCATAGCCGTCGCCAGTAGACAATCAAAACAATCACTAAACCGTTTATCGGGAATACATAGATAGGATTACCCATCGTGGTGGAATTAAACACAGTATTCTTTGACCTCCTTTACTTATTGGCTGCTGTCCTCTTTATTATGGGGATCAAGAAAATGGGCCATCCTAGGACTGCCGTGTTGGGCAACCTGTTAGGTGTGGTTGGTATGCTCATTGCAGCAGGGGTCTCGTTTGCGATCATTCTAGAGAATGATGCCATTCAAAATAGCGTTACCCTTCCCATTGGAACAATCGTCGGCGCGATTTTCATCGGGACCTTTTTTGGAACGATGCTTGCTACGCGTGTTCAGATGACAGAAATGCCTCAGTTGGTTGCTATTTTTAACGGCGTTGGTGGGCTGGCCTCTGTCCTAGTAGCGGCGGCAAGTTTGCTGGCGGCCGAAGAAGGTGCATTACACGTCGAAGTGATGGTCGCTGGCGGTATTTCAGGACTTATCGGGGGTGTGACATTTGTTGGTAGTGCAGTTGCTGCGGGAAAACTACTGGAGCTAGCATTCTTCAAGAAGTCCATTCCGCTTCCGGCGATCCTTCGCCATTTATTGAACTTGATGATGTTTGCTGGCTGTATCTGGTGTATTTACGCCATGGTTATTAATGGAAATGTCACAATGAACTTTGTTGGCATTTGTATTCTTGGTTGTACTTTGGGTTACACGCTCACAACACCAATTGGTGGTGCTGACATGCCTGTTGTTATCGCCTTGTTAAATTCCTATTCCGGACTCGCTGCTGCAGCAACTGGATTTGTTGTCGATCAGCCCGTATTAATTATTTCCGGTTCGCTGGTGGGAGCTTCAGGGATTATTCTTACAAGTCTAATGTGTAAGGCGATGAATCGATCGTTGCTGAATGTGTTGTTTGGAGGCGGAGCTGCTTCCGCTTATGAAGAAGATGATGAAGTTTACGCAACGGTTATCCGAACTTCTCCCGAGGATGTGGCGATTATGGTTGATATGGCGGATCGAGTTGTCTTCGTACCAGGTTACGGCATGGCTGTCGCTCAGGCTCAGAATGCGGTTAGCGATTTAGCAAAACAAATTGAAGAACGTGGAGCTACAGTTGAATATGCTATTCATCCGGTTGCCGGCCGTATGCCAGGTCATATGAATGTTTTGCTTGCAGAAGCCGATGTGGATTATAGTCAACTCAAGGCATTGGAGGAGATGAATCCGGACTTTGATGAAGTCGATGTGGCAATTGTAATTGGTGCCAATGATGTGGTGAATCCGGAAGCTCGAAGAGAAGGTACTCCGGTTTCAGGCATGCCAATTCTGAATGTCGATGAAGCCCGACAGGTTGTCATTATTAAGCGAAGCTTAAGTCCGGGATATGCAGGTATTGCCAACCCACTGTTCGCCGCCGATAACGCGTCGATGTTGTTTGGTGACGGTAAGGCGATGATTCAGGATATTTCCACCGCCCTGAAAGAACTGGATTAGAGTTTGCGGGATTGCAAGTATTCAATGGCGCGTTGAAGATGCAGATCGACGAAGATAGTATCATTCTCGTCAAACTCTATGGTGGTTACTTCTGGATTACTACTTGAGTCTTCTTTATTGGCTGTTGGTTGGATAATGAAACGCTCTCGCTTGTCTTTCAAGTAGGCGATTCGCTGTTCGTCATCAAATGTATGGGTGTATCCATCATTTGGTTGAACCCCCCAATCTTCTTCCGGCAACATCTGTTCGATCGATTTGGTGCGGTGAATATTTCGTCCGCTTGGTCGAACATAGTGCGCAACGGTGTACTTAATGGCGTGATTGTCCCCCGATGCATTCAGGACAACGACATCCTGCACGGAACCTTTACCATAGCTCCGTTCACCGATCACAATTGCTCTTTCGTGATCCTGTAGACAAGCAGCTGTGATTTCACTTGCGCTGGCCGAATCCCGGTCTATTAGCACAACCATCGGCGTTGTAGCGTCACGCGTAGTCGATGCATCGCTGGAATAAGTTACATTTCTATTTTCATCACGATATTGAACCTCTACCACCTTCGCTTGATCCATAAAAAGATCACAAATGGAAACGGCTGAGAGTAAGAGTCCTCCTCCGTTTCCCCGCAAGTCTAAAACAATTCCATCATACTCCAATGCACCATTGGCTGAATCGATGACCTGTTTTACTTCTTGAGTTGTTCGCTGGCCAAAGTCTGTCACGTGCAAATACAGGAAATTTTCGTTGGGGGCGGGAAGGCGATAATTCCAGTGCCCGTCGCCTTCCCTTTGAAATCCTCGCAACGTTCTGGTGCGCACGATCTTGCGAGTGATATTAAATTCAAGCAGAGTGGGATCATCATTTCGACGGATAGAAAGTTGTACCGATGTTCCTTCGGTTCCTCTTAATAAATTTAAAGAGTCATCCTCAGGCATATTTTGGGTGAACTTTTCTCCGATCTTAACGATGACATCTCCCGCTTGTAATCCAGCTTCCATTGCCGGGCTTCCAAGAACAGGTGTTATGATTCGTAGTTCGGTGGAGTTTTCAAGGCTTTCGATCTGGATGCCGAGTCCGCCGAACTCCTGATTGAGAATGGCGTCGAGACCTTCGAATTGTCTTGGAGGCAGGTAATTCGAATGTTCGTCTAATGTCGCCATCATTCCGGTCATGGCGCCCCGGAATAACTGTTGTTGATCTACATCATGAACGTAGTGTTCACCAAGCGCTTTGGTGGCACGTTCATAGAAGCGGGCATACTGGTTCTGGGGGATCTGGCGATAGCAAATGATCGATAGCAACATCGCTGCTGAAATGATCATCACATTACGGGTTGGCATTAGGGAATCCCCTGAACGGCTCTTTAAGAATCAAACTCAACGGTGTCGTTATTGTACACCGTTATTTCGTATGGAATTTATGGTATTCCAAGGATTTCTAAACGCATCCGGATAACTTAGGATTGTAGGTGCACTGAAACAAGTCCTTTAGGTAGTAGCAAATGAAGAGAATAAATGCATGGATTTTAGGAGTTGTTGTAACAGCTGGTGTTGTTGCCACCGTTCCAGGTTATACGCAGATTCCTAATTCGAGACCTGTCGTTGGACTTAAGGATAATACTCCTGCTACCACCGTTTTGCGTTCCGGAACGATTGTCGTTGCCCCCGGACAAGTAATCGAAGATGGTGACATAGTTATTCAGGGTGATGTGATTCGCAAAGTAGGCAGTAATCAGAAAATTCCGGCGGGTGCTAAAATTGTCGAATTGCAGGGGCGATTTGTCTATGCAGGCTTTATTGATGCTTATAGTCCTACCAACGTCGACCGAACGCCTGCATCAAATGGGGCCCCTTATTGGAATGACACGATCACGCCTCAGCTCTCTGTGGCCGAAGTTTATTCAGCTGATGACAACGCCAATAGTCAATTTCGTAGTCAGGGCTTTGCTGCCAGAGTTGTTGCACCCTCGACTGGGATTATTCAGGGTTCGAGTGCACTTGTATCTACAGGAACTGGTGATAACAACACAGTTATTCTTAAGCCCAACCTATTTCAATATATACGTCTGACGGTACCTCAGGGGCGTGGCCGTGATCAATATCCAAATTCACCAATGGGAGCAGTGGCATTAGCTCGTCAAGTGATGATGGATGCAGCCTGGCACCGGAAAGCCAGAGAAGCTAATCAGAACCATCCTGGCAATCAGCGTCCTGAGCGAAATGATGCCCTGGCATCACTTGAACCTGTACTTGATGCAGTCCAGACCGTTGTTTTTACTACGAGTGATGAACAGTATTTTATGCGAGCTGATAGATTTGCCAAACAGTTTGGCTTACAGGCGGTGATGGTTGGTTCCGGATATGAATATCAGCGCCTGGAAAATATAGTTGGTACCAAACGTTCGATTATTCTTCCGATTGATTTTCCCGAAGCGCCGAATGTAGGCAGTATCGAATCGGCTCGAGCGGTCTCTTTGGAAAGTATGATGCACTGGGATTTAGCTCCGCAGAATCCTGCCCGGCTTATGAATGCCGGTGCAACAGTTGCACTCACGACGGATGGACTGCGCAATCGCAAGGACTTTCTTAAAAATCTTCGTCGGGCGGTCAAGCATGGTCTTAGTCCTGAAGCAGCACTTGCTTCGATTACCACGACGCCAGCTGAATTATCGGGAGTGAGTTCCATGCTTGGTAAAGTTGAGAAGAACTATCTGGCCAGTCTGGTAATTACTTCGGGAAATCTCTTTGAAGGCGATTCTGAAATTGAAGAGGTTTGGGTGACAGGAGAGCGTTTTCAATTTTCTCCTCCTCCGCTGTTGGAACTTGCTGGAAAATGGCAGTTGGAAGGCGAGCTGGAGGGCGGTGATTTAACGCTGGATTTAAGTGGTAAAGGTCCATCGCTGAATGGGGCCGTTAGTATTCTTGGTAGTGAAGATCAAAAGACAACAGTAAAGCTCTTAAAAGCGTCTATTCGCGATACTCGGGTTAGTGCAGTCCTGCCGGCGGACAGTTTTGGAAAAGAAGGCTTGCTTCGCTTTACACTGACATTTATTGATGCGGATGCCAAACAGGGTGTTGGCCAATGGTTAGCAAGCGATGGTACATCAGGTGAATTTACCGCAACAGCGATTGAAGCGGCTGAGTTGGCCGAGGATGATAAGACTTCAGAGAGTGGCGTTGAAGTCGGGGAAGCAGGCATTCGATCCTATGAAGTGAATTACCCACTCGGTGCTTATGGCCGAGATTCTGCACCAACACAAGCCAGGCTACTCTTTCTAATTAATGCGACGATTTGGACTTCGGGCCCTCAGGGCATTCTGGAAAAGGCTAGTATGCTTGTTGATCAGGGGAAGATTTTAGCCGTTGGTCAAGATCTTAAAGCACCCCGTGGATCTACAATCGTAGATTTAGAAGGACGGCATGTAACGGCAGGTATTATCGATGCCCATAGCCATATGGCCACCGATGGTGGAGTTAACGAAAGTGCTCAGGCGATCACAGCAGAAGTTCGAATTGGAGATTTTATTGATGCTCACGACAATACGATCTATCGACAACTTGCCGGTGGCGTGACCACGTCAAATATCCTTCATGGTTCGGCTAATCCAATTGGTGGTCAGAATCAGGTGATCAAGCTTCGGTGGGGAGCGACGGGTGAAGAAATGAAATTTGTCGGAGCACCTTTGGGAATCAAGTTTGCTTTAGGGGAAAACGTAAAGCAAAGTAATTGGGGTGACGAATATACCACTCGGTATCCGCAGACACGGATGGGTGTTGAACAAATCATCCGTGATGCCTTTGAACGCGCTCGACAATACAAAAAAGATTGGACTCAATGGAATGCGACGAAGAAAGGTGTTCCACCACGATACGACTATGAATTAGAAGCCATTGTCGAGATCTTGGAGCACAAACGATGGATTCACTGTCATAGTTATCGTCAGGACGAGATTCTCGCTCTGCTGAGAACACTGGAAGAGTTCAACGTCCAAATTGGGACATTACAGCATATTCTTGAGGGATATAAGGTTGCTGAAGAGATGGCCGCTCATGGGGCAATGGGTTCGACATTTGCGGATTGGTGGGCCTATAAGTATGAAGTGATTGATGCGATTCCTTATAACGGGAAATTGATGCATAAAGCAGGTGTTGTTGTCTCCTTTAATTCAGATGACAGAGAGTTGGGGCGTCACTTAAATCATGAGGCCGCTAAGGCTGTTCGTTACGGAGGAGTTCCGCCCGCGGAAGCCCTTAAATTCGTTACACTCAATCCGGCCAAACAACTGCGTATTGAGAAATTTGTTGGTTCACTTGAATCTGGCAAACATGCCGACTTTGTTATCTGGAGTGGTGATCCACTTTCTGTTTTCAGCCGTTGTGAACAAACTTGGATTGATGGACGCAAGTATTTTGACCGTCAGGATGATATTGCTTCCCGAGTCACCCTTCGAGAACGACGAGAAACATTAATTCAAAAGATCCTGACGTCCGCAGAAGGCATGGTTGGAGCATCAACCGTACCGGACAAAGAAGCAAATCTATGGCCGCGAGAAGATGTGTATTGTCGTACACATCGCCATAACGGTCAGTGCTTTCATGCAGGGCAGCAAGAAGGACGATTGCAACAATTAATGAATATGATCAATCAGGAACAGATGGATCAATGGCAACAACAGAGGAACTCGGCCCGTCAGCTTGAAGATTCCGTTGAGCAGGAGAATTGAGCAGATGAATTTAACTAACACTGTGCGGGCTGTATTTCAAAAGACTAAGAACAGGTGGATTCCGATGCTAACGAATCGATACGTTTTTCTTGCAATTGCTAGTTCATTGTTTTCCTCGATGGTATTGTCTGCCGTGCCAGAAGTGCCTGGTGCCAAGCAAGATCATCCGATTGCACTTGTTGGCGGAACGATTCATACCGTGAGTGGAAAAAACATCGAGGATGGAACGCTATTATTTATCGATGGGAAAATAGCTGCGATTGGGCATGATCTTAATTTGCCTCAAGACGTTGAAGTGATTGATATCAAAGGCAAGCATATCTTTCCAGGGTTGATTGATGCTAATAGCAATATGGGATTAGTGGAGATTAATGCGGTACGGGCAACCAAGGATGAGCGGGAGACCGGAGATTTTAATCCTAATGTCAAAGCACATGTTGCGATTAACCCTGACAGTGAAATTATTCCGACGACAAGAAGTAATGGAGTTTTGTTATGTCTGACGGCTCCCAGCGGTGGAACCATTTCCGGCCAGAGCGCGGTCATTCAGCTCGATGGCTGGACCTATGAAGATCTGACGATTCATCCAGCCGCAGGGCTACATGTGAATTGGCCATTGATGGCGCCGGTTAGTGACTGGCAGTTAGCAGGAAGTGCCAAAGACTCTGCTAACGCTCGTGACAAGAATGTTAAAGAGTTGGAAGAATTCTTCAACACGGCTAGAAGATACAATGAAGCCCGCCGCAATGATCCCGCGGCCAAAGTAGATCTCAAGTGGGAAGCTATGCGAGATGTACTGGCAGGCGAGATTCCTGTAATCGCCAGTGCGGAAAATGCCAATCAGATTCAGGCAGCCGTCGCATTTTCCGTTCGTCAGAAGGTGAAGCTGATTATCAGTGGTGGATACGATGCAATCTACTGTACGGATTTGTTAAAGAAGCATGATGTTCCAGTCATTTTGGGCGGAGTTTATCGCACCCCTCGTCGAGCAGATGACTTCTATGACTTACCTTATGAAATTCCATCGCGACTAGAAAAGGCCGGTGTGCGTTTTTGTATTGCATCGGATGGCCGCTTTGGAGCATCAATGGTTCGTAACCTTCCGTTCCATGCTGGAACGGCCCATGCTTATGGATTGTCGATGGAAGCTGCTCTGCGATCCATTACTTTGAGTACGGCAGAGATTTTGGGCGTTGATAAGCAGGTAGGAAGTTTGGAAGAAGGTAAAGACGCTACATTAGTCATCACAGATGGCAATGTTCTGGAGATTCGCACTCAGGTGGAAGCTGCATTTATTCAGGGCCGCCGAGTGGATTTATCCGATCGGCACAAAAAATTGTACTACAAATACGATCAAAGGATTAATCGTAAAGCAGCTGAACAAGCGGCGAAGTAGCTGGTTCCTTTTGCGGTTGTAAACTCGTTCCGCCAATCGGAAGTGAAATTAGTTTATCGACTCCGCTGCTCTAGGCTTAATTACCCTTTGCTTCATCATCGGCGCTGGTGGAATGATCGGATTCTCCGGGTAGCACCTCATTGGTTAAACCGAGTTCTTGGAGATCACTGGTTTCCCAATCAACTCCATCGATCAGAATTGTTTTCCCCCGTTCCATTTCGAAGCGCCCGGTATTTGGGAAAAACATGATGGAACGCATGAGCGCGTAAGTATAGTTTCCGGGTACCAGAGAAAGCCTAATTGGGTTGGCATCTTCGTGTCCATCGGCATCGCGTTCAGTCAGCAGCACGACGTTCTTGTTGTTATGATCCTTGATCTCGATAATCCAGGGACCATCACGATATTCGACAGGGAAATTAACTTCTATATAGCCGGGTCGGCTCATGTACCAACCAGCTCCTGCAGCACCTGTAAGAATGATCAGGGCAAGGAAGGTCAGGAAGTAGTTGCTTTTGCCTGTGCGCCGCGAACCTGGTAGCTGATCAGAGACATTCATTGAAGCGATTTTTGGAGCGGCTTTTACTTTAGTTGGAAGAGGTGGAGCAGTGGCATTGATCGAATCCAGCTCTTCACGCTCTACTTCGACGGTAGAGATTTCATCCTTCTCCAGATCTAATGAGAATTCTTCGACCGTTGTAATCGATGGGTCATCCGTCTGAATGACAGGTATCGTTGTTACATTTGCCAGGCGACAGGTCTCAAACGCTTCGATGACTTCATTCATTGTTTGATAGCGATCTTCGGGTTCCTTGGCCACCATGCGTCGGAAGATGCGAGCTAGTAATTCTGGGATGTCTGAGAGATGATCATGGAGCGAGGGGATTGGATTGTCCCGATGCGCTAAAAGCCGCGAGATTGTTGTCGTGCCCGGATAGGGGACAGTGCCTGTGAGTAGGCGGAACATCGTACAGCCCAGACTATAAATATCAGCACGTGCATCCACGCTATGAACATCTTTGGCTTGTTCCGGTGACATGTAGTCGACCGTCCCAATAATTTGATTCTGCCCTGTCAGGCTGTCTTCAAGGGAGTCTTCGGATCTTTGCAGAGAGACTAGGCCGAGGTCGAGTATCTTGATCGTACCGTCAGAAGACAGTAATAGGTTGTGTGGCTTAATGTCCCGATGTACGATTCCTTCGTCATGCGCATACTTCAGACCGACGGCCGTTTGCGACATGTAGTTAATAACTTCATCGACAGGCAACTCCCCTTCACACTTCGAGATCTTTCCTAAATCATCGCCCTGAACCAGTTCCATTACGAGGAAGAATTTGCCGTTTTCTTCACCCGCATCTAATGCAGAGACAATGTTGTTGTGTGATAGTTTGCCTGCTGCCAACACTTCACGTTGAAATCGCTTGAAACGACTATTCGTCTCGTCATCTTTCTTTTGGGAAATGACCTTGATCGCCACATCGTGCTTCATCGTGAGATGACGTGCTTTGTAGACTGTACCCATTCCCCCTTTCCCAAGGATGCTCTGAATTTGGTAGTTGCCATAGCGCAAGTTCTTGGGTTGTTCACGATTCAGTCGCTCTGCCTGATAAGAAGTGATAATTCCATCTTCCACAAGCACCGCTGCCAGCGTTTCCCCGTCAATGGGTTGCTGTTCTTTACGTAGGTCTGCTAAACGCTGTTTGACCTGTTGCTCGGTCATGATTCCAGCATTTTCCAGATTGACGATAAAAAGTTTTTTCGAAACGGGCATTCGTTTTCAGTTCTCAGACTACGTGCTTTGCTTATGTTTGTATTCTAGCAAGCCGCGTTAATTTTTCGAACGGCACCACCGGCCAGGAAGAATATGTTTGTAAGGCTTTTGCTTCAGCTTCTGTTTCAGTGAAAACCACTAGGTCACGTTGCTTTAAGGTCCTGAGCGATAAATCACCGACGATACGGTACTCCTGTTCTACTTTCCAATCTGCTTTAGCGTCAATTGTCTGGAAGAACGGTTTTTCCTTTGAGCTGAGGGAATTCCATAGGCGTTTGTTACCATAGCGAACTCTTTTGATAGGAAGACGACGTGATACTGAGGGGCTTAATAGAATTCCATAGGGACAGAAATCCCAACGACGTAAGTGTGGGCGGTAGATATTTAGATCGTTCCATTTTTCCAGAGGCGTTGCAGTTAGACAGACGACTTCATAGCCGCCACGAATCGCTCGATGGGAAGAAAGAATCTTTTGTTGGGTGATGATATTGCAGAGCGTCGCGAAAGCTGAGTGATCTGCCTCCCTTTGCCCTTGAATCAACTGGTTGTACCAACTTGTTTCTGACTGCTGTGGCCATGGCCCGTCGATCGCCCGCGTCCAATGGGCGAGTGTACCGGCTTGTCCCACCCAGAAGGGGATATTAGTTTTGTGTTGACGACTAGTGGAGTCGTTGAGGATGTCTCTGGTCTTTGAAACCACGGACCATTCAAGCAAACCGATCTCCTGTTTGCGTAGATTCAGTAGTTGCTGAGTTTTACTTTTGTGCCGGCAATCAATGACAAAGACTTCATGAGCTCCTCCAATGAGTAACCGATCACGTTGTGGTAGTTGCTTTAAAGTGTGATAGGTTTCGCTCGTGCCATCAGTAGGAGGACTTATCCAACATTCGAGTGGCTGAAGAACTTTCCGGTTGTTAATTCTGGTTCGCCATTGTTTAAGAGTATGGCAAATGGTGGTGGTGGCAAGACGTATGTGATGTTTCTCTGTGTATGCTCTGAGGAATTGGTTCGTGGTAGTTTTGGCAGAGGTGAGCAGGACCTTATTGTTTTCTTGACAAAAAGCCAGTGCTCGTTTGAGTTTGGCGAACCAATTGGTTTGCTTATAGAATGGCCGTGCCAGTCGTGACGAGACAATGGCAAGGGACCTAATCGGCTCAATGCAGTTGGGGTGGTAGAAATATCTTCGTGGACCGAGCCACTTAGTAACAGTAGCATCCATCCAAAGTGGTGGAGTAGCGGAGATAATGGGGGGCATGGACAAGCCTTTAACGTGGATAGGCTGAATATACTCAGCGTTACTTAGAGCAATCGCAACGGTATTTTATCGACCTACCAGCAATTCTTGGAACACGCGGCGTGTCATGCAAATGACAATCTGTGGGGACTCTTGAAGCGGTTTCATATTTGGTATGCTGAGGGAGAATCGAAACACAGAATACTCTAGGCGCAATTATGAGAACCGATATTGTGGTACTGTTGCTGATGCTCGCCGGAGTTTCTGACGTCTATAGTCAGAATGGGCAGTCCAGGCGAAGCAGTGCAAGTGCCGGGAAGATTGTTAATTACGAACCAAATGCGAATTATCGCGATGTGAAGTTGCGTGGTTATACAATTCGTGTGAATAAGTTGCTGATGCGGGGGCATTCCGATCTGTACAAACAGGCGGTAGATGTGATGGATCATCAGCTATTTAAAATAGAGCGAGTGTTGACTGCCGAAGCGATCAGAAAACTCCAGAAGGTGGTGATTTGGTTAGAGTATGAAGAGCCTCATCATCCCTGTGCAGCCTATCATCCTGGTCGTCAGTGGCTGGTTGATAACGAGATGAATCCAGACAAAGCGAAGTGTGTTGAAATTTCGAATGCTAAGAATTTTATAGATTGGACTATCGCGCAACCGTACATGGTCTTACATGAAATGGCGCATGCGTATCATGACCAATTCCTCCCGAAGGGCTTTGAAAACCCGGCTGTTTTAAAAGCCTTTCAAACAGCAATGAAAGCAGGGCAGTATCAGAAAGTACTCCGATGGAATGGTCAGGAAGTAAAGCATTACAGCACTACCAATCAAATGGAATATTTCGCTGAGGCGACAGAGGCTTACTTCGGCACTAATGACTATTATCCGTTTATCAGACCTGAGCTTGAATTGTTTGACGCCGGCGGTGCTCGCGCGGTAGAAGCAGCCTGGGGACTAACGAAAGAGAAGTAATGACAATCACGATTACCGATATTGAAGTACGGGATATTCGTTTTCCAACGTCAGACCATCTTGATGGCTCTGATGCAATGAATCCCGATCCGGATTATTCCTGTGGGTATATCACTTTGCGCACGGATAGCGATTTGGTCGGACATGGCTTGTCTTTCACCTTAGGACGAGGGACAGAGTTGATCTCCGGCGCGGTGGATGCTATGGAGCGACTTGTAGTTGGGCGTACATTGGATGAAATCACGGCAGATATGGGTAAGTTTTGGCGCCACCTAACCGGTGATAGTCAATTGAGGTGGATGGGACCTGACAAGGGGGTGATGCATTTCGCAGTCGGAGCTGTAACAAACGCTCTTTGGGATTTGTGGGCCAAGGTGGAGGATAAACCCGTTTGGCGTTTACTGGCAGACATGACTCCGGAAGAGATCGTACGTTGTATTGATTTCCGCTATATCGATGATGCTTTATCCCCTCAAGAAGCATTGCAGATTTTGGAAGAAATGAACGATTCACGTCAGGAGCGTATCGATGATCTTCTGACAAATGGCTTTCCGTCCTATACAACATCAGCAGGCTGGCTAGGTTACAGCGAAGAAAAGCTGCGTCGGTTGTGTCAGGAAGGCGTAGCTGCTGGATGGTCGCATTATAAAATCAAAGTCGGACGCGATATTAATGATGACATTCGCCGCGCTAAGATCATTCGTGAAGAGATTGGCTATGACCGCAAAATGATGATGGACGCAAATCAGGTCTGGGGCGTTGATGAAGCGATCGAGAATATGACTCGTCTGGCCGAGTTTAAGCCTTGGTTTATTGAAGAGCCAACAAGTCCTGACGATGTATTAGGCCATGCTGCGATTGCAGAAGCTTTACGGCCTTTGGGAGTTGGTGTAGCGACAGGTGAAATGTGCCAAAACCGAATTATTTTTAAGCAATTTTTGCAGGCAAATGCGATTGATGTTTGTCAGATCGACAGTACTCGAGTCGGTGGCGTCAATGAGATTATTTCCATTATTCTGATGGCCAAAAAATTTGGTGTTCCGGTTTGTCCACATGCCGGCGGTGTTGGTTTGTGTGAATATGTACAGCATCTGGCTATGTTCGACTATGTTTGCGTAAGTGGTACCACTGAAAATCGACTGATTGAATACGTCGATCATCTACACGAACACTTTGAGCATCCGGTTGAAATGCAAAATGGTGCCTATATGCCACCATCTGCTCCGGGCTACAGTATTACTATGAAACCAGCTTCACTCGATGAATTTGAGTTTCCCAACGGTCCTGTTTGGAGGGCTCGTCAAAGTCAGGACTAACACCAGTGCTGCAGCCAGTTTTCGAGCGTTACCAGAGACCATAGGCGGGAACTGTGGTCTCTTTTTCTTGTCATATGCTCTTTTAATAGAATTTCAATCTGCCATGCATTAATCCACTGATGACATTTGGCACTGGTAGAGAGCAGGCTATCATAAGTTTGCTCGCGTAACTCCTGACGGAACCAGCTGTCGAGAGGGACTCCGAATCCCATTTTAGGTCGATTCCAGATATTTTCCGGCAACAATTCGTGAAATGTCTTCTTAAGTATTTGTTTTCCCACCCCGCGGTGGAATTTCAGAGCGGCTGGAATTTGAGCTGCAAACTCGACTAGACGATGATCTAAAAATGGTTGTCTACATTCCAGACTGTGAGCCATGCTGGCAATATCCACTTTCGTATTTAAATCACAGGGTAAGTAAGTAACGAGGTCTCCAAGTGATGCTTTTGAAATTGGCGATCGATTCGCAGCAAGTTGCCATGCCTGAGTGATGAATTCAGCCGGGTCGTGATCTTCCAGACAGGATTGGAATTCGTCAGTGTAAAACTGCAAACGATTGGCGTAGGGGAATATATTGATCCAGTCGAGATAACGGTATGCTGGCGAATAGTGGAGTGATCTAAGGAATCGCTTGAGACGTCGAAAGAAGCCTTTGTATTTCGATCCATACGGTAGAATTTTCTGGATCTGGGGGAGAGTGAGTAAGAATTTAAGTGGAGTAATACGATCTATTTTATGGCCAAGGTCGATAGCTTTGTATCGAGGATAACCAGCAAATAATTCGTCTCCTCCGTCTCCTGAAACTGCCACCGTTACATGCTCTCGTGTGAATTGAGCGACGTACCAGGTCGGAATGCAGCTGCTGTCCGAAAACGGTTCATCATAGTGTTGCACCAAAGATGGTAGTACTTCAACTGCACTGGGCTCAACAATCAATTCGTGGTGTTCTGTTTTCAGATGTTTTGCCACCTGTCGGGCATAGGAGGACTCGTCGTATTGTTTGACAGGAAAACCGATTGAAAATGTTTTTACCTGCCGACTGGCGTGTTTTTGCATTAAAGCCACCAAAATAGATGAGTCCACACCTCCGGAAAGAAATGCCCCTAATGGTACATCACTTTGCAATCGTAGCTTCACGCTATCATTAAGCAATTCGTCAATCTTGCTTTGAATTTCAATGGGACTTAATGATGTTGTTTTATTGAAATCTGGCTGCCAATATTTCTCGACTTTAAGCTCACCCTGCTCGAAAATACCATAGTGGCCTGGAGGGAGTTTCTTTACGCCCTGATAGATACAAAGTGGATGGGGCACATATTGGTAGATGAAATAATGGTCGAGTGCCCGCGGGTTGATAGTCTGTTCAACTTCGTTACTTGCAATTAGGCTCTTTAGTTCACTGGCAAATAACAAGCGGTCTGATTGCTGACAGTAATATAACGGTTTTTGTCCGAGTCGGTCGCGTCCCAGTAGCAGTTGCTTTTTTCGGTTATCCCAAATAGCTAAAGCGAACATGCCGTTGAGATACCGGAACATCTGCGTACCGTACTTCTCATAGAGATGTACAATCACCTCCGAATCACTATTTGTACGAAATTGATGACCCTCGGCCAGTAATTCAGATTTTAATTGCTGATAGTTGTAGATTTCACCATTGAAGATCAGCCAGACAGATTCGTCTTCATTGGTGATTGGTTGCTGGCCGGTTTGAAGATCAATAATGGAGAGACGACGAAAGCCAAAAGCGATACCCGGGTTGTCGAGTGCGGCATCATGTTCAAGGTAGTAATGGCCTACATCATCCGGGCCGCGGTGAGACAGACTAGCGGTCATGTTCCCGAGCTGTTCGCGGGAGATTCGACGCGAATTGTTTGTCCAAATAGAGCCGGTTATGCCACACATGTTTTTTTAATGATTAAATCGCAGGAAGTTACTACTATCTATATCGCCGCTATCTACTGGTTGGTTCATGCTAAGGCGGTATTTTTATTGGTTGAATCAGATAGACGAAGTAAGTAACCTATTCCAAGCATCCCAATTTTGTTTGTTGGTGTGACTTACCCCCGAATTCCTAACCGGAAATAGATTGGTTTCGGTAATCAATTGATGAATGTACTTGGCGAGACCACCAGCTGCTGGTCCTCCTATAAACCCATTCTCATTATGGGTGATACATTCCAGATTTCCATCACTACGACTGGCTACCACAGGTATGTTTAAGTGAACGGCTTGTTGGCAACCCCAGTCCTGTCCGGAGTGGTCGGCCGTGACAAGCAGGCAGTCAGCCTGATGTATTAGAGAAGTAGGTTCGCACCAAGGATCAAGAAAATGAATTCGCGGTCGCAATACCATTTGATCTCGATAGTTCTTCAAGATTTTAGCCTGTTCGCCAGTGCCTAAAAGTACGAGGTGGATATCCGGGTGTAAGTGTTCAAGAATACCCATGATCCAAATGGCTTCTTTAAATCGGGAGAAAGAATCAAATCTTCCGGCACCTACCACGAGGGTGGCGGACTCAGGGAGACCATATTCTTTCTTTAGGTCGAGATGGGGTTGTCCCAAGAAAACATCTTCAACAAGAGGAGGGAGCACTTCACTGTTCGGAAAATGCTCCGATTTTAAATATTCGGAAGATACATAAAGATGCTTGCTCTTTTTAAGTGCGTAGTTGCCAGCGAAACAAGGAAAGGTTAGTTCACGTTTCGATGGCGTTGTGATGATGCTGCCCCAGGATTCTAATTGTGTGAGGAGCGGGAGGGCAGAGATTGAGAATCGTCCTGGATTCCAACAAAGATTCTGAGGAGGTGAAATACGAAGTGTCTTTCCGATACGATATAGTTGAGAAGCCTGCATCCAGAAAGAGCGAGAGGTCGGTGTATGGAGGATGACATTAGCCCCCATCCACTGCTGTAATTGTGCATGGTTAGCTGTTGGATCCTGGAGACACACACAAGTATGTTTTGTCAAAGAGCGGCGAGCGAGGATGCGGATCTGCGCTAACGCTTCAAAGTCATTGGTGGACGGCAGTATATGTAGGGTGTCAGACATTATTTACCGCGGCGTAGTGTGTCCTCAAAAACTTGTAAATGCTTACGTGCCATCGATTCAAGTGAGAACGTCCGACGGACTCGTTGGTAAGCGGCTGCAACCATCTCAGAATTATCTGAAGCATGCGCTGTCAGGATTGCTTCGGCAAGAGGAGCCACTTGCTTGACAGGGACTAGTCGGCCATGTACGCCGTTATCGATCAATTGGCGGTTTGCGGTAATGTCGCTAGCAATCACATGGACATTGCTTGCCATAGCTTCGAGTAGCGATAGGGAAAGACCTTCCATATGTGAAGGCAGAATAAACGAATTAGCGGCCTGTAGCAGATCAGCAACATCATCGAATGCTCCGGGCATTAGTACATGCCCGATTAATTCCAGTTCACGGATCCGTTCATAAAGTGCTTCGCGATCAGGGCCTTCCCCAATAAGCCAGAGTTGGCTGTGAGGGTTTTGGTTGACCACGAATTTCCAGGCATCGAGCAGTTCAAAAAGTCCTTTGTTCCTAGTAAGCCGGCCGGTATAGACACTTACTTTATGATCAGGATGAGATGTAAAGTCGCGATTGTTCTGGGCTAATGTTTGACGCGCGAACACGATTGCTTCGGTCGTTCGCAGCTGCTTTCCCAAGGCTACGCCGTTCGGGATGTGGTGAATTCGGTTTAATGGAAATTGAGCATCGATCAATTCATCATGAGTTGCTTGACTCGGAGCAATTACAGCATCTGCTACTTTGCATCGGCGACGAATCCGGCTTCCAAAGCGTGCTATATGATGCCAATTGCAGTCCCCAGTATCTCCTCCCCCCTCGACTCGTAGTACGACACTTTGACGTTGTTTTCGACACACCGTAACCGCCGAATAAGCTGAGTGTTTTAACATGGAAACAAATGCGATATCGTAAGTATCACGGTTCTTTCGTAACCACTGCGACAGAGCATCCATATAGATAAGCGTGCCCCATCCCCGCCGGTCAGGATTGGGTAGTCGCTGTACCTCGACATCACGGTGCATAAAATGCTTGGGCCAGGTTGGGTCCCACTGTGCGGTCAACAGAATTGGTTTGACTCCGAGTCGTTGGAATTCTGTTGCAAGATTAGCCATGACCACTTCTGCACCACCTACAAGAGGCCAAAAGCGCCGCGTGATCATTGCAATTCTCATTTCCGACATGACTATTCCTGCTCGTGAGATATTTTATGGCTCGTCCTGAGCCAGATCATGTGATTCCATCACGCCAACATAGGGTAAGTTTCGATAGAGCCCTTGATAGTCGAGTCCATAACCGACAACGAATTCGTCAGGGATTTCAAAGCCAACAAAATTAACCTGAAAATCCAGCTCTTCTCGCCCGTGTTTATATAAGAGTACTGCTGTTTCAACACAGGCAGCTCCTAGGGAATCGATATGTTGATGAACCGCGTTTAATGTGTGACCCGTATCAAAAATGTCATCGACGATTAGTACGTTGGCACCCTGGAGGTCCGGTAGCATCGATGCGTCGAGTTTGAGTTCACCCCGACTAGTTCTACCGCGATAGCTACAAGCATGTACAGAACCGAGTTTGACCGGCATCACTAATTGCCGGATCAAGTCCGCGACCAGAATAATACTTCCAGTCATTACACAAATTACGGTCAATGGTTCACGCCCAAAACGCTGGTTAACTTCCGTTGCCATCCTCGCAATGCCCTGTTGAAGCTGCTCTTCGGAAAAAAGTATTTTCACGGTCAATCCTGTCATTTGTTGGGCGGAAGCCCTCTTGGGTCACGAAAGTGTTCAGGCCATTGTACTCATTGTGCCTAATCAATTAAACTTCAGTGTTTCCACCTCTAGTGATCAATAAGTTCATTGAGATAAACAAGATTAACCTCCCATTAAGAGTATTTGTCGATGTGGTCAACGATTGAAGTGGACGGCCATCCATGCGAAATCTATGAACCTTCTCAGCCTTCTGAGCATGGATATGCATTGATCTATCTGCATGGAGTGAGTGGTGAATGGCTCAATGACAAAGCCGAATTTACCGAGCAGTTCGAGAAACATGGCTTAAGAGTAATTGGTCCTCGTACAAAGCGAAGTTGGTGGTCCAATAAAATTTGTTCGGAATTTGACTTGGAACGATCCGCAGAAACGTACGTACGGGATAATATTCTCACGTACGTCGGAAATCGATGGGGAGTATCGACGCCTCGAATCGGCCTACTTGGCACCAGCATGGGGGGCCAGGGGGCTTTAAGATTCAGCTACAAGTATCCAGGTGTATTCCCCATCGTAGCGGCGATATCTCCAGCGATTGATTATCATCTACGGATGAAGCAGGGAATTGATGAAACGTTACCGTTGATGTACGACGATCCGGAAGTGGCTCGACAGGATTCAGCACTGCTTCATATTCATCCCCTCAACTGGCCTCGCCATCAGTTTTTTTGTTGTGATCCGGTTGACCACGATTGGTTTGAAGGTGTCGACCGGTTGCAAATGAAGCTTTATTCACTTGGTGTACCTCACGAGTTTGACTTTGAGACAACCGCTGGGGGCCATGGTTTTAGATATTATCGAGTGCAGGCTCGAAGAACAGTCGAATTCTTAATGGAGCGGCTTGAGCAAGAACGCCTTCGTTTGCCGTTGGCTTGATTATTGCCCGGAGTCTAGGAGACTTGGTGAGTGTACGTCGACTTTACCGGTCTTCAGATCATAGATAATCTTTCTAGCGGCGGCATTGGGTGTCGGTGTTTTATTTGTGTTGAGCCAAAGTCTGGCTTCCCCACGTCCACCTTCCATCACAATGTGATTTTTCAGTTGTGAAAAGGAAACCCGATGCGCCAACGCCGTATAGTCAGCCCAAAAAACATAGGTATTTCCGGTCGCTGAAAGGACATAGGATGCTATTTCTGTCTGACTGACGTCAGCAATTGAAAGGGCATTGCAATTGAGTTCGACACCTTTTGCTTCTTGAACCGCTTCAGAAGTTATAACGCTATCCCAGCGTGGCACGGGACTCATTAGTGCCTGAACCTTTCCCTTAAAGGTTAAATTGAGTTTAGCTAAGTTCCCTGTTAGCCCTTCATTAAATTCAACGGCAAGGCTTTGGATCTTGGAACCATTGTCGATAGGTTTGCTGATGGTGGGTAGACTCCCGTCTGTCAAGGATGTGTGACGAATGATTCCCTGCCCAAATGCTGCAATTCGATTTTCCATTGGATAGTAACTAAGACTTTCGACAGCGAGATTCTGTAGATTTTTGTGTTGTTTATTCCTGTCAATGGTTCGTCGGTTTAGCTTGACACCATTGACCGCTTTAAACTCGCGGATGTGTACGGGAGAGTTGAGTTGTGGATCTTGGAAGTTTAGACGCTGGTTAAGATATAATTCAAGCGCTTTACATGATAAATCAACCTCTTCAAGATCGGCAGATTCTGTTTGCATGCGAAAGCGGGATTGTACATTTCCGAACAACTGAATCTTGGATCCAGTAAACGCCATTTGCTCATCCCACGTGATCCGTTTGGCATTCTCAGGTTTCGGATCATCCGTAGCAAGATAGACCAGTTCTCCCTCACCCTGAATCCAAACCAGATTCATTTGTTGATTGAGCTGGATGGTATTTCCCGATAACTGGAACCCTTCGTAAGAAATCCAGGCGGGTTGCCCCTGTCGCTCTTTTCCATCAATCCTTAATTCAGCCAGACCGGTCAGTCCCCGTGATAACTTAATACGTTCACCATGTAGTACCAGTGGTGAACGAGATTGTCCTAGCATCGGTTCCTGATGAAAGGAAAGGTCGCCCTCCATCATAGCCCCGTTGACTTGAATGCCATCTGTTGTTTGTCGCAAGTCGAGTTGCAGGAGTTCTCCCTGCACGATGTACCTTTTGAGCTGAGACGGGTTCGGCGATTTGTTGGAGTCTTCAAGCAGATCGATAGGCGTAGATAAATTTACGGGATTAGAGGTGATCTCCCCATTGTCTTTTGTGTCGCGGGTGATCCACATATGAGCCTGCTGAGATTTTGCCTGCAATTCGGGCAATTCAATTTCCACATGGCCTTGAGCAGCAAGTTTGTAGGGTGAAATCTCATACTGGGGTGCGTTTGTATTTTGCCGTGCAGGAGATTCGATTTCTTCGAGCCAAATGTGCAGTCGATCACTAGCGATAGACTCGGTTTCCGATAGTTGGATTCGAGCGTCTTTATCGAGCTCGAGTATCTTTTCTTGTTTTTCGTTTACCGTCAAAGCACTTTGGGCTTTCCATTGCACTAAGAACTCTTTATTAGTTGGGTTGTTGGTACTCGGTTTCATTCGTAACTCACCAGCACCTTCCGCTTGATAAGTCCCCAATCGTCCGGGGTCGTCTGCAAATGTGTATAAGAGCTTGGGTACCTTAATATGGAAGTCTTCGAATTGAATCGTACTTTCTACGGAATCCTGAATGGAGAAACTAAGTTTTTCCAAATCGATCGCAACTCCCTGCCCTTTGATCAGTAGAGCCTTTGTTTTCGATTGAATCAGGACAGGGTTACCGTCTGCGATGATACTTTGCGGATTAATTTGAGTCGAAGTGTCGAGCAGTGGGTTGTCAGAGTTGGGTTCTGAGGAATAGGGTGGGCTAAATGTGACGTGTAGCTTGTCACAGACCATAGTGTCATCCACCAGCCCACCTTCTTGAAAAGCAACCTGAACATTATCTTCGATAGACATCCGGTAATTAGCGATATCGATTCGAAATGTTCCATCACATTCAATGATCATCTCGGATGATTTATTCTTTGAAAGATCCGAGAGGGCTCTTGTATCAGCAGGCATGATATTTGGAAGTAATTTCTTTTCCATTTGTAATACCAACTGATCTACATGGATTAGTTCAACCGAATCAAGTCGTGAGAACAACGTCGGATTCTCGACTCTGGTGCGGGATTTTTCTTGTTCCCCCAGAGTAATGATTAAGTCGCGACCTTTACCATGATGCCCGGAATATTCAAATTCAACATCGTGGGTTGTCCAGATTCTATTTTTTTCAAACTGGACGTTTCTGGTGACGAAGTGAATGGCATCGTTTGCTCCGGGAAACGTCTCGGCGCTATGGATTACGACATCGCCAATTAGCCGGCCGGAGAAATCGGCATCTTGTTTGTTGCTCGAAAGAGCATCTTGCGAGATTACCGCCCCGCTTGGAGCGTGCATAGTGATTAAACGCTGGTCTTTTTCTCCAGACTGGAAGAGGACACAAGTGCAAGGTTTAATAACCAGTTCATTGTCGGCCTGCTCATAGTCCTGGAACAAAAGCACTCCTTGAGGCCACTCAATTATCTTGGGCGACGCCAGTTGCCAGGAACCGGCTTTAAATAGGTTGCTCAATTGTTGACGATTTTGGGAA
The DNA here is from genome assembly GCA_002698965.1 of Rhodopirellula sp. Lineage (GTDB taxonomy): Bacteria > Planctomycetota > Planctomycetia > Pirellulales > Pirellulaceae > UBA721. Next base: position 14,723 of record PAAT01000182.1, on the reverse strand, counting down.
GGCGCCGATTCCCAGTAGAGAGCAGAACTTTTTTGATTCGCATGATCTCTGACATTGTAGACCGGTTCAATTCTCGGCGCAGCTGCCAATGCATAGACGGTGTAGGCAATCAAAACAATTGCGAAGCAGCCAGTCGTACTTAGAAGGCGTTTAAGCATTATCGTCCTACGGTTTTTTTAATTCGAATAGTATTGTTGAACCAAGTCGTCCCATCGTCCTGTGGATCGGAGGATTTGCTCGATTAATTCCCGAACTGCGCCATGCCCACCGGCTTTTTCGGTGACCAGATCGGCAGTTCCTAATAATTCGGGTGCGGCATCAGATACAGCGACCCCCAGTCCGACTGAGCGGATAACAGGTAAGTCAGTCAGATCGTCGCCGATATAACAGATTTCATCTAATCCGAGGTTCATAGCTTTAGCTAGGTTTTCTGCTGTAGGAAGCTTAGCTTCAAACCCTTGACGCACAATATCGATACCTAATTCTGCGCTACGAACTTTAACAATGTGGGAAGTTCTGGCCGTTAAAATTCCAAATTGGAAACCTGCTCGCTGCCACATTTTGATTCCCAGCCCATCTTTGATATGGAATTTCTTTGATTCAATTCCGTTATTATCAAACGAGATACCACCATCAGTTAGTACGCCATCGACGTCTGAAAGAATGAGTTTTATCTTTTCAAAACTGGTAGATTCGGACATTCGTGTTTATCAGGCCTGAATGTTTGGAAATGGAATAGTGGAGTCTGTCTCGGATTCACTGGCAGGGAGTAGAGCGACGGTATCTGTAATATCAATCATACCGACAGGCTGATGTGATTTGTTAACGACAGGTAATTCACTGATTCGGCGTTGAGCAAGAATCTCTACGGCATCGGTCAGCATTTGATGACTCTGAACGCAAATCGGATCACTCGTCATGGAAAGACAAATCGCGGTGTCAAAACAAGACTCTTTGTTTTGTTCGAGCAACCGAGCGAGATCGCTATCGGTAAAGAGGCCTGTTAGACATTGATTGTCATCGATCAGCATCACTGCTCCGGTCCGTCGACCTGGAAGCTGGCTTTCAATAAACACTTCTCGAATGGTGCGATCCTGATGAGCGACCCGGCATTGCCTTAGCGGACGCATGCATTCGGAAACGCGAGCTAGTTTTCTGCCAAGTGATCCAGCCGGATGAAAGCGTGCGAAGTCGAGCGATGTGAAACATCTTAGCTTACTGACAACCAGTGCCAGGGCATCACCAAGAGCTAACATGACAGTGGTACTTGTACTTGGGGCAAGTTGAAGTGTTCCAGCTTCCGTCATTTCTCCAAGTTCCAAAACGATATGAGATTGGGATGCTAGGGTACTTGTTGATGTAGACGTCATTGCAATAGTTGTGACATTCAGTTCAGCCAGAGATGAAAGAAGTCTGGTAACTTCTTCGGTTTCACCACTGTACGACATTAGCAAAACAACATCACGCGATTGTACTCGTCCCAAGTCTCCGTGAACGGCTTCTGCTGGGTGGAGAAAGTGGGCTGGCGTACCCGTCGAAGCAAAAGTGGCTACTAGCTTTTGGCCAATCAGTCCCGCTTTACCCATACCAATGACGATTAGGTTGCCCTGACACTGGCTGACAGCCGTTACAGCCTCCACAAATGTTTTGGGGAGATTGCCGGCTAAATTTGTAAGAGCATTGGCTTCTGTCGAGATAATTTCTCGTGCTAGGCGCAGTTGTTCAAACGGCCCTAGAGAACTAGGAAATGGTTCGGGTTTTGTTAATTCTGAACTCACAATCAGTCTTCCATGACTGGTGTTTTGGCGAGCTTTAATGGGCTGAACAACCCATTATTGAGGTGCGCAGCATCTCTTCTAAACTGAAAGCAGATTCTAACGCAGTTTAGCCTCGCAGGGCAATCGTGATTCAGCCCGTGGTATCCAGCTATTCAGGTTGTTTAGAGCTTACTTCGCAAGTCAGCAGCGTTGCCGGCTTGACCAAATGCAACCATACGGTCAACACAAACCTGTTTCATAGCGGCACGAGCAGGCTTTAGGTAGGCACGAGGGTCAAACTCAGCAGGTTTTTCGGTCAGAACCTTACGGATTGCGCCAGTAATTGCCAGACGATTATCTGTATCTACATTGATCTTGCGGACTCCAGAACGGATGCCTCGTTGAATTTCTTCGACAGGGACCCCATAGGTTTGTTTGATGTTTCCACCAAACTCATTGATAATGTCTTGTAATTCCTGTGGAACAGAAGAACTACCATGCATTACTAAGTGAGTATTTGGAAGCTTGGCATGAATTGCTTCGATGCGATCCATAGCGAGCACATCACCGGTTGGAGCCTTTGTGAATTTGTAAGCGCCGTGGCTTGTACCGATCGCAACAGCCAAGGCATCAACACCGGTGGCTTCAACGAACTGAGCAGCTTCATCTGGATCAGTCAGCAGCTGATCATGAGAAAGAACACCTTCAGCACCGTGACCATCCTCTGCTTCACCCATACCAGTTTCAAGAGAACCGAGGCAGCCCAGTTCACCCTCAACACTGACTCCCTTAGCGTGAGCGAGTTCGACAACCTGACGAGTAATATCCACGTTGTAGTCATAGCTAGCGGGAGTTTTACCATCTGCTTCGAGCGAACCGTCCATCATTACTGAAGTGAATCCGTTTTCGATAGCACTGGCACAGGTTTCAACACTGTTGCCATGGTCCTGATGCATCACGATTGGAATGTGCGGGTACAGTTCAGCAGCGGCCTGCATTAGGTTACGCAGATAGGTATCCTGAGAATAGGCACGAGCACCGCGGGAAGCCTGTACGATGACAGGTGAATCGGTTTCTTCAGCTGCTTCCATGATGGATTGGATCTGTTCCATGTTGTTAACATTAAACGCAGCAACGCCGTAGTCATTTTCTGCTGCGTGATCCAAAACTACACGTAGAGGAACGAGTGCCATTCAATTACTCCTTGATTTATGGGGGCTTTGCAGATCTCATTGATGGGATGTTCTGGCAAAGCGGTTATTGAGATTTTCGAAGTATTTACTGTAAAAGATCGGTGAGTTCTTATTATTCAGTGACTTCCCCATATGAAAAAGGGGGTATTGAGATTAAACCTTCAAAATCGGCACAGATAACCCGCTTATCCTGTGTGAATTCATTGGTCTGTGTAGATGTGATCAAGTTTATTATGGAAGCTCAGTATGCTGTTGGAAGAGATCGTTATATTGCGTATGCAGTACGCGTAATCGTAGCATGTGTTGCACTTCTGCCTGGTCATCATTGTCGGAAAAAAAATGACCACCTAGGCCATGAGCCAGTTCAGAGCAGCTTAACAATAGTGATTCCCCAGGGAGCAGCGTGGTATCAATCAGTAAGTCAGTATATTCCTGTATATTACGTTGAGTCTTAAGTAGCCAGGCTCCCTCGTGTCCTTTGAACTGAGATTTAGCCGCTCCGTGGTGAATTTGTGGTACCACTTCCAAACGCACAGCTCCATTTCCCTGTGGATACGTTCGAAACTCGAATTGACATTGAGCCTGCTGGAATTTTTCGGCAGTCGTATATTCTTCTTCGGAATGAATAATCACCAGATTGTCGATGACCGAGTCACTAAGAACGACATGATTTTCGCTACCGGCACTACACTGTAATCGACGATTACGAAGTCCTAGATTTAAGTTTAGACTTCCCGATTGAGCATTTGGGTCGGTGATATTTTTATCCCCACTGAGAAGCGTTTCAAAAGAGGTGGGGATTGCATTCGGCAACTTACCGCAGCGAATTCCATTTTCACGCAGCTTTGTGCGGAGTTTCGTGGAGATATGAGTTTCATCGATATCATCCCAAACTAACATCATTTGTTGCTTATTTTCCGCCGGTACACGGATAAAGGCGATTTCAATTACTACGGAATCGTTAGCGAGCTTTGGCGTGGCGAGTGGCGAGTCATCGACAGCTTCTTCAAGTTTCCATTCAGGTGTCTTCAGGACATGACAGCCGGTAAGCAAACATGTGATCGCAAGCAGCAGAGATAATTTGAGCTGCGGAATCATTAAGATGGCTATCCTTGAGAAGACGGTAATAGGTATAGTGACATAGTAACTGTTGAGCCAGCAAAAAAGGGTAACCCTTTTCAGCGCATAGAATCAATATCACTCTGTGAGCGGTCGATGTTCATTAGTGTCCCGACAGATAACAGAGATTAAATCAGGTCTTCAAAAATACGTTCTGCTTTTCTTATGAAACCATCAGGCAAAACAGGTAGCAAGCGTTTCAGCAATCGGCGTCAAGATCCGTTGACAGGTCAGTATGTGCCAGCCGGATTTGATTTTACCGATAAGATGCGCCGACTGTGCGAGGATATCTGCACTCGCCATCCGCGTATGCGTCATATTGATATGTCCCGAGTCGCAGTTGCATTTTCGCAGACCCGTAAAGGAGTGCGCCACGGTATTCATGCGTCATTGACTCCCATGAGATTTGAAAACGGGGCGATGCAAGAGGAGCGTCGTGGCCGAATATATTGCGCGCAAAGGCTCTTTGATGCCAAGGGTGTCGAGATGTTATATATTCTGAAATTTTATTTACCACGATTTCAGAACGAACCGTTGGAAGAGAAGTTAACAACAATTTTTCATGAGTTGTGGCACATTAGTTCCGATTTTAACGGGGATATTCGCCGCCATTCCGGAAGATGCTACGTGCATACTTCGAGTGAAAAGGAATATGATCGTCAAATGCTGAAATTCGCTCAGGAGTGGTTGCAAATGGGGGCACCGGAATATTTGTATGGCTTCCTCCGATTTAAATTCACAGCATTGCAGGAACAATACGGGAAAATTATCGGGGTGAAGGTGCCGCAGCCGAAACTTATCCCGATTAGGCGTGCAGGCTAATCAAATTGAGGATTTGAAAGGATCGAAATAACAAAGGCCCTTTGCAGTTTTACAAAGGGCCTCTTGTGTTTTACAGTTGTCAAAGGAGAGGTTGAATTTGAGTTTTACTCTTCTTCATTTTCTTCTTCGCTTGCCTCGCTAACTTCTTCAGCGTCTGGGGCATCGTCGGTTGCCTCAGCATCAGCTTCAGCTTCTTCAGCTTCATCGCTGGCTTCGGCAACTTCTGATTCTTCGTTGTCCTCTTGTTCAGTATCATCACTGGCTTCTGCTTCTATTTCGTCGTCACCAGTTTCTTCTGAGCCTTCTTCACCGCCCTCGTCGGCTGTTTCTTCTGAGGTATCCTCGACGGCAAGGTCTTCTGCATCTTGCTCATCTTCAATGACTGGTGCCTGAGGTGCCGCAGAACCTGACGTGTCACGATTATTAGATTCACCGACGATCTCAAGGATTGCCTGGGTGCCATTATCCCCAAGCCGTGGTTTAGCAATTTTCAGGATGCGAGTGAAGCCACTAACACGTTCCGCGTTTTCTTCGATCAAAGCAGGGGCGATATCGTTGAATAGAATATCGACAGCTTCGCGATTACCTAGCATTTGAAGCGCTTTACGTTGCGCATTAACGATAGGAGCACGAGCTTCAGCCCACTCCTGCCAATCAGGGCTTTGACGCCATGTTTTATAAGCAGAGCTCTGTTTGTCAAAATTGTCACCCTGAAGATTCTCTGGTAATAATGCTGCTGCTTGATCGTAGCAAGGCTGAACTTTACGAGCCAGCGTGATGCATTTTTCAACAATCGAACGCACTTCTTTAGCCTTTTGAATCGTGGTAACGATTCGGCGACGAACTCGTGGAGTATTTCCATGAATTTCGTTTGCCAGTTCACTCCGTTCAGTCAGGAACAGACTGCTAGCCATGTTTCGCATCATTGCTTTACGATGAGGTGATGTACGGCCAAGTTGTCGGCCTCGACGTCGGTGTCGCATGGTTCTCTTAAACCTGTATTCTTTATACCCAGTGGGATGATTAATTAAAAAGTAGATTGAGGAGGCTGTGGTGGAACTCGCATTCCCAAGTGTAGACCCATTTCACCAAGTTTGGCACGAACTTCAACCAGTGTTGTTTCCCCAAAGTTACGAACTTCCAGCAAACCGTCTTCGGTCTGCTGAACGAGATCACGAACATTAAGGATTTGTTCTGATTCCAGACAGTTGTTGGCTCTCACCGACAGCTGGAGAGAAGCCAAAGGCATGTTTAGCTTGGCGTCAAGTTCGATATCTTCCGGACTGCGAGCAGAGCGATCAGCTGCGTGTACCTGTCCACCAAGTTCAGAATACTGAACGAAGGGATTAAGGTGTTTACGAAGGATTTTGGCTGCTTCAACAAGCGCCATTTCCGGATTGACTGTCCCATCCGTCCAGAGTTCCATCGTTAGTTTGTCGTAGTTAGTTTTTTGTCCAACGCGGGTTTCTTCTACGTGATAACGAACGCGAGTGATAGGACTGTATACAGCGTCGATTGGAATAATTCCAATTTCGTTTTCACTGTTTTCTCGTTCTGAAGCTGGGTCGTAACCACGTCCGTTCTCTACGACCATTTCCATCATAAAAGGAACGTCTTCGGTGAGCGTCGCAATTACGTGATCACCATTGATGATTTCAACATCTGCATCAGTCACGATATCGCTACCAGTAATTGCACCAGCAGTATTTTTTTCAATCGTGATCACTTTGAGGCTTTCAGAGTGATTCTTGATACAGAGGGCCTTAACGTTCAGGAGAATGTCGGTGACATCCTCTACAACGCCAGGTATGGAAGTGAATTCGTGTTGTGCACCCTGGATTTTAATTTGGGTAACAGCACTTCCGATCAGACTTGAAAGCAGGATTCGTCGCAGGCTGTTACCAATAGTAACACCAAATCCGCGTTCAAAAGGCTCAGCGGTAAATTTACCGTATGTTTCGCTCAACGTTGATTTATCGCACTCAACAACACTTGGTAGCTCAAGCATTCGCCATCGAATATGCATAATCAGGTTTCTCCGAATAGTCGTGAAGGGGTTGGGTGTCCCCGGTATGGGAAGGGAGTGAAAAGGGAGGTTCGCTTGTGTTAGAAACTAGACTCGACGCTTTTTAGGTGGACGGCATCCGTTATGAGGAATCGGAGTTCGATCTTCGATAGTTTTCACGTTCAGGCCGGCCTGTTGCAATGCCGTGATCGCGCTTTCGCGGCCACTACCAGGTCCTTTTACTCGAACGTCCACTTCTTTAACACCGAATTTCAATGCCTTTTCCGCCGCCTGTTGAGCAGCACACTGACCAGCAAATGGAGTGCTTTTACGACTTCCTTTGAAGCCGCTTGTGCCTGCACTTGCCCAGCACAGCGTATCACCTTTGGTATCGGTGATTGTTACTGTCGTGTTGTTAAAGGTTGCTTTCACGTGAGCGACAGCAACGGTTACGTTACGACGAGGTTTTCGTTTTTTAGTTTTGGCCACAGCCAATTGCTCCTCTGATTGAGAATATCAGTGACTACACTGACAAAAGGTATAGGGTAATGCTGAACCGCGGTCTGCATAAATTGCAGGTTCCAAGGTTAGCGGAGGTCTTTAACCCCTTTCTTACCGGCAACTGTTTTCTTAGGACCTTTACGGGTACGAGCGTTGGTTTGAGTGTTTTGTCCTCGAACAGGAAGTCCCATACGATGGCGAATACCCCGGTAAGCTCGGATGTTACGCAGTCGAGCAATATTTTGCTGGACCTGTCGGCGTAGCGGACCTTCAACGGTGTAATCTTCTTCAAGAATCGTCGCCAAGCGGCTGACTTCATCTTCTGCCAAATCGCGAGCCGGTGTGGAAGGATCAATATTAGCCTTGTGACACAGATCGCGCGCCGTCTTATGTCCGACTCCATAAAGGTAAGTCAGAGAAATAACGGTCTTTTTTTCGTTGGGAATATCCACACCTAAAAGACGTGGCATGCCAATACTCCTTGGTAAAATTTATTGCAAAACAGAGAATGACTTAATCTCTGCCAAATATTAGTAATCTTAAAATCTTGAAGTGCGTACTATCTCTCCGCCGATGCAAACAGCCTCTTTCAGCCTAACCCTGTCGCTGCTTACAACGTGGGTTGCTTTTGCAGATAACGTATACTCGCCCTTTGCGACGAACAATTTTACAATCCGCGCAAATTCGCTTGACACTCGCTCGAACTTTCATCTCTATACCGGCCTCAAAAAACAGGTTGCAAGTAAGTTAGTATAAACTTCGCCTAAACCTACCCACAAGGGGCGAAATCTTCGAATTGAAGCAGGTTTAGGCATTATGATTAGGCGTTGGAACTGCTCGATTGAACATTTGCAACAGCCCGGCGAATCCCTTCAAAAACTCTGTCGATATTTCCATTACCGTCGACAGACACCAAAACATTCCGGTTTTGGTAATAGTTCAGCAAAGGTCGAGTTAAGTGCTCGTAAGCGTCGAATCGTTGCTGAATGGTTTCCAGTGTATCGTCTTTTCGCTTCCGAGCGAGCATACGATCCACGAGGACATTTTGGTTAACGTCCAGGGCGAGTACCAAATCAACCTGACAGTTATTTTCTGCTAGGATGGCGTCTAATGCTTGAGCTTGTGGTACCGAACGGGGGAAACCGTCCAGCAAACACCCTACATTAAACTGGGCTTCACCTAAACTTTCTTTGACAATGTCAATTGTGACATGGTCGGGAACCAGATTGCCGTGGTCAATAAAACTGGCTGCTATTTGCCCCAATTCCGACCCTGATTCCATTTGAACTCGAAATAACTCTCCTGTGGAAAGGTGCGTCACACCAAGGTGTTCAGCCAGCAATTCGCATTGCGTTCCCTTTCCGGAGCCAGGTGGTCCAACGAAGACTATAATCATTCGTTCATTCTCCTGCTTGCTATTTCAAAGGAAGGACTGTTGATTTCGTTTATGCCTGAGGCAATATTAGGATTCCAAAAGTCCTTTGTGACTTGTCATGACCAGATGAGAGTCAATTTTCTGCACCAGATCAAAGGCGACGCTCACACCAATCAGCAAACCAGTTCCACCGTAGAAACTGGCCAGTTGCATATCGACGTTCAACCAGCTGGCAACCAGCGTTGGAACAATAGCAACCACTGAGAGGAATGCAGCACCGACATAAGTAATTCGAACCATCACTTTTTCAAGGTAATCGGCAGTGCGCTTACCTGGGCGATAGCCCTGAATAAAACTCCCATACTCTTTCAGGTTGTCAGCCATTTCTTTTGGGTTAAAAGTAATAGCTGTCCAGAAATAGCAGAAGAAGTAAATAATTCCGATATACATCATGTTGTAGAGGAATCCAGAACCAGGCTGAAATGCCGAAGACAATCCTGCCATTACGGTACCTAACGTTCCCTCAGCTCCAATAGCTTGTTCCAGGAAACTAAACATGATTCCGGGGACCATGAGTAAACTGGAAGCGAAGATAATAGGCATCACTCCGCCCTGGTTTACTCGCAATGGTAGATACTGCCGCGTACCACCAAAGACTCGACGTCCTCGAACATGTTTTGCACTTTGAGTTGGAATACGGCGTTGGCCAATGGTAATAAATACAACTCCGACCACAACCGCCACAAAGACACAGCCTAGGAGAATCATTGTTTCCACCCCAACCTCACCACCTAAACCTTTCAGTTCAAAGGTAGAGTTGGCAAACAGATCATTCAGAGCAGCAGGCATGGCGGCTAGAATTCCAGCCATAATCAACAGGCTGATACCATTACCGATACCATACTCGTCAATCTGTTCTCCTAACCACATCAGGAAAGTGGCACCGCAGGTCATCATCATAATGGAGGTAATACTCCAACCAAACCTCAGCCCGCCGGATGCGTTCTGGAAGTCCGGATCAATCAATTCGCTACTATCCAAATAGGCAAAAACATATACGGCACTTTGGAGCAAACAGAGCACGACCGTCAGGTAACGTGTATAGTCGTTGATTTTCTTCATCCCCGCCTGCCCCTCTTTTTTCAGAGCCTGAATCGGAGCAACAAAGCTTCCAAGGATTTGGAAAATAATCGATGCCGAAATATACGGCATAATTCCAAGACCGAAGATCGTTGCCTGTTGCAGGTTACTTGCCGAGAAGACAGAAACCCGTTGAATTAATCCCCCGAGAGCTCCGGAATCAGAGGCATTGGATGCAATCGCCGCTTGATCGACTACAGGCAGAGTGATGTGGTATCCGATACGATAAACACCGAGCAGTATCAGCGTAATGAGGATTTTCTTCCTCAGTTCCGGGATCGTGAATATAACTCGAAGTTTTTCCAACATCTTTTTGTTACCAATTAATACGAAAGACAGCCCGTTGCTTCGTGACTTATCTCTTTAGTTCCGATACCGCCGGCTTTCAGTCGAGCAGTATTAAAACTGTTACGCTCCACCCATTTTATTTTTAACGACAGGAGCTTTGCCTGGCAGGATTGTGACAGTACCGCCGGCAGCTTCAATTTTTTCTTTGGCTGAGCCACTAAATCGATGCGCTTCCACATTTAGCTTTTTAGTCAATTCGCCATCCCCGAGTACTTTCAGGACATCGTAGCGAGTCTGAGCCAGCGAATGTGCTTTTAATGTTTCAGGCGTTACCTGATCACCATCATTGAATGTTCGTTCGAGGTCTTTGATATTGACCGTAACGACATGCAGCGCAAAGCGATTGTTGAAACCTCGTTTCGGGATACGACGCACCATAGGCATCGTACCACCCTGGAAGGTTGCCTTTTGCGACCAACCACTGCGAGACTTTTGACCATTATGCCCACGTCCTGCGGTCTTGCCCCAGCCACTACCGGGACCACGACCAATACGACGGCGTTTCTTATTCTTATGAACGCCTTCATTTACATCGTGAAGTTTCATTAGAGACTAACCTCTCGTAATCGTTGAACTTCATCCTTTGTACGCAGTTTGCCAAGCGCTTCAATAGTCGCCTTTACGAGCGTAACAGGATTATTGGTTCCAAAACTTTTCGTCAGGATATTGGAGATTCCAGCAGCTTCGCAAACGCTGCGAACAGCAGCGCCAGCGATAATCCCGGTACCGGGACCAGCAGGAATGAGCGTTACCTTGGCAGCTCCAAAACGTCCTTTAATCTGATGGGGTATTGTACCGTCCTGAACAGGAACGGAAATCATGCCATTCTGAGCTTGCTTCGTTGCTTTTTGTACGCTGGGTGGAACTTCATTGGCTTTGCCATAGCCCCATCCAACTTTACCATTGCCGTCACCTACGACGACCATAGCTGCAAAACTGAAGCGTCGACCACCTTTGACAACGGCGGCACAACGTTTGATCTTAATAACACGATCGATGAATTCGCTGTTAGAGTTCGTAGCCACGATTCGGCTGCTCCCTAAAAAATTAAACCAGTAGTTCCGCTGAACGCGGAGACTACTTCTAGTAGTATCCTAAAATTCCAAACCCGCTTCACGTGCAGCATCTGCCAGTGCGGCAAGACGGCCATGGTACTTGTTAGCACCACGATCAAACTTAACCTTCTTGATTCCTGCAGCCAAAGCCTTTTCAGCCACGGCAGACCCGATTTTGCTGGCAGCNTCGGCGTTTCCGCCGTATCCAATGCTTTCACGNANGTCTTTNCTCTGNGTTCCTACAGCNACAAGTGTTTTGCCGGCTTCATCATCGATGATCTGACAATAGATGTTGTTNTTGGAACGAGTNACACACATACGAGGTGCATCGGAATCGCTACGCAGACGATTNCGAGTATGNAATGCTCNACGTTCACGNTGCTTGTTGAGAAANTTATTTTTATTCACGGTTTAGACCCTTTTGGGTTTTGACTGTTGAAATGATTTGTTAACCAGGCCNATTAAGTGGCNGCCTTACCAGNCTTAATCTTGACNTGNTCNCCTTGNTAGCGAATCCCTTTACCTTTGTAAGGNTCAGGCTTNCGNAGTGCTCGCACTTCCGCAGCAAANTGACCAACNTTTTGCTTGTCNGGACCTTTNACAACAATATGNGTGTTGTCNGGGCAGGAAACGTCNANGCCNGTTGGAATCTTNTTCTGTAATTCATTGGCGTATCCAACNCGCAGNTTCAANGTGTCNCCCTGAATCTGACCGTTNTAACCAACNCCGACNATTTCCAGACGTTTTTCNTATCCCTCTTTTACCCCAATGATCATGTTGTTGATCAATGCACGGGTTAACCCGTGGAAGGCTCGGGATTCTCGTTCCTCGTTGACTCGATCAACTTGAACTGTATTGTCATCACTGTTGACTTTCACAGTAACTTCGGGACGGTGTTCGAAGGAAAGCTTTCCCTCAGGACCTTCCACATTGATAGTACTACCAGCGACACTCACAGTGACGCCAGCAAGGATTTCAACAGGTTTTTTACCTATACGTGACATGGGGCAACTCGTATTCTGACTCGTTGTCTTCTGACTTGTTATTCTTTGTTTCTAATGATTGACTTATGCAAACTTGGATTTTCAATTCCCAGTGTTGGCTTATGAACTGAATAAGATGTTGTATTGAACATCAAAGTTCAGCTTGAAATCGACCAGGCAAGTGGATTGCTTATTCAATCCAACATGACTTAGTAAATTTCACAAAGCACTTCGCCACCGATACCGCGAGTACGCGCTTCTCGATCGCTGATTACACCCTGACTTGAGCTAATGACGGTAATTCCCATTCCGTTTAGAATAGGACGCAATTCCTTTGCTTTCGCATAAATACGACGGCCGGGCTTACTGATTCGCTTGATGTGCTGAATCAGTTGCTCACCGTCGTTACCGTATTTAAGTTCAAGCCGAAGAACGTTACCGGGGTTTCCTTCGATTTCCTCGAAGTCCCAGATATAACCTTCTCGCTTCAATACTTCCGCAACTCCTCGTTTAATCTTAGAGGACGGAACATCTGTAACAGGGTGCTCAACACTTACGGAGTTTCGAATCCGTGTTAACATGTCGGCAATAGGGTCGGTCATCATGGTGATATCAGTTCCTTTTACCAGCTAGCCTTACGGACGCCAGGAATCAAACCNTGGTCNGCCAATTTGCGGAANCAAATACGNCAGATGCCAAACTTTNGATACACAGNACGAGGTCTACCNCACATTTGGCAGCGTCGCTCACTACGGGATGAGTACTTCGGTACTCGGTTTGCTTTTGCAATTTTTGATTTACTGGCCACTTTATTTCCTTTGGTATAAAGCTGGGCTAAAAAACAGGATTGAATCTTNTAGCTTGCTGGCTATGAGATTCATCACACGTTATTTACGTTATGATGCGGCTTGGAAGGGCATGCCGAATTTTTCCAGCAGCTCCAATGCATCTTCATTGGTTTCGGCCGAGGTCACGAATGAAATATTCATGCCCTGCGGTAACAAGTACTTATCCGGATTGAGTTCCGGAAAGACTGTTTGTTCACTCAAACCCAAGCTGTAATTTCCATTCCCATCAAACGCGTTACGCTTGATTCCGCGGAAGTCACGAACACGAGGCAGAGCAATTGAAACCAGACGATCCAGAAATTCATACATGCGTTGGCGACGAAGTGTAACTTTTGCACCGATTGCCTGTCCTTCACGCAACTTAAAGCCGGCGATGGATTTGCGAGCACGAGTGATGATTGGCTTTTGACCGGTAACCTCAGTTAAGGCTGAGATTGCCATTTCCAAATACTTTTTGTCATCAATCGCTTTTCCCACACCCATGTTAACCACTATTTTTTGCAGTCGTGGAAGCGCGTGAACATTCTGTCCGGCTTGGCTTTCGGCCAGGGCGGAGCGAATCTCGGTTTCATATTTTTCCTGAAGTCTTGGTTTCATTTCTTTTCACTTTCTCTGTACGACGAACTGTTTTGGCACATCGGCTGAAGAAAGTCTCCTTCTTATTTTTAACCCGCGTCGTAACACCTATTGTTACTCGTCGGAAGTTGTAATCTTACGGCCACCCTGCTTGCTGTGTTCTTTGAAGACCCGTTGTTTCTCGCGGCCGGCCCCCTCGGAACCCTGACGTTTAGCAANACCAGCCTCTTCGTCAATTCGCATTACATTCGAGATGTGGATTGGACGTTCCACGTCGATAATCCCACCTTGAGGCTGTTGCTGACTGCGGCGCACTGTTTTTTTCACAATGTTTACTCCGCCAACAACCACGCGTTCACTCACACGGTCAACGTTCAGTACAGTCCCGGTACGTCCCTTGTCCTTGCCTGCTATGACAAGAACTCTGTCATCTTTATTGATACTCATTATTACACTACCTCACTTGCGAGGCTGACAATTCTCATATACTTNTTGCTCCGCAGTTCACGCGCGACAGCACCGAAGATACGNGTACCNCGNGGNTTGCCGTCTTTATCAATCAATACAACTGCNTTACTGTCAAATTTGATNTANCTTCCATCNGCTCGGCGAGTCGGCTGCTTACAGCGAACAATAACTGCTCGTACAATCGACTTCTTCTTAACCTCGCTACCAGGAGTGACACTCTTTACACTGCAGACGATTACGTCACCGAGTCCAGCTGTTCGGCGGCGTGAACCACCAAGCACCTTGATACAGGCAACTTCTCGCGCCCCAGTGTTGTCCGCTACATTCAGTCTTGTTTCTTGTTGGATCATTGCTTTACACGAATTTCGATTTGAAACTGTGGTTATTAAAAATGGTCAAGCTGAACTCTACCTCGCAAATGAGTGAGAGGCTCAACCTTCTTGGTTACTTTATTCTTCCGTTGCTTCTTCCGTTGCTTCTTCCGTTGCTTCTTCCGTTGCTTCTTCCGTTGCTTCTTCCGTTGCTTCTTCCGT
>PAAT01000181.1 GCA_002698965.1 Rhodopirellula sp. | reverse complement strand
GAAGCCTCTGTAATTCTGAAACGGACGTCAAACTCGACGTGATTTGACAGTTATCGTCACTTTGTCGACAGGTTTTCCACCGTCCGACAAGTGATTCCTCACTCGAGGAAATTACTGTATTTTGCATCAATAGAGACATATTTTGCTCTTTGTTTTGAAAACACTTTGAATCGAGTGCTAGCAGTATTACAATCGGTTCCCACTTATCAATCAGCAGGAATGCTAACTTGCCGAATTGTGAGTAACGGAAGATTGGAAAGAGCCGCTGTCGGTCTCCTGACAACACTTGAATTCACATAAGATTCGGCAATTACGCGCACATCAGCATTGCTAACGATCTCTCTAAACAAGGGAGTCATTGGCGTTAGAACCAAGAAGGTTTTAATGGAAGCTGAGTGACGTATAAAGGAATATGAAAACGTGACCAAGGATGAAATGACGATTGTCTCGGCTATCAGGAGTAGATTAGCCGATGAAATTGGGCAAGACAAATTCGACATCTGGTTCGATCAGTCTGTAACCTGGAATCTCTCGGGGACAACGCTCTGCCTATACGCTCCCAACAGTTTCAATGCGGAGCGACTAAAGCGTGTTTATCAGTCTAAACTAAGGAACGTACTTTCTTTCCTTTCCCAAAGCCATCTTGATCTTTCATTTAAAGTGGCCACCGAACAACCCGCGGAACCGTCGAGCCTCGAAGCAACGACTCAGTCACCTCCTTCCTTTGCTCAGGAGATTTCACTGACTCCCGCTACGCAAGTGATACCAACACATCATCCAAATGCAGGCTTACCTAATCTGGTTGTGGGGCAATCCAACCACATTGCCGTTAGTGCAGCCAAATCGATGCTGGACCGCCCCGGCACTATTTCACCACTATTCGTTCACGGCCCCTCAGGAAGCGGTAAGTCACATTTATTGCAGGCTATCTGGAACAAGTTTCGTAACCGAGTAAAAGCTGGACGTGCGGTTTATCTGACAGCTGAACAATTCACGACTCACTTTCTAGAATCCCTTCAAGGTAATGGATTGCCTAGTTTTCGACGCAAACACCGGGACGTTGAAGTTCTGATCATCGACGATATAGAATTCTTCGTGGGTAAACAAGCAACGATGATCGAATTCCATTACACCGTCGACACGCTGATTCGCAGTGGCAAACAGCTTGTCTTTTCAGCCAAGCTTTCTCCCACAGAGATTCATGGTCTCGGTACAGATCTGGTAGCTCGTATGGCTAGCGGACTGGTATGTAGAGTGGAAGCTCCGGACTTCAGCATGCGTCATGAAATCGCACACCAATACTGCCAGTATCTGGGCATTGATGTCGACTCGGCGGTCATCAATATGCTGGTCGAACGTGTTTATCCGGATGCCCGACATATTCAGGGTGCCATCAACCGAATTGCCGTTTTACAGCAACTCACTGGTAAACAACTGTCTTTTGAGGACGCCGATCTTCAACTGGCGGATTTATTCGATCGCCCTCGACGTAACGTGCGTATTTCCGACATCGAAAATGCGGTTTGCGATGTTTTTGGTGTCGACCGTAAGCAATTAAAATCAATGGCCAAAGCTAAAAGCATCAGTCAACCACGGATGCTGGCAATGTGGCTCGCACGAAAGTACACGCGAGCGGCTTATTCCGAAATTGGAGACTACTTTGGTAAACGAGCCCACAACACCGTCATTTCGGCTCAGCAACGGGTCACAAACTGGATCGAAAACGATTCCTGGGTATCCATACCTCATGGCCAATGTCGCGTGACGGAAGCTCTGAGGCGTTGTGAAGCTCAGTTTGGCACCTAAAAGGGCTCGCATAGTTTATTAGCCCCCAAGGATCGCTAAAATTGACCATCGACCGAAACAGAATCTCATAGGGCTCAAACTACGAAACCGAATTTCGGCAAAATGCAAAACAATGTGAGGATCTCGATTTGTCGGGTACTTAAAGATGGCAAAAAAGAGACCTCGCAATCGTCTCTTGCGAGGTCTCTTTGTTTCCGTGTTTTCCAGAAGCTTCTGACTTAGGCAAATTTAGTCTTACCCGGAATAGCAACTTTCGGGATCTCGACGTCACCCCACTGATAAACCGCAGGGGACATATTCTTTTCTGAATTCATCATTTGATCCCAGGTAATTGTCTGGCCCGTATAGCAAACTTCACGTCCTAGAATGGCCATTAGAGTACTCTTGCACATGTAGTCTCCATTGTTAATTGTTTCACCACTTCGAATAGCGGCAAACAATTCTTTGTGCTCCACATCGTACATACTTGGCTTTGGCCCACGATAACGGAAGGTTTCTTCCCCCCCCACTTCGATCGAGTGACGCAGGATTTTGGCAGAGCCTTTTGTTCCCATAACGTAGTCTTCTACGTTATTGGAACAACCTGCTTGCTGACGCGTATAAGCATAAGTTTTCACGCCATTTTCCCATTCATAACACACGGCAAAGTGATCATAACCATGTCCCCATTGCTCGTCCACACGTTGCTGACGTCCACCAAGGCCCGTAGCTTTTAACGGCGGTACATCATCCATCAACCACATAGCTTTATCAAGACTGTGAATGTGTTGTTCCACAATATGATCTCCGGACAACCAAGTGAAATACAACCAGTTGCGAACCTGGTATTCCATTTCGCTCCACTCTGGTTTGCGTCCACGATGCCATAAAGTCCCGGTCAGGTAGTTTTCCTGAACCGAGGTAATATCACCAATCGCTCCACTTTTAATCTGTTCCATTACTGCCCGTACACCGTAGTCATAGCGCCAGCAAAGTCCAGAAACAACGTTAAGATCCTTCTCTTTGGCGACACGAACAGCATCCATGACCTGCCGGACACCAACGGCATCAGTAGCCACAGGCTTCTCGCAAAAGACATGCTTATTCTGTTTAACTGCTTCTTCAATATGGGCAGGACGGAAGTGAGGGGGGGTACACAAAAGAACAACGTCTACATCCCCAGCCATCAGTTCTTTGTAACCGTCAAAACCTTTGTAGCTAGTCTCCTCGGTGACAGCACATTTATCACCAATCTGGCGTTCCAGAATATTTCGCGAATGCTCAAGACGATCGCCAAACACATCTGCCATAGCGGTTAACCGAAGGTTATCCTCAGCTCGCATTGCGTTTACTGCGGCGCCTGTACCCCGGCCACCACACCCTATCAGACCAATCTTAAGAATGTCTGAACCCTGTGCATGAACGGCATTCGCGGCTGTAAAGGTGGTAGCAACGGTACCACCTACAGCAGCAGACGTTTTTAGAAAATCACGGCGACTTTTATCTGTTTTACGAGTGGCGTCTTGGGACGACATCATGCTCTCCTTTTGAATCCGACAGCTCTCATTAGCTGACATATTTGTAATGCTTTATCTTAAATATCTAGCCTGTGAGATACAAGCAATCCTCTTAGAACTCACTCACTTAAGCTGCTTCATATAATTGAGGAATTCATTTTCCAGCTGCGTTAACCCGCCACCAAAAACGGAAATAAACATCGACAATCGTCGGTCTTCCGAAACTTCACTTAAAGGAACATGAAGTCGTTGCAGCTTTACAAAACTGCGATATTCTTCTGGCCGTGTTTTTTGCAGAAAGTAATTTAGTGCCCAGGATTGAGCATACGCAGCACGTACCGTTTCACTCGAACGAAAAACTTCATCCGAGCCAAGTAGAGCTTTGAGCTCCAGCAGTTGACCGTTTTGCACCAAATATCGAAAGTACTTTAAGTTGTACTGATTGACTCTTCCTACCGCAGTCCAGCCAGTAGCATGACTCAAATCCGGAGTTTCAAAATAGATTGCCATGCCTTCACTTAGCCATAACGGCGTATACGACAATCGTCTTATCATACCCGAATTAAAACATAGTTGATGGGTTCCTTCATGGACAATCGTGGCAACATTGCGTTCGGCCGTTGGATGATTCAGAACTCTGCTGATCTGTTGAGCGGGGCTACCGGGTCGACTCCCCTGAATAACCATCTTCTCCTGACGTTCTGTTAACCGCGATAAATCATAAAGATTTATGCGGTTTGACTCTTGGCTGTAATATCCGGGTATATATTCAGAAGATGCGCCAAGATCACCTTCAACATATTTCTTAAACGAAACCTGATTCTTGTGCACAACCACCACCAAAGGTTTAGTAACGGCCTGTAAATCTCCACGGCGTTTTCCCCAATAGGCGTAATAAGCGCGATGCAGACGTTCCAGCAATGCTCCTACCCATTTGGCATATTCCGGAACTGTATTGAAACAAATGATGTAATGCGCCGTTTGATGAATATTGAATTCACTACCAAATTCGATACGCAAGGACTCTACCACTTTATCGCGAGAAGCGAACTCCAACCCGGATTTGTCACTTTCGTGCCGCAAGACGTCCGAACGTGAAATCTTTTGAAGTCTACTGTCCTCGTGTAACAAGAGCAGGACATTAGGATCTCCGGACGTAACCAGACGCCCACGAAAAGTCACCGTCTCCCCCTGCACATCCACCTCTAGACGATCAATGCCACACGCATCAGGAAGCTCAAAGAACGTCTCAATGGCTAGAAGACACAGCATACAGCCGCTGACAACGTAAAACCGCTGAATATTTCGACCAAGCAAGTTCACGTTCCCTGACTGCTTTACCTTACAGATACATCCTTGGTAGACGGAACTGATTTTAAGAGTTGTTCCGTCATGCGAGACAGATAATGAATCATACTGGCAGCACCATTAAAACCAACCACGCGTTCATCCAGTTCCATACGAGAGGAATAGATGCGTCCTTTTGCCAAGTCAAATTGGAATTCTCCATGCTGCATACGCTGCATCAGTTGACTCTTCACTTTGGCATCGTGTACCGGAGTGATCACCTGAGTTCTCACGGTAATGGTTGCCAACCCATTGGATACTTTGCTGAGCGTGTATAATTTCCTTAACTTGATTGGCTTTACTCGACCATCTTTAGTGCGAATCCGAACTTCCTGTGGTGTATACCACTTTTGGCCAATCGCAATGGGGTAGTCCGGCAAACGCGGCATCAGCACGCCGATACCAGGATTAAATTGAGTAACTTCATCTTTCCGAGAGACAATCGCTCCGCTTGAACTAACCGTAATGACAGCCAGTGGCTTTCCAATCGATGCTGCAATTCGCTCATAGCTCTCCGGAACAACCTCATCTTTCCTGCTGTTGTAACGCACCTCGTCCTGCCCTGTAACTTTTTGCCACAATTCGGCATCTTCAACACGGTGTATCAGTGTGATATTACCTTCACTATCAACCTCTTCAACTTGAAATACCCGAGTAGAAACACTGCGGGATTTCAAGTTCTCAAACTCACCATCAATTTTGGTGTCCATGGATACCAAATGCACAACACGTGAACGAATCAGTTCCCCTTCTTTCAAACGGTACTGCAGCTCATACTTTTTTACGACCTGAGAGTCTTTGGTCACTTTCAGTGCAGCTTCGTTGAGCTGTTTCTCAAGATCAATTTCCTGAGCACATACGATCTGAGAGATGTGCCCCAGTATCAAAATAGAAAATACAACCGTCCAAAAACAGGATTTTGCCAACCTCATTGTATGCCTCCCTGCACACTTCTCAATTACGTGTGTTCACCCGAATCCATTCGAGAGGCCTTATTGTTATTTTTTATGGCGAATACGGCCACCCCAATCTAGCTTCTCACGCAAACTTCGATAATCATTTTGCCCATCAACTTCGATCATCAAAAACGGTCTTTCCGCCTTTTCCACTCGAATAACATCCTGCTGAGTTACGTTAGCAATAACCCTTCCATCCACAGCGACCGCCGTTTCTGCAGTGGTCTCTCGCAATGTCATCTCATAGATCCGACTTGATGAATCCACCACCGGCCGCACGGTGAGGGTATGAGGGCTAATCGCTGAAATTACAAATGCATCGAGCGTCTTACGGAGAATCGGTCCGCCAGCTGAAAGGCTATGGGCGGTCGAGCCTGCAGGCGTAGATATTATCAAGCCGTCGCAACTAAACGTTGTCGCCAGGTCACCATCCACATGCAGATCTATATCAAGAATTGAGAAGGGAGCCCCGCGTAACAATGCCGCTTCATTAAGACCTATCGCGGATGCAACCTTTTGTCCCTCCCGAAGCACTGTACACTGAAGCATCAAGTGCTCCACAATCCGACAGTTGCCCGCAACAACATCACCAAAAGCCTGTTCCACCTCGCTTGGCGAAACCGAGGCCAAAAATCCAAGACGCCCAAGATTAACCCCAACCGCAGGAATTCCTAAAGTACTTAGTTCCCGCGAAGCTCTCAAAATCGATCCATCGCCCCCAAGAACAATCGCCAAATCCGCCAGGGACGCATCATCGACCACCTCAAAGAAATCAGCGATATGCTGACGAACCTGTGTTTCCGCTTCACGACTTCCAGCATTGGAGGCGCCTCCACAAACGAAGACACGTGGCTTACGGTCAGACGGAACCCAACTTGCTACGATAGGAAATGCCATGTTCTGATACTATCTAACTCACTCGAGAATGATAAGAGGCTACACAGTCTCCATATTAACTGTATCCTGTGCCATATCCCTGCACGCCCGATAAACACCTTCAGAGTCCAATCCTAGGTCACTCAGCAGCTCTCTACGTTCCCCGTGTTCTACAAAAATATCCGGAATCCCCAATCGGCAAATATGAGATGTGTTCAATCGACGCTCAGCAGCAAATTCCAACACTGCAGAACCGAATCCACCGATCAGGGCAGCCTCCTCAACCGTTACCACAAACGGACTGTTACGCAACACGTCTGAGACAACGTGCTCATCAAGCGGTTTTACAAATCGCACGTTTACCACACCTACGTCCATCCCATCTTCTTTCAGCTTTGCGGCCGCCTTTAAACTCGGCTCAACCATCGCTCCCAGAGCGAGTATTGTTCCGTCTTTGCCCGTGGACAAGACTTCTGATTTGCCAAACTGAACTGGAGCCGGATCACGATTTAGCTGCGGGGAAATACCTTTAGGGTAACGAATTGCGGTAGCCGAATCATGATTCAGAGAAAATTCCAACATCGCCTGCATATCGTACTCGTCAGCCGGCGCCATAATGGAAATGTTGGGAAAAACTCGCAGATAACCCAAGTCAAAGACACCGTGATGAGTCGGACCATCTGGCCCCGCCAAACCCGCACGATCTAACATAAATGTCACCGGAAGATCCTGTAAGCAAACTTCCTGGAAAATATGGTCATAGCTACGTTGTAGGAACGTGCTGTAAATTGCCACAATGGGACGAGCACCCGCTTTACACTGGCCTCCGGCAAAGGCGACGGCATGACCTTCACAAATCCCCACATCAAAGAAACGATCCGGATGAGTGTCACGGACAGGCTCGAGCTTGTTTCCCTGACACATCGCTGCTGTCATGCAAGTCACAAGCTCATTCTTTCCCATCTGCTCCAGAATTGCTTCACGAGCGTGAACAGTATAATTAAGCAGATTTGAACCGCCTGCGGTTTTTTGCTGAAAGACCGCTTTGCCTTCCACCCGTTCAAAGACGGGCGGCGCGTGGAAGGTACGTGGATCCTCTTCAGCCGGCTTAAATCCATGTCCTTTCTGAGTCACAACATGAATCAACACCGGCTCATGGATTTCCTTTGCCATTTTCAGATACTTACGCATCAAACCAATGTCATGCCCATCAATCGGCCCAAGATACTGAAAGCCCAATTCCTCAAATAGCATTCCACCATGAAAACCAGCTTTTACAGCTTCTTTCATTTGTGCCAGAAAACGTTCGGCCGGGTCGCCTACAACGGGGACACGTCCGAGTACTTTCTGCACGCCAGCCTTTAAAGTCGGATAGATGGAATTTCGCAAACGGTCCAGATACGAAGCAACGCCTCCCACACGAGGGCAAATTGACATTTCGTTATCGTTGAGCACTACCAGCAAATTACCATCGGCATTATTCATTGCCTCATAAACAATGCCGGAAGGAAAAGCTCCGTCACCAATTACGGCCACCGATTTACGATCGGCGTTTCCGGACAAGATATCGCCGCTATGCAGACCCTGAGCCGTAGAAACACTGGCACCCGCATGGCCTGTCATAAACAAGTCATAATCGCTTTCAGCAGGATTAGGGTATCCCATCAATCCCCGCTTCGTACGAATCGATTTAAATTGTTGATACCGGCCGGTGATAAGTTTATGCGGATAGATTTGATGACCCGTATCCCAAATCAGTCGATCATGACGAAAATCGAAAATACTATGCAAAGCCAAACATAATTCCACCACTCCAAGGTTGGAGGCAAAGTGGGCAGACCGCTCGCTCAGCAAATCGCACATTACATCGCAGATTTCAGCAGCTGTTTGATCAAGGTCAGCCACCGACATCTCATGCAATTCCAAGGGCGATTGCAATTTAGAAAGAATCGGATGTTCCATAAAAAATTTCTGTCAATTAAAGGTGGAGATGTATAGTCTCTTCTTTTAATTTAGTTATTGCGTTCCAAAACGAAATATGCCAACTGTCTTAAAGGTTCGGCAGTTTCCCCAAATATATCCAGTTGTTGACAGGCCTGACGGATCAGATCTGCTGCTAAATCCCGACTTCCCTCGACACCCATCAGGGCGGGGTAAGTCAGCTTTCCGTGTTCTGTATCTTTTCCGGTTTGCTTTCCAAGTTGTTCCGTGTCTCCCTGTTCATCAAGGAGGTCATCAACAATCTGAAAGGCCAATCCCAGATGCCTTCCATACGTATCGAGACGGGTAATTTGTTCATCCTCCCCACCGGCCGCAATACCGCCTAATCGCAATGCCACGCGAAACATCGCTCCGGTCTTCCGTTCATGAATCCTCTGTAGTTGTTCCACATTACCCACACTATTTTCAGCCTGCAGGTCGTCCACCTGACCACCGACAAGCTGACATGGGCCGGCTGCTTCGGTTAGCTCCCGTATACAACGGACAACCTTTTCAGGCGAAGCATCGCATCGGGCAATTACTTCGAATGCCTGAGCAAGTAGTGCATCACCTGCAAGAATCGCATTTGCCTCTCCGTAAGCAACATGAACTGTCGGTAACCCCCGACGAAGCTCATCATCATCCATGGCTGGCAAATCGTCATGAATCAAAGAGTAAGTGTGAATCATTTCGACCGCACACGCAGAAGCCAGTGACACATTACTTCTATGCCCGCAAGCATCCGAGGCCATTAACACAAGCATTGGCCGCAGGCGTTTGCCCGGAGCTAACAAAATATGCCGTATTGCATCTTCTAATACCCGCGGACAACCTTCCCCGTAGGTGGCCACATTTGCCAACAGTTCGTCCACCTCATGCCGCACCTGTCTCATATACTGAGAAAGTGCAACTTCGTCGCTAGTTGTCATAGGAAACTCGAATCCGATTGAATTATCAACGTGAGCACACATCATGCGCAACCGTAGAATCAACCTTTAATCTAAAACAGGTCGCCAGACTCGTCTATATCCTCTCCAGCTGACCTGCGATGAGAGCGAGATGTCTGCTTCTCGTCCAGCGTCGTCTGTTGATCTTCAAAAACTTCGGTTACCGGTTTGCCCTCCGCATCCACACCGGTCAGAAGCTCGATCTTTCGTTCAGCCCCCGCCAATGCCTCATGACAATGCTTTAGCAGACCAACGCCCCGCTGGTAGCATTCAAGTGATTCTGACAAACCAAGCTGCCCGTTTTCCAATTGAGCAACGATCTCTTGAAGCCCCTCTAAAGCCTGCTCGAATGTCAGTTCTTCCTGCTGTTTTTCTTTTCCCATGGGTTCCCCCCCTCACTTTACGTACCGAAGTCCGATTACCGCTCAACACCTTCGATTTCCTCGCGGGACTGAACGACCGTACTATATATTTTTCCGTCCATTACCCTGGTTACCATCTCCTGACCATCCTGAACGTCATTAACCTTTTGTATCACATTACCAGACGTATCCTGTGTAACACTATATCCTCGCTGTAAAACCCCCAGCGGATTTAAAGCGTTTAAGCCGGCAGTAGCCAACGCAACTTTCTCCTTGCCGCGACCAACATGGTCATGCATAGCTCGCTTTAACCTCTGTTCCCAGTCATCCACTAACCGAGCTCGCTGCTCTATCAATTCTTCCGGACGATTCAATACCGGTCGCAAAGCGAGCGTTTCCAATTGCTGCCGGGCACGCAAAACACGGCTTTGTAAAGTGCTAACAAGCCGTTGCTGATTCGCTTCAAGTACTCCTCGCACATCCGCTTCCGAAGGCACTGCTAGTTCTGCCGCCTCCGAAGGCGTAAGAGCACGACGATCCGCAACCAAATCGGACAACGTGACATCAATCTCGTGACCAACTGCTGAAATCACTGGAATAGCACTATCGAAAATTGCCCTAACAACTTCTTCTTCATTGAAGCACCACAGATCTTCCATACTACCACCACCACGGCCAACCACTAGCAGATCCGGAGGATCTGCTAGTCCATTGGCGGTTCGAATGCCTGCTGCAATTTCCCCGGAAGCCTCCGCTCCCTGAACCCTCGCAGGGATTACGATAACATGTACATTACTCCAACGTCTTCGAATCACTTCCAAAAAGTCACGTATGGCTGCCCCGGAAGGACTGGTAACAAAAGCAATCTTACGAGGAAGCCAGGGTGGCGACTGTTTATGCTCTTCATCAAACAACCCTTCTGCGGCTAACTGGCGTTTCATTTGCTCAAACGCCAATTGCAGTCCACCGACTCCCTTCGGTTCTGCGTGATTTACGACTAACTGATAGCTGCCACGAACCACGTACAAATCGATCTTGCCACGGCAAACCAACTGTTGTCCATCTTCAATTTGAAAAGGAAGGCGGGAAGCTGAACTGCGCCAAAGGACGGCACGAATGGTTGCTTCTTCATCCTTCAGACTAAAATAGAAGTGACCTGAACTGGGTCTGGAGAGATCTGAAACCTCCCCCACAACCCAAACATCACCAAATGCGGCTCCTAATAGATCTTTGGCAGCGGTATTCAATTGACTGACAGAGAGAAGTTGAGGGGGCTCTGAAATCTGGATCTCCTGTTCATCCGAATCCCGAAACAGGAATGAATCATTCATTGTCAAACACGAGCCTTTCAAACCAGTTTGTCCAAAGTGTCCCGCCGGACTCAACAGCGAGTAACTTCAATATACTAAAACGGAGACAACGCCGTATCATTTAGGCTGCTCGCCGAAAGCTACCAGGCTCCGGCAGTAGAACTTGCTGGCCTTCAAGAAAAGCTCCAGTTTTAGCCCAATGCTCAGCACAAATCGTTTTTTGCTCCAGCACATCCTGAACAAATTCTCGGTAATGTTCTATCCCATCACGATCCAACCCTTCCGGAATGTGAATCCGCCGCCCAATCATCATACGAGCCTGCGTGAAAGGTTTTGGAATGGCAAATCGATCCCACGCTTTTTCCATTCGCCAACAAGAATTATATCCAAATCCAAGACAAACCAAAGGTATCTTTAACCGAGAAGCAAGATAGATACACCCCGGAGCAAGAACGCGCCGAGGCCCCCGCGGTCCGTCTGGCGTCATCGTCAGATTCATCTCCTTGCCAACTTGCATCAATTTTTTCAGGCTGGCCACACCACCACGGGAAGAACTACCTCGCACGGTACCAAAACCCATATAGCGCGCAGCATGTGAAAGCCATTCAGCATCACGATGGCGACTAAGCAACATCGTGATATTACATCGCCCTCGCAAATAGAACGGAATCGGAATATACTCGTGCCAGAACAAATAGATATTCGGGCCTTCAAACCCATCAATAACGGGGTCAATGGCTGGCTCCTCTCGATGAACCTGATACTTCAGTGTCCCCATCCAACTGCGCATGAGCCTGGTAAGGCCAAACCCGCCAAGTCGCATTACCCAGGGAGTATCTATTTTCATCTCGCGTTACATCCTTGCTTCACAGTTGCTTGTTGAAAGTTATCTTACAACGGCCAATCGCCGCTATAAACTTCCGACGCAGGACCCGTCATGAAGACATGGTTCGATACTTCATCCCAAAACAATTCCAAATCTCCACCAAGCAAGTGATTCAAAATATGGCGGTCCGTCCGACCGGTCAAAACGCCAGCAACACACACCGCGCTAGCACCGGTACCACATGCCCAAGTTTCCCCCGACCCGCGTTCCCAGGTTCGCTGACTCACTTCCTTCGTCGATTTCACTTCAATGAACTCGACGTTAACGCGAGCCGGAAAGACCGGATGATTTTCGATTTTAGGCCCAACGCCGAGAACTAATTCGTCAGTGGCTTCGTCTACATAAATGACACAGTGTGGATTACCCATCGACACACAAGTGACTTCAAACGTCTGCCCATCCACCTCGAGAACTTGGTTTGCAACAGGTGTGCTTTCAAAGGTCGTCGGAATTTCCCCCGCATCTAGGATGGGTTCCCCCATATCCACTCGCACACGTTCGACCTGATCCCCGACAACCTCCACTTCGAGTGCTAGTACACCCGCTCCGGTTTCAATGGTTAGTGATTCCTTGCCACAAATCCCATGGTCGTATACATATTTAGCAACGCAACGAATACCGTTGCCACACATTTCCGATTCGCTCCCGTCCGCGTTGAACATTTGCATACGTGCATCCGCAATATCGGAGGGATGAATCACAATCAATCCATCCGCACCAATCCCGAAATGCCGATGGGACATGGCAACAGACAGGGCCGGCAAATCTTCCGGCAAGGATTCTTCAAATGCATTCACATAAACATAGTCGTTTCCCGCACCATGCATTTTTGTAAATTTCATCTTTTTCAATTCCGGTTAGGTTCTATCTAAGCTGGATGATCGGCTGTTGACCGTTGGGGAACGGGCGAGCAATCCGCGTGTTCAAGTCTTCTAAAATACGTTCCATGGTGCCGTCAAGTTCTGGAAATGCTGTGCCATTAACCTGCGGCTTCTCCAAAGAGCCGGCGACATCAATTCTCAACAAGCCCTTACTTGCTTCTGCGACTACTTGATTAATAAACGGGATGGCAATACGCTGACGCCCCACTAACGAATAGAAGTCCATGTTAATTTCTTTATCAAAGGACATCCAACCATCGCCGTAGAGACTAACAGCGTCTCCTTCCAAAGCAACTCGGTCCATTATAAACCGCTCGGACTGAACTCTGAAGTCGACCTCACTCGANGAAAATACGCCACGTTCTTTATTCCCTCCCAGATTGCTTAACAAGGCAACCATCAGAGGCAATTCATAAATATCAGCGTCTGCCAGCCGGACGCGACCTTCACCAGACCAGGTTGATCGATCTCCGACTTCTCCCCGCAATCGAACGGCTCCGGTAATTCGTCCATCGGTTCGCTCCCGAATCTCTTGCTGCCGTGCCAGATACCGAAGGTCTGCGCCTGACAGGGAAGCTTGTAAAAGGAATCGGTCAGCCGAACGACTGACAGCGCCCTCCACCCCCGACTCAATTCGCAATTGATTCACAAACTGCAACTGCAGATCGACCCCTAACAATCCGCCAGCTGTTCGGGCCAGCATGCTTTGAGCATCCCGTTGTGGCTGACGCACCACCTCGGAATTCTGCGGCTGGTTGCCAGCTTCGAACTTCGACTGTGCCACACTTGCCCAACGTCCAACCAACAGTTGTTTAGAGTCCACCCAAACTGGTCCGGACAATTTGGTAAACTGTTCATTCCCCCACATCATCGAATCAATATCCAACCAAGCTTTTGATCGAAATCCCCGATTATCGCTGATGCCATTCAACAAAATGGCGCCATAAACGCCGTTAAAGCGGGGGCCGCACGTAAGCGCCACTCCGGCGGCACCAATTCGCAAATCCCAGTTAGCCATCAACGGTCCATCCGTAGGCCTTGCAAACTTTAGATTACCTGACAGTTGCAGTTGGCCAACTAAGTCCAAAGACTTGAGACCTTTAGCAAGAGAATCTGGTAAGGCGTTTAACAGATCTTTATCAAACGCCAAACGATCGATACTCAAATGTTCAATCGCCAGATCCCAACCACTATCGGGATTGAAGTGGCTAACGGCATCAAAAACGAACTCGGTTTCATCATGTCGTCCGCGTACATCCAGTAATTGAACATGACCATCCTGAATGATAAACTCACCCGTCAATTCATCGACACTATATGGGAACCAGACAGGATTAATTTGGACTCGTGACGTTGCAAAACTCTCTTCCGGAACCCACTTCTTACCCCGAATATACAAACTCGGCTTCTCTCGAGATTTATATTTCTCAATTTTCATGGTGAGGTGATCAAGCGCTCCCTGTGGTTGCAATTGATCCCAAAGATCTGTGACATTTCCATTCTTCACTGAGAACGCTGTGCGCAGTTCTTCATCCAGATCCACATCGGTGCCGGTCAACTCCAAATTCAGTTTTGTATCACCATCTGCAAGTGGTGTCAGCGAACCATCGAGTTGGATATAGGAGTTGCCCTTATAACCACTAAATTCTTCAAATGTCCAAATCCCCGAACGTAAATAAATCTCACCTTCTACTCGATGAATAGGGTAGGGGAACTGTTCATAACTAACCGTGCCGGACCTGACCTCGATGTCGATCTCACGTTTAGGATTGTATTTATCTCCGGAATATTCGTGTCGCAGACGTTTGAGCCATACAAGTCCGGTGGGACGAAGAACATCAATTGTTTTACGCGTTTTCTCATTCAATGCCTGAACTAACTCCGTATCCAGTGGAACCGGACCATCGGCAGTGATCTGAAGCCAACCTGTCGGAAACTCAAAAGGATCTTTAAGGCTCCCCTGAACCTCAAAGCGTTGGCCATGGGTGTAAGCTTCGACCTGCTGAATTTCAACATCTTTATTTGAAACCTGAATCCGCCCCGAGACTTTGTGGAATGGATATGGGAATTTCGCATAAGTGACGTCCATATCCTGAACATCCAGAACAATATCCGTCTTTGGCTGAAGTCCGGTTGAATCGTATGTTATCCACAAACCCATCGTGCCTCTGGGCGAGTACAAATCTAAGACACGGGATACTGACTCAAGCTTTCCATTTCCAGTCAACCCCTGTGCAAAGGTCTCATCAACCCGCAGGTTATCGGCATGGAGAGAGGCTTTGATTGCCGGTGTTGAACTCAAGTCCAAAATCTCAATACTGCCGGTCAAAGGAGAATTAGCCAGACGACCGTTAAGTCGTTCACAACGAATCTTATTGCCTTGCCAGGTCACCGTACCTGAAATGTCCGTGATCGGAGAAGGCAGACGACGATCCGAATAGAATCCATTACTCAAAACTCCAGCCGCAGCCCAGTCGTATGTCCACTCCGATGCTCCAGACTCGTCCCGCTTTACCTCAGTACGAAGCTGCAAGGCAAGTTGAGCTTCCCCACGCACTCCCATACCAGCCGGAAAACTATCCAGGACATCCACAGGTAAATACCTAAGTAGTTTTTCGTCCAGCAGCAAACCGTCAACTCTGGCCGTTAACAAAGAAGGGTGGTCATCCATCGAGATGGCACCTTGAATCTGCAAGTTCGAGGCCAGTTCGGTTTCAAACTGAAGACGCACTTCCAACAGACCCGAGTTTTCAGTGGAAGTACTGCTGCCATGCGGAACTTGCTCACGTGACTTCTCCACCAAGACTCCATCTGCCAACACCAGTGACAACTCCTGAGGCCCGAGTTGCCTTGCATCCGCCAACAACACTTCCACCTCAGACAATCTCACTGTCGGGATATCCCCATTCATTACACCGGAATTAGCCAGGCCCCCAAACAACGTTTCAAGATTCAATTCCCCTTCTGGTGAACGGACAATCCGAACCTTCCCGCCAACGACCTTGACTTCGCTAAAGACAGGGGCTTCCGTCAACAAGGTGCCATAGTCAGTCTTTCCAAGCAGTTCCAAATGCTCAATTTCAATGATGGGTAACCGGTTAAAAGACCTAACGTCGGAACCTAATTCACTTGCGTCTATGGGAAGCAGTACTTCCAGGCCCTTGACAACAATTCCGTTATTTCCGCGACGAACCACCGAGTCGACATTAACGATAGCCGAAGGCATTGCCTTCTTCATTGCAGCGAGCAACTGAGAATGGATTTCTTCATCAACACGGGAGCCTAGCCACGGTTGGCCTATTACAACCATAGCAGCCAACAACGAGACTAGAATTGCAAATTTACGAATCCATCGATGTGCAAAGCCGCCACCTTTAGGGGTCAAATCCACGGGAATTCGCTTTGACTTACCATCATGAGCAAACGTTTTTTTAACGGATGAGGAGTTAGCCATCAGAACCTCCGTCCGCTCGTAAAGCACCCCGATTGAAAGGAACGCAGGGCAGGCAGATCGCCACACCAGCACCAGCCAGTACCGACAAAATCAGTACGGCTGGCTGGCGGTAGCGAATGGAACTGACAAACACCATGTGCAATGCTGTGAAGTAGACTGCGGGAGAGCTACAAAGAGCAACAATGCGCCATGATGCCTGCTTCGTTCCTTCGATTGGCCGTGATTTCTTTCGAATCATTGAAATCACAGCCAAAAATGTAAGCAGCATAATGCCGAGATAACCCAGTGAAGTTGCCAGGCGAGTCACACCCGACCCGACAGCGTCTGAATTAGGAAAAACGTTCCACATGCGGATAAACTTACTTCCCGCTAAACGCAGAACTTCGGATGGATTCTCACGAGACCATCGAAGTGATGCCTCGCGGAGCCGGGTATTCAGGCGGTATTCGTATGTATCGATTGGCTTCGACTGAGCCAAAGCATCTTCCAGAGTTTGTTGGCGATAAAACTCCTGCATGAAAGACATGTTGCTGGCTCCATCAGCACCCGGGCGCAGTCCGTCATAAAGACTAGCTCCCACCTGTAATGTCGTTGGCACAAAACGTCCTGTCACCTGATAATTACGAACCCACCATGGCAGCATTACCAGAGCAAAGGCCAAAGCTCCAAGAATCACGAGGGAAAGATTCCGGAGACGATGCTTGCTCAGCAAACAGACGGCTGTGAAAAGAGCGGGGGTATAAAACAACCAACTAGGGCGTATTAATACAGCCATTGCTGCATTAATACCCAAAAGAATCGCCGCACAACGCTTCGAAGTACTGGAAGCATTGGCTCGCCAAAAACAGTAATATACCGCCACTAACTCTAACGTCATGAAGAGACAAAAAGGCCCCTCACTGAGAATGAGAACACTCATCGCAATGGCACCCGGATAAATCGAAGTGAGCACACCGGTATAAAGACCAATACGTTGACTGAAGAGCAGGGTGGCTAGCCAGCCTACTGCAACAACCGTCAATGCTCCCAGAATTGAATTCATAATTCGGACCGAGATCACCGAAGGCTTTCCACCAAACAGCCAGTGCCAACCCGCTATTAGAATCGGAAATCCCGGGGCTCGTGAAATTCTGGCGTCGTCACCGCCAAATTTGTATTCATCCCCCTCATAGATTTGGTGTCCCAAAACCCAGTAAGAGAACGAATCGCCAAAGGCAAAAGTATTGTGATCTGCCTGACGGTTTTGCCAGTAAACACTCGCACCACAGCGCAAAGTCAGCGCAATCGCAAATATCACGATCCAAGCAACAACCACTGGCCTTCCTAACTGCCTCATTGGTGTTTCCATTGCATGACGAACAAGCAAATCCCGTCCATGGGAACTCATACGCCAGCCTTTGATTTGTCATGAGAGACAAACTCACTATGTTGCTGATTCGATGCCCGCCTTAAAAGCAATGGCACAACAAGTTGTGTTTTCTCTCCCGCAGTTCGATCAATCTATGTCAAATAACCATTTCCGGTCAACCGTGATCTTATAAAACAACATTCCTAACAAGGAATGTTGTTTTAGTGAACTTGCGAAAGTCGCGGTTTTTCGTGATTGCTATATGCTAGCAATTAAAAATTTTATAGATTTATATATTCATGAAATCTAGGCATTTCAATTCACCTTTCGGAAGTATTAAAAAATGGAAAATCGTACAAAATTATTAATTGCGAGCTTTCTAACGTTAGTGGCGGCTGGCGTTGGTTTTGCAACTCGCGGTGCAGCAGGCCCTGCGTGGGCTGAAATGGGTATTTCGCAAGCACAATTTGGCGGCATCATGGGTGCTGGCTTCCTTGGATTTGGCATTGTCATTCTCATCGGTGGTTTCATCGTTGAAATGATGGGATATAAACCTGTTCTTTTGATCTCAGTAGGCTTGCACATCGTCAGTGCAATCATGCTATTTATTGCTCCCAGTATGTATGAGGGATGGGCTGCGGAGTTGCCGCCTGAAGAGGCTACAAACAAAGTCATTAGCTTGCTAACGGCAAGTGTTTTCATATTCTCGATTTGTAACGGCCTCTACGAAGGGGTTATCAACCCCTTGGTTGGACAGTTGTATCCTGAGAATCAAACCCACTACCTCAATGTCCTGCATGCCGGATGGCCTGGTGGTATGGTTGTTGGTGGTTTACTGGCTGCTTGTTTCCAAAATGAAACTGCATGGCTCGGTGAAATTGAATGGCACATCGCCTTATCCTCGTACTCTTTAGTACTCATCTTTATCCTCTTAATGACTCTCAAAGAAGAGTTCCCGGAGACTGTTTCCAGCAAGAGCAATCAATCAAAAGCAGTGCTATTTAGCTGCTTTGCTTCTATTCCCTTTCTGATTTTGGTCGTACTTCACGGTTTGATTGGCTACATGGAATTGGGCGTTGATAGTTGGCAAACACGATTAATGGAGGGACTCGTTAAAAACTCCGTTACCGTATTGATTTATACGTCGATTCTGATGTTTGTACTCAGATTCTGTGCGGGTCCGCTGGTACACAAACTAAATCCAATAGGTTTACTACTGGCCAGCTCAATAATCGCTGTTGCAGGTCTTTTCTGGCTTAGTCTAGACACAACAAGTATCTTCGTAATCTTTGCTGCGGCAACTCTTTACAGTCTGGGTAAAGCCTTCCTATGGCCAACGATGCTGGCTGTAGCTGGTGAACGGTATCCGGAAAGTGGTGCGGTTGCCATGAGTACTCTTGGAGCAGCAGGTATGCTCACCGTTGGCCTTGGTGCTACGACAATGATCGGTGCACAACAGAGTAACGAGATGTCTATCCACCTACAGTCATCAGCTCCTGCTGTTGCAACAGACTACATCAATGCAGAGGAGAAATCTTTCTTAGGTTACACCTACACGGAAATCGATCCTGCTAAACAGCAAGAAGTTCTAGAAGACGAAAGCCACGAAGATCACTCAACCATCCTGACATCATACAACCATGGTTCACGCCAAGCACTGCGTTTGACTGCAATCGTACCAGGTTTGATGGGTGTCGGGTTCCTGGCACTGCTTCTTTACTACCGCTCACAAGGGGGTTACAAAGTCATCACCCTTGGTGATGACAGTAGTGATAGCTCAGCGGAAGAGACGGCCTCTTATCCGGGCGCCGATGCTTCAGCGGAAGAAGCAGAGGAGGCGACGGAAGTTGCCGAAGAAGAGGCTCCGTCCGATGAAAGCAATCCTGAAGCAGAGGAGGCAGGAGAAGAGTAAGCTCTTTTCCGATCTTCTTTAATTTGAAATTAACGGCGAGTTAGCAAAAGCTGCTCGCCGTTTTTTTCTGCGCGAATACTACCCGGAAACATGACCGCTTCACTCGTTGATAAAACAATCGCCTCAAGCTGCAGCCAATGGGAACGTGTCATCCCCTGACGCGGCCACTTTGCCTGCTGCCATACCTGCAACAATGCCTCTCGAACGACCACAGAAGCGACTCCGGCAAAGCAGCGGCAATCCAACGTTAGCTGTTGCTCGTCACAACTCACTAATGCCTGATCAACAAGCTTCTTCGCATCCGTCGATAAATATTCAAACAATTCCGATGCCATCTCTTTTAACCGCAGTACAGCCTGATCGGCCTCACTGTGATATTGCAACTTCAATAACGGTAACAGTTCATTGCGAATTCTGTTTCGCTTGTAGTCCAAAGTTTGATTCGAGCTATCCTCTCTATAGTCTTGCCCCAAATCTTGGAGATAGTCGATCACCTCTGCACGCCTATGTAACAACATCGGCCTTAGAAGAGTGATACCATGGTCCAACCTTCGTGTGCGGGGAATACCCAGGAGGCCGGACAAACCTGTGCCGCGAAAGATCCGATCAATCAAGGTTTCGATCTGATCATCTTGGGTATGAGCCATAAACACATAACGAGCCCCTAGCTCACAAGCCTTTTCATGAAAGGTCTGATAACGCTGATTCCTAGCTTCTTCTTCTGTCCTCTGTCCAGCCGGCATACCAATACAGTGACATTCGATATTCCAGCGTGCGCACAAATCAACCACAAACTCTTGGTCACCATCTGAATGTTCTCCTCGCCAGCCATGATTAACATGGACAACATGTAGGTCGCCAATGCTGTCATCCGGCCTGAGGGCAGCTACACTTCGCAGCATTGCTACACTGTCTGCTCCACCGGAAACAGCCAGAATCACTCTTACATCCTGCCACTTTGAAGCAGCAAAACCCTGCTGAAGCTTTACTTCAAAGTCGTGAAAGTCTACCTGTTCGTTAAATTGTGACATTCTTTAGTCATCCAGAGTCGCATGTCGCTTGAACCGAGAGGTTCCAGAAGTTGCAGATGGCCCTCTCAGTCTGGTACATTGGTCTTGTCGCATTTTATGACGAACTTGGTTCACAAAGAAGCGACGTATTAATGGTAAATCCAATAAACCAAACTTTATACAACTTTGTAGAGCGCCGTATTCTGAAGAAACCACCTATTGCAAAGCTGTTTGTTTGAGATTTTTATGATTCGGTTTTTGAATTACATTTCGATTGTCTTTCGCAAAGCGGTTTCCGCTTTCGATCTAAGCCTGACTGCGGTCCTATTTTCTTCCGTAGCCAGCTTTTTTTGCAGGGATTCCGGCTCGCTAGCCACGTCTTCACCGCAATCGATGAACCTTTCGTCGACGAAGGCTGGCTATGAGATGCCACTTACGCCTGTTATGCCTGTTTTTTCACTTTCGTGGAGTTGTCAGGATTTCTCAGTACTCAAAAGTTTTGTCCATTTTTATGACATTCCAAAACTGCAATACGTGTTACGAACACTCCATACGGACTTGCAGCGTACTGACCACCGACAATTGATGTAATCACCTTTACATATATCTCAAACTGCGCTTTTATTTTAGTAGCAGATGGTCATTCAGATTGCTGCGAGCGATAAGACGCTTGCACCGGTTGCTCGATATAGCAAACGGGAAAATCCTATGTACATATTCTCAAATTTACCGGGCCTCCTGATAGGTCTTGGTGCGACGGAGGGCGTATTTGCTCTGTCTGGCGTCATCATCGGTGTTATTGTTGCACTCATCATTGCAAATGCTCTCCAGAAGAAGAACCGCGAGGCAAAACTAAAAGAACACGAACTGGAAGCTAAACAGATCATCTCGGAAGCGAAGATCGAAGCGAAGGAAGCGGCAATCCAGTACAAATCCGAAGCTGAAAAAGAGCTCAGCCAATCCCGAGATCGTCTACGCGAAGAGGAAGATCAACTTAAAAATCAAACGAATCAACTCAGCGAACGTGAGGATGCACTGCGCAAACAGGAGAAAATGGTTCAGGCAAATCAACAACGCTTAACCGACAAATTACAGGGCGCTGAACAACGCCAAAAAGAGCTTGATAAACAACTCGAGAAACATCGCTCATCACTGATGGAACTCACCAATCTCAATAAAGAAGAAGCCACCACCCGTTTACTTGCGCTACTGGAAGATGAACTTGAACAGGAAATGGGGGCCGTCATTCTAAAACATGAAAAGAGTATTCAGGAAGTTTGCGAAGAGAAGTCCCGTGAAATGCTCATCATGACGATGCAACGATATGCAGCGTCTCACACCGCTGACAGCACTACAAGCACGGTGGATATCCCCAGCGATGAAATGAAGGGCCGCATTATTGGGCGTGAAGGCCGAAACATTCGCGCCTTTGAGAAAGCAACCGGTGTAGATGTGATTATTGATGATACGCCGGGTGTCGTGATCGTCTCTAGCTTTGACCCAGTACGGCGAGAAATTGCCCGACGCTCTTTGAGCGATCTTATCACCGATGGACGCATTCATCCATCTCGCATTGAAGAAGTGGTAAAAGAGACCGAACAAAAAATTGAAAAATTCATCATCAAAAAAGGCAAGGAAGCGGCAGTGGAAGTTAATGTAAACGGTCTCCACGAACGCGTGACTTACATGCTGGGACGCCTTCACTTCCGAACTAGCTACAGCCAAAATGTGCTGAGACACAGTATCGAAGTAGCTTTCCTTGCGGGCATGCTAGCTGAAATGGTGGGACTCGATGCGGACCTAGCCCGCCGGGCAGGCTTACTTCATGATATTGGAAAGGCAGCCGATCATGAACTGGAAGGAGGCCATCCGCAAATCGGTGCGGACCTGCTGAAACGTCACGGTGAGTCACCGGAAGTGGTACATGCTGCCTTCGGGCATCATGATGAAATCGTATCGGAATATCCGTACACTGTCCTCACAGCAACTGGGGACGCCTGCTCAGCCTCTCGTCCAGGCGCTCGACGCGAATCCCTTGACCGATATATCAAGCGAATGGAAGAACTTGAGTCGATTGCTCGTGAATACAATGGAGTACAACAGGCCTACGCGATTCAGGCTGGCCGCGAACTGCGAGTAATTATCAGTTCAGAAAAAGCGGATGACGAATCCGCTGCAAAGGTTGCTCGCGGAATTGCCCAGCAGTTTGAAGAACAGTTGACATATCCCGGGGAAATCAAAGTGACTGTCATTCGTGAAAGTCGCTTTACAGAGTTCGCTCGCTAAGGCCCATTTTCCCTGTTCAGAATTAAGTACCGGCGGAGATTAAACTCGTGCGGATCCTATTTATCGGTGACATCGTTGGCAAACCTGGCTACACCATGATTTGCGATAACCTTAATACTATTCGCTCGCGACACAACGTGAACGTGGTGATTGCCAATGCTGAAAACTCAGCTGACGGTTCCGGACTAACCCCCAAAATCTATGACAAGTTGATAGCCGCCGGCGTGGATGGCATTACACTCGGTGATCACATTTATCGACGTAAAGAAATCTATTCTGTGTTATCCAGCAATTCGAATATTGTGAAGCCGGCTAACTTTCCGGAGGACGCACCAGGTCAAAAACTCGCCATCATTGGTGAAGCAGCGGGAGAACAGGTCGCTATTGTCAGCTTGATGGGCCGAGTTTTCATGAAGCCCGTGGATTGTCCTTTTCAGGCTGCTGATAAGATCCTTAGTCAGGTCCCGTCGACTGTTCGAGTGATTCTAGTGGACTTTCATGCCGAAGCGACCAGCGATAAACAACTAATGGGTCGGTACCTTGATGGCCGAGTAACGGCTGTGTTGGGAACTCACACCCACGTTCCAACAGCCGATGAGTGTATCCTTCCCGGAGGAACAGCATTTCAGTGTGATGTGGGAATGACCGGACCTTACGAAAGTATTCTCGGCCGTAAAATTTCGGCGGTCACGGAGGCCACCACAACCTTTCGACCGACCCAATTCCAAGTTGCCACACAGGATGTGCGCCTCGGCGGGGCCATCGTGGACGTTAATATCCACACGGGGAAAGCTAAAAGCATCGAAAGAGTCTGCATCCGCTCCGACGAGATTTAATCCGGAATAGAAATCCAGCAACCGCTCGCAAAACGCAAAGAGGCCATACGCTTTCGCCCACGGCCTCTTAGCAATAATTCGATATCGGAAACTATTGAATCAAAGTTGCATCCTGTGCATAATCTTCTGACTTGTCATATTTGAAAAAGTCCTTGGCCAGATGCCGGCTCAAAGCTTTCGTAAACTGGCGTTGGAAAGCTGCATCACTAAGCTCGGTCGTATGCCGACCGCCGTTTTCGGGATAGGCAAAGTCAAATGTATTAGCCTGATAATCCACTTTGCCATCCTGCACAATGTCATAAACCTTGGTAGTGACGGTGGAACGACCTTTGAACAGAGTTGGGCTGTCTTTCAAACTAAACGACTCAACAGCCAACAAGACGATGGCATCAGCATTCACACCTCTTCCAACTTCGACGCAATCAATCTCGTTCCAATTGTTCCGATCAATCCAATCCGCAACTTCTTCAACCGGTACGATCTCTACCTTGGAAACCCGCTCCTGAAGAATTTGACTAAACTGCTGGCTAATCAGAGACTCGGGAGAATTAGGACCAGAAGCAGCTGAAGCTGACTTACAAATGACAGCAACGCGTTTTCCGCTAAGCTTGTCATAATTAGCAGGAACGCTATCTCCCTTAATTACATACAAAGGATAGGCTATGAGTCCGGCACAACCGGAAAGCGAAGCGAAAGAAGCCAAAGCTAATAAAATGAAGAGATTCCGTCGAGTCCGTGACATTGTTTTCTGCGTCCTGCATTCAAATTAGTAAACGGCGTAGCAGCCAGTCTGCCATAGTAACCAAAAGCCAGCTCACCAAAAATACCAATATCCTCCCGTCCGTCATTCTCATGAGAATCCAGCGACCTTTTATCGCCGACAACATAAACCAGGGCACGCATAGCAGACAGGTAACGCAGAGCATAAATCCTCCTAAATTAACCTCAGCAGAAGCTCTGACATTGCCCTTCATCAGATGAGCCCAGGATGTTGTCATACCACAGGCCGGACAGGGAACCCCCAGTCTTTCCGGAAAATAGCAGGGGCTCAACCCGAGTTGCTCATGGGTACCCATACCTTTACGAGAAGGTTCCAAAGTCGCGGCTGTTACCAGCACGCTCGCTACAATTAGACTAGCCACAGCTAGCACGCAACGAAAAAACCTTGGTATCTTCAGGGGATC
The DNA here is from genome assembly GCA_002698965.1 of Rhodopirellula sp. Taxonomy (GTDB): domain Bacteria; phylum Planctomycetota; class Planctomycetia; order Pirellulales; family Pirellulaceae; genus UBA721. The sequence continues at coordinate 5,418 of PAAT01000181.1, read as the reverse complement.
GTGCACGAAATCTCCCTTCATTGCTGTCGAAGAATTACAGCCTTCGATTAGAGCCGCCGAGGCGATAATCTACGATTAGAGTTTTGGTGGACGACGCTTTGGAGGTGGCTTCTTAAGCATATTTGCCGCATCATTCTGCGCTGGTGGGGGATTACCACCATTACCTGCTCCAGGCCGCGGAGGAGGTGAAAGGTCTGTGTATGATTCTTTCCATTCCCAACCAATTGGAACCGATAATTCCTTTTCAGCCAGATAGGCCCATGGAGTACCTTCGTGGTCACGCATCACGCCTTCAAGCAATTCCTTGGCTTTATCCGCATTCTTCTTATACTGGCTCCCAACTGTAACACTGTCTGCTGGAACAAGTGTGAACGTATTTGACTTCGGATCATCCAACTTCAACCCACGTTTGGCTAAAGCTAACATCGCATTGTAAGTCTCTGTACGCACTTTAGTGGCAAGGACCCGACCCAATGCCAGATCATACCCAGCTTTCCACCGTAACGACTTTTCTTTGTCCCGATCCGCGGCACCAAGCAATAGCAACTGAGAAAGATTCTCGAGCTGCGGCTCAAGCTGAGCAGCTTGCTTTTGGGATTCCGACAGTTCATTGCTAAAACCTGCTTCGTCACGTTTTACGAATCTAGTCTGCGGATCCCGCATCGGAGTACTCCATGACATCTGGGCCGCCTGAACCAAAGCTGTCCTCATTTTCGACTCTTTAAGTCGACGCTCATACTCACGGTAATTCACATAGTCCGGGCGATAATCTCGCATCACCGTCGGATCAAAAAACTGTTGAAGATGCGACGAATAGGCTGTCACCTCTCTTCGTGACACCGATTTATTCACATTTCGGTTCGGGTGTACCGCAAAATAAATCCCGCCGGTTTCGTAGCAAAGCCGAGTTAGAGCCCAGGGGCCAAAGCCAGAGTCGACAGGAACCTCCTCGTCACGACTGCCGATAAACCGCAGCTTCACCCGCTCAGCCATAACCGATTCAGGTCCCTGATTTACGCGTCCCCACTGCGGAGTCTGATCATACATTGGGTCCGGATCTACCCACTTCACTAACGTTTCCTGTCGACCGAATGGAGCAGGAACCCCGATGACGTAGATCGGTACCGCAAGTTTCTGACAAGTTTTTACGGCCAAATCAACGTTTGCCTGATCTTCCCCCGCTTCATCAGATACCACGATGACCATCACATTTCGTTTAGGGTCACCATTTGCATCGGGGCGACGGTACTCAGCATGACCGTTTACTGCACGAACGACCGCTTCAAAGGTTAATTCAACACCGGTATCATCCTGCGGGATCGCTTTAACAGCCTCTTTAATCTCAGCCAGATTCGCAGTCGGGTCTTTCATCATCTTTGAGATCGACTTCCCAAAAGCCATCACCTGAGTCAGCAATGGATCTTTACCCTGAAAGGCTTCATCTTCAGCAGCTTCAAGAATCCCCAATTCTTCATAGATTTTATCAAAACGGTCGTGAATCTTTTCCCGCTGACGAGCCAGACTACCTGACTGATCAAACAGCCAAACGACTAAAGTACGTCGCTCTTCAAGTGACAACAGAATTTCATGAGTGATACGATCTACAGCGCCACTTGCACCAGTCGTTCCAGTCCCCACGGCACCACGCACAGCCAAATTTTCATTAAAATGAAGGCCCGTTGCCTGAACAACCTCATTATTGAGCAGGATTTCTGCAACTTCCTGATCAGACGGATCCGCTGGATTGGGTATTTCAGAAATCTCAGCAATCACGGGAGCTTCCGAAAGAGCCATCTGTGTACCCAAATCACTGTTAGCACCAATATCTGCCATCTCCTGCTCACTAAAATGAATTTGTTCAGGAGGCGCTGTTTCGGTGATTTCCTCTATATCAACCTTGGTGGTCGTGATCACTAAAGACTCGTCATCTTGATTAGCCAGAAGAGGCCAAAGTCCCAAGGCAACTAATATGGCGACATGCACCATCACAGAGAGCAGGAATGCTGAAGAATCCGTATCAAATGGAGTTTCTTCCTCCCCTGTCCGGGACTGCCACCATTGGACTAGCTTTGACCGTTTTTCCACTTTATCTCTCCGCTGTTATCACAAGCTGTCGGCCTGTTACCTTCGCTTCATCCCCATTTAGAAATATCGACACCAACAGGCGGGCGAACTAACCCTATTTTTTACCTAATGGCACTAAAAAGCAAGGCATTTAGTCGATTCTAGTAATGAATGCATCTCTCTGCCTACATCAATTAGAACGCCGGAAAAGGGTAAACTGTACTCAACAATCCAAATATTTTATTACTTCCCTACAACCGCCAGGAAGATTGATTTGACGCATAACCTGCTCGACTCTAGTATTGGGGGGGAAAGGATAAGAATCGGCTTCCTCTTGCAGAAAGCCCCGCCTTTGCGTTACCTTTCCCTCGTATTATCAATTAAACCGCTATTGTTAACCAACCACTGAGGAGTCCTGTAGGTTATGTCTCGTTCTCTATTACGTATGACCTCACCATTCTCTACCAAATTTATCTGGGTCCCACTGCTGGCATTCTGCAGTCTGAATTCGTTGCTTTTGGCACAGGACGAGGAAAAACCGAAAAAAGAACTCCCTCCCGTTGAGTCTCATGTTCTGGAGACCAAAGACGGTGTTTTTCTTAATGTGAAGTTCTATCCCGGGACTAAAGGGAAGGAATCCATTCCTATCATTATGCTTCATAGCATGCTTAACGTATCTGCCAACAGCGCTGTCTACACCAAGTTGGCAACTGCCATTCAGGAACATATGGGACATGCCGTCATCATTCCAGATTTACGAGGCCATGGTAAATCCGTCGAACGTCGTAATCCTCGAGATATTAACGGCCGTATAGAAATTGACCGAGAGAAATTCTCTAAAGCTGAATTTACCAGCGTGGTACAAGACATTGAAAGCTGCAAGTCATTCTTAAGAGCCAAGAATGATGAAGGGCAACTAAATCTAGAAAAACTAACCGTTGTCGGATCCGATATTACAGCGATTCTGGCCCTTAACTGGGCGGCTTTGGACTGGAACAAGCCCGGCAAAGGCCTGATTCGCAATGGGCAGGATGTAAAGGCGCTGATTCTATTCACCCCCTTGCAATCCCATAAAGGCCTGACACCTCAACTTGGATTATCACACCCAACGATCAAACAAAATCTAAATATTATGATTATTGCTGGTCAGCAAAACCCTCAGTACTTTTCAGAAAGCAAACGCATCCACAATCAACTCACTCGTTTTCACAAAGATCAGAAAAATACTGATGGCACAATTAATTGGAGCGGCACGAAGCTGTTTCTGTTTGGCTTAAACACTGGTGCGCAGGGCTCGGGAATTCTCCAAGTCGCCAACCCTGAGCCTCATCCAAACGCACTATTCTATAATTTTTTGATAAATCGTCTCGAAAAGGATGAGACACTTAAGTGGTCAAGTCGTGATCCAAACGCCCTATAATCATCAAGATCGATGCAGCCTGAACACTTCCAAACCGGTTGCAAAAAAAAACGCCGGTTGGGTTAAGTATTAAAGCCTTTGGCTGTCGAAAGAGAAAGTGTTGGATGCCCTCAAAAGGGTAAGGACTATTCCAATATTTAATTAAATGACAAAGGTACAGAAATGCTTATCCACAAACATTGGTTTGTGGGTACGGGCATTCTGGTTGCTGGAATTCTAGGAGCTATTCCATTCCAGCGACATGCCACGGACGGTGATCAAAGAAATCAGAATCTGTCCGTGCCTATAGACCCGTCAATCGTTCAAAAGCCCTCTTTTGATCCTGTCGAATCGGCGCACCCTATTCCTGATGGAAAACTGGAGTCTCCGGCTACGGCACTCTATCAGACCGAATTGCAGCAGCAACGGAGAAAAGCCAAGGCTCGGCTCGCTCCTCCTACCATCTCACTTACACCTGCGCGGGCCCCTGAGATAAGTGACTCTTATCCAGAATCCCAGGCTAATGACAGCACATCACTACATATCGCCAGACTTAATTTGTCGGAAACGAAGCCTGAAATCCTTTCGACCTACACTATTCAAAATGGAGATACACTGACTGGGATTGCTGAGCACTTTCTTGGACAGGCCAACTTAGCGGACTGGATTTACCAACAAAATCGTATGTTAATCTCCAAACCGAATCTCTTGCCTATTGGTGTGGAAATCAAAATACCAGCACCACCATCCCCCGAACTATTCTCACAAATCTCCAATCGATCGATGGAGTTCAATACTCAGCAGTTCTCCGGAAAACAAACTCCGATCAGACAACCTGTACCACCAGCTCCAGTGATTCCGAAGGATGATTAGCACGAAGCGCTAACAAGTCGGCATCAAAAAAGGGGGCTCTTTGAAGCTCCCTTTTTTGATTTTATCGACAAGTCAAGCTTACTTTTTACGATTTAAGAGCAGCAATGTTGGAGAGGCAACAAAGATCGAACTATAGGTACCAACAATCACACCAATCACCAAAGCAAATGCAAAACTGTGAATACCAGAACCCCCGACAGCATACAAAAGCCCAACTACGATCAATGTGGTAACCGAAGTTAACAAGGTACGGCTCAGCGTTGAATTCACACTACGGTCAAGCATCTCAGCAGTAATCTCGCGGTTCTTTCCCCGAACTTCGCGGACTCGGTCAAACACCACGATCGTATCGTTAAGCGAGTAACCAATGATTGTTAAGAAGGCCGCAATCACAGGTAAACTGATTTTAAAGTCTTCAATCCCAAGAACACCTAATGGTTCAGCCAGATAAGCACTGACGGCAATCGCCGCCAAGGTTACTAACACGTCGTGCACAAGAGCAACCACCGCTGCAATACCAAAGCTAACGTGTTGGAATCGCAACCAAATGTAAGTGATGATTCCAACAAAGCTAAAGATAATCGCATAGGCCCCCAATTCTTTCATATCGCCGGCGATCTGGGCACCAAACTTTTGTGTTTCTTCAAAATAAGGCTTTCCATTATCCGACAACAATTCCTGCTTAATTAACTCAGCCTGTGCATCATCCAAGCCGTAAACAGACACTTGACCATTAGACTCACCACGTCGATTTCCGATATCCACGCCTGCAGCCGACGCCGCGGTATCAATCATTCCTTCAAGCTCAGTCGCATCAAGACTAACTTCGTTACCATCAATAGCAACATGAATTTCAAAAATTGTCTCACTGACTTCCTGAGCGACTTCCTCTTCAGCCGGCGTAACAGGAAGCATGTCATCACTTTTAGTTGTTGCCGGAGGCCCTGCAGGTTGCGGTGTCGGAGCGGCAGGCCCAGCAGGCCCAGCAGGCCCAGCAGACGCTTCAGCTTCTTCTTCAGCTTCTTCTTCAGCTTCTTCTTCAGCTTCTTCTTCAGCTTCTTCTTCAGCTTCTTCTTCAGCTT
>PAAT01000180.1 GCA_002698965.1 Rhodopirellula sp. | reverse complement strand
TTAATTATGACCCCCTCAGTTTTACTTACGCTTCTAATTCCATCAACTATAACATTATCAAAATCATCAAACAAATCGACTCCAAACTGCGGATTTCTTAAAGCAGCATTACTAAGCCTACTACTTACACCGTATTGAAAAAACCTTCCCCTAACTTCACGTTTCCTATCAAAATGAGAAACCCCCCCCTGCAATTCAAGGAAATTAGGTTCATCTTCTATATCTGCATTAGAATTAGTAGATGAACTAAGATTACCTATAATAGGAATAGTTAAATTCATCTTCGCCTCTTGACCGCTCTCTTTGGTGGAAAGAAATTCCCTAAATCCACTGGATGGATTTTGACCAAGTATGTTAGCAATGGTTTCAACACTTTCACCATATTCAGGATGAGGTTCATCGAAAATAAACTGAAATCCTCTGAGCAGTCTTAAATCAGGTCGTTCCTCTGATGCATTTGAATTACTCAACAGCCAATTTAATCCTATGCCTTTACCTGCATTTAAACGGTGATCACCTGCTATCTGAAAAGTTGAGATATTTCTCTCTAAGTGAGCAAATTCATCATAAGCCCTAAAAGCTGTACCAGATGCTCCAAACGGATTCTCATCATCATCTTCTTCAAAACGCGTGCCAGGTAATCCTAATTGGCCAGTAAACCTATCCCGATTATCAATAGGTGTATTCGAGTCTTCTGAGAGATATATATTTCGGCCTCTAGTGAATTTATCTTCGGCAGAAACATTGGTCATGTAAAGAGCCCATAAAGAATGGTCCTCTGAGAGTTCAACTCCAGCATTTAAGAGCATACCCCAGTCGATTGATTCTGTGTAAACATCTCGGACTTGACCTTGATTAGCAGCAAAGTCACCCTCCAGAGCTGCTCCTCTATTAATCTTAACTCCTTCACGCATTGAGGATTCGATGTCATGAGTAAAACCATAAACGACCCCAGGTTCTCCAAAGTCAGTTTGATAACTATCACCATAAAGAAATTTAACGCTTCTGTTAGGTTTCGCCTTTTGGAATTTACTTTTCCATGATCCATTTCTATGAATTTTCCCCCATGCATCTATGGCTTCTTGCTGCCTTGAAGAAATAGACCCATCCCTATTCGCTCTATTAACTCCTGTGGGAAAAGGTCTACCTATTCCTCCAACATCCGGTAAGTCATCGTTGGTTCTACCAAAAAAATCCATACTCCTATCAGGATTCACTCCAATTTCATTACCCGTAGCATTATTCCATTTTAATCCAGTGCCAAAATTAATAATTGGTTCTTTAGGAAACTTCAGGGTTCTAATGTCAACGACACCTCCCGCAAACTCACCAGTAAGATTTGGAGTAAAAGTTTTAGATATAACCAAATCCTGAACAAGATCAGTAGGAAACAAATCGAGCTGAACTGCTTTTTTTGAGGGGTCGGAACTTGGTATAATCGCACCATTTACAGTGGTACTAGAATACCTGTCTCCAAGACCACGAATAACAGCATACCGACCATCAACAATATTAGCTCCAGCAACTCTAGAAACGGCACCAGCTGCGTCTCCAATATCCTGCTTGGAAAACTCAACACTTCCAATCGAACTTTTTAATCCCGGTAAATCTTCAATTGGGATCATTCTTCCTCCCCCATCAGCGGGTGGATCACCAAGAACTTCAATTTCTTCAAGTTCATTTAGATCTCCGTCAAAAGCTTTCCTCTCCATCGGCTGTTCATGGATAGTCTGTTTGTTTTTATTTATTTTGATTTCAACTGTTTCAATTTTGTAACCTTGGCAAACAAAAGTGACCTTGTAGGATTTATCCTGTAAACCTTCAATGAGACATTCCCCTAGATCGTTGGTAACACTATTCAGATTTACTTCAGAAATAATAATACCTACTCCTTCGAGTTCAGTGCCATCTTCTGCATCAAAGACTATGACAGCCAAATTTTGTTCGTCCTTGTTCTGAGCGATTAAATGATATGGCAACATAAAAAGCCAAACAATCATTAATGGGAAATACAGTCTTGTACCTATTGGTTTATTAGACATCTGAACAATAAAACCCTCATGAACAAGGCTCTAGCCACTTACTCGATTATTACTTAAATCAGTACATTGATTATTTATAAACACATATAATATGTATTAGATGTCCGATTTAATTCAAATTCTTGTATATTACGAATCCGACACATAGATGACTCATTCGTAACAGTTTTGACGTTTCTGTAACATTAAGTATATTAATAAATGAAAGTAGATTCACACATCCTTAATAATTTCCAATCTTCGATTGAAGATCTTGAAGTCGATTTACAAAAGATGACGGAGCTGACAATTAATAACCTAAAGGCCTCAATCAATGGACTCATTCAAAGAGACAGCGCCGCTTGCTCTTCAGTTATTGCTAGTGATGATGAAATCAATGAACTTGAAAAAGATATCGACCAAAAAGGGATTCGAATCATCATGCTTTATCAGCCAGTAGCATCTGATCTAAGACTGGTTACATCAATAATGAAAGTATCCCCAAACTTAGAACGTATCGGGGATCAATCCGTAGGAATCGCAAAAAGGGCAAGAAAAATGAATAAAAATCCTGAATGCCCAGAATCTTCATTGACTCAACCTTTACATGATTTAGCTCTAAGCCAATTAGAAAATGCTTATCTCGCATTTAAGAACCGCGATGTTGAATTGGCACTTGAAGTAAAGAAAAATGATAAAGATTTGAATCTGATTTGTAAGGAACTTGCAAAAAAACTCACCAAGAAAATGGAATCGAATTCATCAAGAATTAAAGACTATTTAGACCTACACTATATTGCAAGGTCACTGGAGAGAATTGGTGACTATTCTAAAAATATATGTGAGGATGCTATATTCTTAGAATCTGCAGTTGATATCAGGCATGGTGGAGAATTACCCGAATCGGAAAACTCCTAATTTCTGTGAATAACGGCTAGCCGTATCTCCCCTCAATATACATTGCTGTTTGTTCCTCTTTGGGATTCAAAAACAAACTCTCTGTCGTAGAATGCTCTATAATTTTACCTAAGTACATATAAATGCACTCGTCGCTAGCACGCTTAGCTTGTCCCATATTGTGAGTGACAATAATAATGGTAAATCTCTTCTTCAGCTCTGATATAAGCTCCTCAATTCTCTCGATACCATCCGCATCCAGAGCCGAACAAGGCTCATCCATTAGTATGACATCTGGCTTTAAGGGAAGCAACCTAGCTATGCACAATTTTTGCTGCTGCTCAAGAGTCAGCGAGGTAGCTTTCTCTTTTAATTTATCTTTAGTCGCCTCCCACAATTGAACTTCTTTCAATGAAGCTTCTACAATATCATCGAGATTTAGATCCTTCATTGATGACTTAGGCGAATGAGACCTAAGTCCGAATATTATATTTTCATAAAGGGAAATTGGTAAAGGGTTTGGCCTTTGGAAAACCATTCCTACTTTTTTACGGAGTTCAGGTAAACTCACATCAGGATCGTAAATATTTTTGCCAAGAATCTCTATAACTCCATTAGTGGTAACGTTACCGTATCTTTCATTAATTCTATTAAAAGACCTAAGAAGAGTCGTTTTTCCACAACCTGACGGGCCAATAAGTGAAGTAATTATACCTGGCTTAATATCGACAGAAACTTTAAAAAGCGCCTGAAAATCACCGTAAAATAGATCAACATCTTTTGTTCTAATTGTGACATCAGAATTACCACCATTAGATTTATTGTCACTTGGTTCAGCACCCTTGTCTATTTCTTCATCAACAATCATACTTCTTACCCCATCTCTCCTGACAGATACTTCTTGGTTAATTCTTGCTTTGGTGAACTAAACATTTGTTGAGTATCACCCATTTCCACAATCTGACTATCGTTTAAAAACATCACGTGATCAGAAATTCTTTGAGCCTGTTGAATTAAATTTGTCACTAAAATGATCGTCATATCTTTCTTCAATTCGACCAATACATTTTCTATTTTCATTGTTGTTACCGGATCAATCGCAATAGAAAATTCATCTAGGCATAAAATTTCAGGCTCAAGGGATAAAGCTCTAGCCAATGTAAGTCGTTGCTGCTGACCTCCGGATAACTTTGTCCCTAGTGAATCTAATCTATCCTTAACTTCGTCCCAGAGAACTGATTGCTTGAGACAGCGTTCAACGATTTCATCAAGTTTTCCAGGGTCATGAATTCCTGCTCTTCTTGGTCCATAGGCCACATTCTCATATATCGAGAGAGGCAAACCAACAGGCAAAGGGAACACCATCCCAACACGCCTTCTAAGAGAGTNAACATTCTTGATTGAATTCACATTCTGTCCATCAATNGAAACCTCCCCAACCACTTTTGTGCCNGTAACAAGATCAATCGTTCTATTGATAGCTTTAAGNAGAGTTGTTTTNCCTGANTTGGCGGGNCCGACAATACCGAAGATCTCATTTCTCTCAACGGACAATGAGACTTCATCAAGAGCCTTATGNTCTCCNTAAAAAACGCTTACATCTAAAAAATCAATGTGAGTGCTCATCAACTTCTAAAAATTACCATTTCTTTCTAGTTCTAAGATACAGTCTTAACGAAATAGAAAAACTGTTTACTACAAGAATTAAGCCTATGAGCACAGCTGCCGTTCCATATTTCATTTCTTCTGGCATACCTGAAATCTTCTCGGCTACAACGTGCAAATGATAGGACAGGGCCATAAATCTATCATCCAAGTCATAAGGCATGAGCTTAGTGCCAAGATCAGAGGTATTAATAGCAACAGCTGCCGTTGCTCCAGTAAACAATATTGGAGCTGTTTCACCCGCAGCTCTGGAAATTTCGAGAATAACGCCCGTTAAGATTCCGCTTACTGAGTTCGGCAATACTATTGTTCGGATAGTCTGCCATTTAGTTGCACCCATGTTCCAGCAGGCATCACGAAAGCTTTGTGGCACTGATGCAAGAGCCTCCCTGGTGGCAGTCACAATGACGGGAATAGTCATGACCGCAATCGTACACGCAGCAGCAATTAGGCTCTCTCCCATCTTAAAAGTTAACACAAAACATCCGACACCAAAAAGAGCATGAACAATTGATGGCACACCAGCCAAACTGGTAACAGCCATATTGATTGCACGAGTAAACCAATTGTTCGGAGCGTATTCATTGAGATAAACACCAGCCAAAATTCCTATTGGAGCAACAAGAATTAATGAAACGACAACGAGATAAAAGGTGCCTATTAGAGGAAGCCAGATACCCCCGGACTTACCTAGTGGACCAGGGTCACCCCAGATATAGTCCCATGAAAGCACAGGTGACGCCTTATAGATTAGGTATCCTATGATGACAAGGATTGGAACTATTAGAACGAGAGAGGCTAAAAGCATAAAACCTTTAACTCTATTCTCCTTACGTAACTTTTTAGTTTCAAAGTCACTTCCAGCAAATGGATTATGGACAGCTTCAGACATTTATTGGTTCTTATTTTTCACCCCTTTAATTACGATGTCAGATACTACATTTATAACGACGCTTATTAAAAGCAGAACAATCCCGATAACAAAAAGCATTCTATAATGATCATCTCCATGTGCTGTGTCNGGCATTTCAGATGCTATTGTGGCGGTGAGTGCTTTAACTCTCTCTANAAGCAATGCTGGATTAAAAATGTTATCGGGAATATTCTCGGTACTTCCGGAAGCCATCCACACTGCCATCGTTTCACCAACGGCTCTTCCAACACCCAACATGCAGGCCGCTAAAAGCCCACTTTTCGCCGCTGGAAAAAGCACACGATAAACAACCTCCCACCTGCTCGCACCAAGCGCCAGCGCGGCTTCTCTGTAAGAGTCAGGCACCGCCCGTAAAGCATCTTCACTAATTGAAACAATAAGCGGGACCGCCATCAAGGCTACGACAATGGATGCGTTCAATAAATTAACTCCAACTTCAATGCCNAAAACTTTTTGCATTAAAGGACCCATTATAACGAGACCAATAAACCCCCAAATAATGGATGGGACTGCTGCAAGAAACTCAATCAATATCTTCAAAGTCTCTTTAACTTTCGGCGAAGCAAATTCAGATATATAAATTGCCGCACTAAGTCCTAGAGGCATTGCAATAAACATACTCACAACGGTAATTGCCAAAGTACCGTAAAGCATTCCAGCGGCACCATAACTTGGTTCATTTCCCTCAGCTGGATTAGGTATCCATCTATTTTCGAAGAAAAAGGACCCCCAGTCGACCTTAGTCAAAATTGGTGCCGCTTCTTTAAAAATAAAGAAGAATATGGCAATTACAAAGATGATAGAACTCCATCCACTAACATAGATCAGTGAACGTATGAAGGGCTCGGCACGATCAATTTTCGTGCCAAGCCCACTCAAAAGCTTTTTCTTGGATGCCAATTTAATTAATGATTTTTTTGAAGCTTAGGAAAGCTTCGATCATTTGGCAAGCGGAACAAATCCCTCTTTTTGTAGAGCGTCTTGACCACCTGTTTTAACCCAGTCAATATACTCTTTAACAATGCCTTCTGGCTCTCCTACCGTGTAAATATATAAAGGTCTTGCTATTGGGTAATTTCCCGCAGAAACATTCTCTATAGATGGCTCATAGGCTTCTGCACCATCTTCTTTACTGACAGCGAGCCAAGCAACTTCGTCAGTCTTATAACTCATTCCACTGTATCCCATAGCAGAAGCAGTCGTCATGCAAAGTTCAACCACGGCTGTTGACCCAGGCATAGATGATGTGTCCTGCTTAAACTCGATACCTTTTCCATCGGCATCTTTACCTAGAACAGTTTTCTTGTAAAATGCATAAGTTCCAGATGAATTACTGCGTCCTCCACGCGTGATCTTAGCGTCAGTTCCTCCAAGATCTTTCCAATTCTCGATAGCACCGCCTTCTCCCCAAACTGCTTTGAGTTGCGGAAGAGAAATTTTCTTAACTGGATTATCTGGATGAACAAAAACTGCGATCCCATCAAAACCTACAACATGAGCGACAGGATCCTTGCCCCACTTCTCCTTTATTGATGCAGACTCAGAATCTTTAATTGCTCTACTTGAGTGAGCGATTTGAACCGTGCCATTGATTAGAGCCTTAATTCCGGTTCCTGAACCCTCACCATTCACTGAAACTGGAATGTCAGGTTTTACGGTTTTATAAGCTTCGGCCCAGGCCAATCCCACCTGAAGCATAGTATCAGATCCATTAACACTTATGGAGTCGGCGGCCTCGTCATCATTTCCTCCGCATGATGTAAAAACAAGGCCTAAAATACCAGCTAGTGATAAATTTGTAATATAGTTTTTCATTTTAAGTTAAGTTGTTATCGTTTATTGTTACTTTCTTTATATCAATCAAGGTTTGTATGTACAATTTTATCGATATTCCTTTAAGTATACTTCTTCTATGTAAGTTATGTGACGCTTATGTAACATATCAAAAGGAAACGTCATGTTTGTAACGCCTCTGTCACATTTTGATATTATTATTTTGATATTATTTATAGCATTATCCTTGCGTAAGTAAGAAAACATCATCTTCAATGTAACGTTAATGTCACATAGTTTTCTTTTTCGTAATCTATATTTCTGTTTTGTTACATAGGTTACTATTATGTAACATATTTACTTATTTATTAATACTACTTAAAAAAAGGCAATAACAAATCATGAAACCCATTACCAAAAAAACCCTTATCGGCCTTTGTATTTTCATAGGCTCATTAACAAACATTTTCGCAGGAGAATCTAAGACCACAGATCCTGCTGATTCATTCCTAGATTTATGGAACATTCCTCAGCTATACAGTGATAAGGATTCCAACTTCATTAATGATCTTAAACTCGTTGGTCGTTATCAGTGGCAATACGGAGACGTCGATTTTGATGATGGGAATTATAGTGACTCTGAGGTAAGACGTTTCAGACTAGGTACTGAGGCTAAAATTCTTGGAGGTGATTGGAAGGTAAAAGGTGAAATTAATGTCGATGATGAATTTTCTCCATTCTACAAAAGCCTTGAGGAGGCCTATATCAGGTACCAAGGATCAGATAATTTTAATGTCACTATAGGTAAGCAAAAGGCTGCCTGGTCTTACGAGTGGTCTACATCATCTAGGAAAATACTAACATTTGAGCGTTCTCTTCTTGTCAATCAGTTGGCTCCAAAGAAAACCACAGGCATTAGTGCTAGCGGATCTATAGATAATTGGAGTTACTCTCTAGGAGTATACAACGGAAATATTGATGAAGAATTCGGTGATTTCGATGATGCTGGTGAGTTTGTTATTGCAAGCCTAGGATACGACTATTCAGAATCATCCAGTTTCGATAAAGCAGCTTGGCGATTCGACATTCTACACAACAATGATGAAGGCAACAATGCTGCCAAAGCCTATGAGAACTCTTTTTCTCTAAGCCATTCTCTTAGCGCCGGTAAGATTGACCTTAACACTGACCTCATCCACGCAAGTGGTTATAGTGATGATGCTTATGGTATTATCTTGTTACCAACCTACGATTTAAGCGATAAACTTCAGTTGGTAGGAAGATACACATATGCTAACGGAGACAATGACGGCCTCAGAGCTCAAAAGAGATATGAAAGGAAAGTTCCACTAAGTGATGGCGGATATGGTGATAGCTATCAGTCCTTTTATCTGGGTTTAAATTACTACTTAAACGATCATAAGCTTAAACTTATGACTGGTATTGAGTACGCAGATATGGACGGAGGCAGTGACGGAGGTGACTATGATGGATTGACCTTATTTTCAGGATTTAGATTCTATTTTTAACAAACCCCAGTATATAAATTTCTTATAAAAGTTCGGTTCCTCAATCGGAACCGAACTTTTATTGGACACTTCACTCCCCAGCAAAGAATCCAAAAACATGTCTAAATTCATTGAATAATTAAACTTGATTTAAGAATTGTCCTTCTACTCAAAGGAAAATTTTAAGTATTTCTATTTTGTCAAATTTGTTACATATGTATCGCTATTGTCACTATAGATTGTTTTAAAAATGACCTCACCTCGGAAATATATTAAAAGGATGCACAAAATCCTAATCGCTGAGGACGAGACTGATATAAGACAGTTAATAAGTTTTAATCTTGAAAGAGAATCCTTTGAAACTATTACTGCATCTGATGGAGCAGAAGCATTAGAGAAAGCTCAATCAAATACACCAGATTTAATCATTCTTGATCTAATGCTACCAGTTATGGATGGGTTTACTGTGTTCAAAGAACTTAGACTAGATAGCCGAACTAAAGATATACCGGTAATAATGCTTACGGCCAAGGCACAGCTTGATGACGTCATAGCAGGACTGGAAATGGGAGCTGATGATTATCTTACGAAACCCTTTAGCCCTAAAGAGTTAGTTTTAAGAGTCAAGGCTCTATTAAGAAGAATTAGAACATCCACCGGTAGTACGATCGTTAAGGCGGGTAAAATTAGGTTAGATAAAAACACTCTTCATTGTTTTATTGAGGGTAAGAAAATTGACCTTACTCCAACAGAATTTAAATTACTCCTGCTTTTAATTGAACGCGTTGGTAATGCTCAAAAAGTGCCATATCGCAAACATTTTCTGACATTAGAAAC
>PAAT01000179.1 GCA_002698965.1 Rhodopirellula sp. | reverse complement strand
TGACGAGTGAATCATCACACCGTACTTAAAACGCATTGATTCTCCCTGCCCAAGTACTCTGTCAGGCGCGATATTCAGCGGGCCAAGTGGATTAGTAGTCAGCAGACCGTAATCTCTTGCATGCCAATGGTAAAGACGGCCGTTGTCCGGATGTGTCATCACCGTAATTCCTACCCAACGGCCGTTTTTCATACCTGAATTATCGACCCACACGGCGGCCTTGCCCCAAATTTCCCCACCTCCACTGCGACCTTTATCATCCGTCATCGTTGCTCCAGATTCCACACGCAGATCACTCGACATACGTACTGCCAAGCCTCCCTCTTCCTTGGAGCCTAAAACAACCTCTTCCTGTTTCGCCTCAATTACCGCGTCAACTACGATCAGCAGGCCTCTCTCTGCAACTACGAATTCATATGAAATCACTTCTTTCAAAAGAACCGTTTTCTTATCCTGGGCCAAATACGCATTCTCAACAACAAAGCCTGTTCTGGTGCCAACCTGCGGCTCCCGCACAAAACGTACATGCTTAGTGATGCCCCGCATATGCCAATAGTCGATTCCGTTAACCTGTGAGAACGTGTGAAAGATACCTTGGTGATGTGGATGGTCGGATTGATCGCCCTTCTTCACTGGATAGTTCCGCGTTACCTGGATCCCATCTAACGTATGGACATTACTGATAAACGGCCTTCCTACAACAGAATGGGTCGGAGAGGAGGCAGCTTTGACTGCCTCGGAGTGAACGTATTCGGCTACATGAACATCGCCGACGTATATATCTACACCATCTAGACGCCTCTCAAAAGAAACCCCCTCCCCGCCAACTAAACAAGAACTGTTAACTAGACCAAGGATAAGGACTAACAAAATACGCACAATACGATTCTCCATTTGATTACAACGTAATACGTCAGGTTGCGAAACTCGATACTTCAACACATATTGTAATGATAGAGTCTCTAACGTGTTTTATATGGAGCGATAGTTTTATGGCCACAGCGACATTTGGCGCAGGATGTTTTTGGTGTGTTGAAGCCGTTTTCCAAAAGCTAGCCGGAGTGGCAACGATCGAGCCTGGCTATAGTAATGGAGAGACAGCTGACCCTACCTATCAACAGGTGTGCACGGGCATGACGGGTCATGCCGAAGTAATCCAAATCGAATTCCAGCCTGACATCATCAGTTACGAAGTTTTATTGGAGGTATTGTTCCACGTGCACGACCCTACGACGCTAAACCGTCAGGGTGCTGACACCGGAACCCAATATCGCTCGGGAATTTATTTTCATAATGAGAAACAACAACAACTTGCGGAAGTTGTCAAAGCGAGACTGGACGAAAGTGATTTGTGGCCTAATCCTATTGTCACTGAAATCGTTCCGGCCGAACACTTTTATTCAGCGGAGACCTATCACCACGATTACTTCAACAAGAATCCTGGCAATCCTTATTGCAATGCCGTGATTGGACCCAAACTAACCAAACTACAAGCTAAGTTTCCTCACCTATTGCGAGACTAAACTCTATGAAACGCTCCGTTCCATTTCTCACCGCGCTCTTAATCCTTGCTGCTAACGGCTGTGTTTTACCTACATTCGAACACGCCGTATCTACTCCGGAATCCTCATTTTGGGATGACAAGCTTTGTGGAGAATGGGTGCCCATCACTATCGGGACCAATGGGACGATTAAAAAAGACAATCAGCCAGTTCTAATTGGGCATGACCCTAAGAACAAGGGTTGGACAATTATTGGTTCCATGCGAATCAACGCTGAACATGAGATAGAGCATGAAATACGACATTTTCTAGCCACTCGTATAGGTGACGACCAATTCATTTCCATTCCAATGTCCGAGGACGAAAACTTTTTTGCAACCCCAACAACAGGTAAAAGCGATCTCCCAAACAACGTTAAGAAATACGCTCTTGGCAAATATTCTTATGATGTAAAAACGGACCGGCTAGGAGTACGCTGGGTAAGCCCGATTAAACTCAAGGAAGCCATGCAACGGGGAATGCTTCTGGGAACCATCACCGAAGAAACCACTGAACGAAATGGCAAGAAAGAACTAAAACTTAAAGCTATTCACGTCGAATCGACTACCAAACAACTTCGTGAATTCCTCAAGCAATACCCGGACATGATATTTGAAGACACCACCGAGTATTTACAGCGAGTTGCACCTAAAGGCTGAACTTTTCTGTAAGATCCAACTCATCTCCAACTTCCACTTGCAGTTTCTGTAACTCCCGAAAAAGCTTTTTCTGAATCTCGGCTGTCGAGTCATCGCCGGCAAGATCGTTTTGTTCCTGTGGGTCTTTACCAAGGTCATACAATCTTACCTTCCCAATACTTGGGTAGAGAATCATTTTATAGCCGAACGCTCTGACACTACGTTGACTTTCAAGAAAAGCCCCATAAACGGAAGGATAGTTGCTCTCCTCCTGCTTCCCGCGAAGCAGCGGTAGCAAACTATTAAATTCGACATGTTCCGGTTTCTCCACTCCGGCCAATTCAAGAGTTGTAGGCATAACATCCTGCAAATAAATATTCGCATCATTACTGGCATCTTTAGCAACACCGGGACCTACTACAACAAAGGGAACACGCACGCTGTGGTCATACATATTCTGTTTCCCCATCAACCCATGATGCCCCACGGCCAGACCATGGTCAGCCGTGAAAATAATATAGGTATTACGGTCTTGTTTCGTCTTTTTCAAATGATCCAGAATCCGACCAATCTGATAGTCCATATGTGTGATGATCGCATAATACTCCTGCCTGTTCACTTTGACCGAGTACTCAGTGCGCGGAAACGGAGCCAGCATTTCATCACGCAGTTTACGACCGGTGGCTGCAGCTTCATTAAACGGGTACTCTTCCAGAAAGTTTCCGGGAACATCGACGTCCTTAAGAGGGTACATGTCTACATATTCCTTAGGGGACTGACGCGGATCATGAGGTGCATTGAAGGCAATATACATAAAGAACGGGTCATCTTCTGTCTTCGAATGACTGAGAAAACCTATCGCATCATCAGCAACTACTTCGCTCCAGTGTGTACCATCTTTCCAGAATCCACCCCATTTCGGGTCATATGGCAACCAGGTCTTGTCGTCCCGATTCACCGGACGGTTGTACCCTTCTGGAACCTGATTAGGCATACCGCCACGAATATGAGCCGTTGTATCAAAGGCTTTCGTCGCATCGGCGCGGACATGCCATTTACCGGTCATATAAGTGTGATAACCAGCTTGACGCAAGTAAGAAGACCAAAAGCGTCCGGCTTCCAACTCTTTACCAGTCTCACGATAAACCGCATTAGCGCGCCAAATAAAACGTCCCGTGTTGAGCATACAGCGACTGGCAACGCAAACCGCTCCACTCCAACTGCCCATATTAAAGGCATGGGTAAAAGTCGTTCCCTGACGCGTCAGGCGATCAAGGTTTGGAGTTTTAATTACCGGGTGGCCAGATGACGCAAGCGTTTCGAAACACTGATCATCCGCGAAGATAAACAAAATATTAGGCTGCTTCTGCTCCGCGGCATTTAGGCTACCCGTCAAAAGCAATAACAACAGCATCAAACTAGTTTTGCGCATATCAATTCTACTCTTTTGGCAATTAGGATTTTTCTTACTTAAATTCAATGGCGTTCGGATTCCCACGGCTCTTAAGAAACGCTAGTAAGTCCAAGACCTCATCCTTGTTTAACGTATTAAGCAACTTCTCCGGCATTAATGACAGTTTGGATGGCAACATTTCATCAATATCCCCTTTCGCAAGTGTCACCAGCTTAGTCGCATCAACAGGATCTGTCAGAAGCGTAATTTCTTTCTCCGTCTCACTTGTCACACGCCCAGCCAGTACCTGACCATTCACGGTAACAATATTCATCGCCCGGTATTGATCAGAAATGACTTTACTTGGATGAATAATAGCCTCACCTAAGTCTCTATTACTAAACCGCCCGGCGACATTACTAAGATCCGGGCCTGTTGATCCGCCAGCGCCGTCAAACCGGTGGCAGGACAAACACTTGGCGGCTGCAAACATCTTCTTACCGTTCTCAAAATCACGGCCTGTAAGACCCGCATTTGCCAAACCAACTACTTCCTCTAACGTCCAAAGTTTACCGGGACCTGCGGGCTTAGGAAGGTCCTCGTCTTTTAGAGGAGTAAATACAAACTCACCGGCGAGCAACTTACGCTCATCGTCTGACATATTCGCCAGTGCTTCACTTTGGATGTTTTTCAGAAATCCTGAGTAGCTGGCCCCGCCGGAACGCTCGTTGGCACCAACAAACCACTGCAGATATTCTTTCCGCTGTTCTAGTGTCCACCCATAACGCAAATTGCGTAAGGCATAAGCATAATGAATCTTCTGGATCTCCGGGCGATTAGTTAGCATAGCAGCAATCGTATTACCGTAGCCTCGGTTACGGGTCAATAAGTCGGTGACCTCTTCGCCGGAGGTTACTTCCTGGGACGCCATCAACTTAAGCGTCTTCCCGGCGACTGTCGGCGAATTTAAATAGACGAGCACGCTGACCAACTCCCGATCAAGTGAAATATCCTGTGACGGAAACTCACTATCAAGTTGGCTTAGCACTCTATCGGCCGTCTCAACATCCGGGGATCCTAGACGAATGAAGACAAGTGAATAAGCCCGCAAAAGATCCAATTTTTGCTGCTTAGGCAATTTGTCATAATTCACCGACAGCAACGAATGGACTGCCTTGCTTTGTAATGATTCGTCACCTTGTCGTGCTACGGCCATAACACCATTAATCAAAGCCCCGGGCTCTTGCAATGCCAACACGTCACCGACCCACTGGTCGGCAGGTTGGAACTCAAGAGCAACACGAGCCGCATAACGAATATGACGATCTGCGTGTCCCAAATGATCGAGGGCAGTTTGCACCGCATTGGCATCCTGCTTGCCGTGAAAGGCCTCCAGTGATCGGCGCAATTCTCGATGCTTAGCAAACTTGGTATCGCGAGCATCTACGGGAGCTGTCGATTCTTTGCCGACATAGGTGACCCTGAAGATCGCCGACTGAGTCCCACGACCACCCACGCTAAAGTAGAGAGCCCCATCCGGACCTACGGCTGCGTCCGTCAGTGGCAAGGGCGAGCGGGATAGAAACTCTTCTCGTTTCGCTTTGTAACTCGCCCCGGCAGCTTCTGTATGAACGATATACATCGTTCCAAAAGTCCAATCCAAACAATAAAAACCCTTCTGGTATTTTGCCGGAAACTTCGTTCCGTACCCAAAGCAAGCTCCTACCGGCGAGCCCGGCCCAATATCAACAGCCTGAGGCAGGCTATCTCCATAATAGGCTGGCCACTTCCCAGTACCACTTCGCCATCCAAATTCACTACCGCTCGTCGCGTGGACAACACGTGTGGGACGGTACCAAGGGGTGCCCAAATCCCACTCCATATCTGCGTCGTACGCAAAAATTTCACCATCCGCATTGAAATCAAAATCATAAGGGTTTCGGTAACCGATCGAGAACATTTCCCAATCTTTCCCCTGAGCGTTCGTGCGAGCAATCCATCCACCTGGTGCCAGTTTTCCTGCAGCGTGGCCGCGCGCGTCCCACTGTCGTGGAAGTAACAAGTCTTCCGACCAATTCGTCGGAATGGTGCTACTACTAAAACCTGTTGGTGGGTCAGTGTGATTACCAGCAATCACATAAATTGTCTTGCCATCCGGGCCCAAGCGAACTGAATGGGGGCCGTGTTCACCACCACCGCGAAACTCAGCTAGCTTCTCCATCTTGTCAAACTGATCGTCACCTGTCGTATCCTCTAAACGATAGAAGCCACTGCCTGGACCACCATTCACAGAGACATAAAGAGAATCAAATGCATAAAGCATACCCTGAGCACTCGACAAACCGATATTCAACTTCTCGACTTTTGTGTCTTGCTCCGTTCCGATTTTTGGAAGTGTTATTCGATAGAGCCCTTTGCCTCCCTGATCAGACGCGATAAGCCGACCTTTATTGTCGAACGCAATCGATACCCAGGAACCCTGTTCGGCTTTCGGAACGGTATAGAGTTCTTCAACCTGAAACCCCTCTGGAAGTTGAAACACTCCATTAGGAACGGCACTTTCCAAGCCTACGCTGGTACCACCGCGACTGCTTAGAACGTTACCCCACGGTGCTCGGCCCAATTCACCAAGCTCAACAGCAGAAGCGACCTGATCCGGTGTGTCCTTTTTAGCAACTGACCAACTGCTGTCACTAATGACATAAGTCACCCGGCCATCTTTATCCTTAAAGCCAAGTTTGACAACCAAACCGGCCACCGAACCCTCATTACCACACTCAAATCTAAAGTTATTTTCGCCGGCCTTAAGATATTTTTGAATACTAACATGGGAAGCCGACTCCCAACTTTCATCCGTTAAAACCTTCTTGCCATTGATGGTTACCACCATCGTATTATCGCAAGAAGCTGACAATGAGGCGTGAACGCTATTCGTTTCTATGGTCTTGGTGACAATTATTTGATCATTGTTGAAGGATTCTTTTGCTCGCCAAATCCACTGAGGTTTAGGCCCTTTTGTCATATCAATCTCAGCGGATTGTTTTTTCGGGGGAGTAACAACGACCTTGCCGTCCTCACCCCTTACAACAGATTCAGCCACAACGGGCTTCTGTGTGGAAACCTGTCCCATAGCAACCATCGGCAGGCTGCTAAATAGAAAACCAAAAACGAATAGATGTTTGTTCATAATAAAACTTTCTGCTTACTCTGCTTTTACTTTCATGAGATTGTGCTCACTCGATGGCAAGCACTCTGGAACAGCACGTGTGCCATTCAAACACTATAGAAGACTGTTGACCTATTTTCGAGAAGTAACCGGAAGCCAACCTTTGTTTTTCGTGCGGATGCTGTAAAGTGATCCACCTGCCGTGACATATAGCGTTTTCAGATCCGAACCACCAAAGGTGCAGTTGGTCACCTCATCCTTCGGAACTGCAATAAAGTCTATGTAATTTCCCTTTGAGTTAAACACATAGATTCCACCTTTGAATTCATTGGTTTCAAATTCAGCGTTGTCTTTATTCAATCCGCCGGCCACATAGATATTACCTCGGGCATCCTGCACCATACCGTCGGGCCCACGACCGTCGGCCCAGTCGAAGATAAGTTGTTTGGTATCGACAAGAATACTCCCACAACACGACATACGCTCAAAGCGGAACAAAGCTCGTTCTCCGCCTTGATTGTTATTGTTGTTGCCTGCAACCCACAAATACTTCTGATCCTTAGAAACCAAAACGCCATTAGGTCGATCAACAGAGTGAACAATCTGAATCGTCACAAAACCATCCGTATCAATCATATAAACCCCTTCCACAGGCTTTCCATCCAAGTCCTTCTGCGGAAGATTCACATATGGTCCATACTTTGGATCGGAAAAGTAAATTCTGCCTTCATTATCAACCGTAATGTCATTCGGCTGGTTATAAGGGGCATCGTTAAACTCGTCAGTGAGGGTCGTCTCAGTACCATCTTTGTCAATTCGTATGACTCGCTGTTTGCTTGGCTGACAACACAGCAGACGCCCCTGGGCATCCCAGAGCAAGCCGTTGGTTCCAAGGTCCTTGATGTAGACCTGCGGTTCACCCCGATTTGGATTTTCGACATCATGCACATATACACTGCCAAAACTGGAAACAAGCCCTACCGCAGGATTCCAAGCGGGTCCTTCACCAGCACCGATTTCACTTACGAGTTGCAATTCAGCCCCTTTTTCCCATACGCTTTTTTGTGCTAGTACAGGCACTCCGGCAATCACGATCGCAGAGAGGAATAAACCTACCTGCCCAGTCACTCTAACAGCATTCTTGAACATCCAATAAGCCCTTCTTAGCACGAGACCAACATAAAAAAACCGCAGCCTACCGACTGAGACGGCGCCGCGGTTTTTATTTTAACAAATAACTTAACCAACGATTTCCTTAATCGGAGTACCACCGTTGGAAATATTGAATGGGCGACCGGTCGGTGAAAAGATTTCCTCTTCATAGGGAAGCTCGATTGCCTTCGCAATCGTCGCATTAAAGTCCTGAACGGAGACGGATTGATCCTCTACATAAAACGCGTCACCGTCCGTTTGGCCGTATACCTGCCCTCCCTTAACACCTGCCCCGGCAAGGACTGTCGAAAATGCCGCGGGGTGATGGTCTCGACCCACGTTTACGTTAATGTTAGGTTTGCGTCCGAATTCGGTGCCAATCACGACCAGGGTATTTTTCAACAACCCCTTTTGCTTTAGATCCTGAAGTAATGATCCCACGGCATTATCTAATTCAGGGCCTTTATTTGCCATCGAATCAAACACCCCGCGATGCATATCCCAACCACCTGAAATGACTTCGACAAACCGCACACCACTTTCAATCAATCGCCTCGCGAGTAAACACCCCTGGCCTAAACGATTACGACCGTATTTATCACGAACGGAATCCTCTTCTTCCTTAAGATCAAAGGCCTTAAGTCCTTCACTCTTCATCAGGGTAACGGCTTCACTATAAAGATCATCATAGCCATTTACATGCTGATTATTTTTCGCCAATCCACGAAATTGTTTGTCGAAGGTAGCCGACAATGACAATCGCCTGTTGAAATGTGGTTCTTTCAGATAAGCAGGCATCTTTACATTCTGGAGACCCTGATCTGGATCACCAATAGGGACCGGAGCGTATTTAGCACCAAGATACCCGGGACTACCGCCTTTCCCACCAATAGAAACGGATGCTGGCAATTGCTTACTAATACGGCCGTCCAACCGCTGTACCCAGGACGCCAAGGCCGGGTGCGAAGTCGTGGCAATTTCTTTGTAGCTTGTACGCATCAAATACTGCCCGGGACCATGCGCTCCCGTTTCCTGACTCATTCCGCGAACAATAGCAAGTTCATTGCTCAAACCAGCCAGTTTCTTCATGTGTTCACCGAACTTAATACCTGGCGTCTTCGTGTTGATCACTTTGGTGTCACCCTGAACTTTACTACCCGGTTTCGGGTCAAACGTGTCAACGTGACTCATGGCGCCGGTCATGAAGAGATAAATCACCTGCTTTTTCGTACCGGCCGTACCCTTTTCGGAATCGAACGCCTGTAATGCCTTTGGAGCAACCGCTACACCGAGTAGTGAACTTGCGACTCGCCCCATAAAACGACGGCGATCAGCTTCATTCATTTTCTGAACGATCTTTTTATCAAACATATCTGTAGGTACCTTCTGGTGATAAGTAATCGAACTACTCTTCTTATTGAACAAACAGAAATTCGCGAGTGTTAAGTAATGCCCAAATAACATTTCCCATCCCGGCAGCCTGATTCTGCTGAATCTCTTTAAAGCAGGCTGCTCTTTCTTCGGCGGTCGGCATCCGCCCAAGAATACTCAAGAAAACCACCGTCAAGCGGTCGTTTTCACGTGCACCCATGACTTCACGGTGCACCACCGATCCGGCCTCGAGCATGATGTGAGTAATTGGCCCATTAAACAACGCAAGCAACTGGGGTACGGTTCCCTCCGTCGAACCGTCACCGATAATTTCACGATCACTCTGGCCAAACTGTCTTAAAAAATGTCCTGCTGGCAAGGGTTGAGGCAGCTCCGATGCTCGTCGCAGGACGAGGCCCCGGTAAGTATGGCGACGATTATGATCCCGTTTCGCTTTGTCGGCCGCATCATAAGCCGCCACCTTGGCTTTGATTTCGTCGAGACTCAACCCTGGTTCGCTATTCACCGCCGCCAAGAACGGATTATCATTTGGGCGGAGGTATTTTTCCGTATTATTAACCGTTAGCACCAACACACTGTCCCAGACCTGTTCGGCCGTCATACGACGCAGTACGGGCCCCGGAAAATGATACGGTTTAGTGAGGTCGACGTCGTCGTAGGTCACACTACGTTGATAGGCCTTCGTGTTATAAACAATCCGCAAGAACTCCTTCATGTCATAATTCAGGCGTTTCATTTCCGAAATCAGGAATGTTTCAAGCTCGGGATGTGAAGCCTTCGTATAATCCGTCATGTCGTCGACAGGCTCAAACAGCCCAATCCCAAATGCATGCTTCCATAAACGATTGACAATCGTCCGGGTAAAACGCGGATTCTGGCGAGAGGTCATCCAGTGAGCATAAATCTGACGTCGAGATGCATTGTCGGGCAAGGCCGGTTTTTTTCCGAACAGGATCTCTGGCAAGACAACCTGGTTTGGTTTTGCGTCGTCATAGGCGTAGTCATGGGGGTACTTCAAATTCGTTGAGGTCTCCACTACACCATAGCGATTCCAACGTTCGATAAGACGCATGCGATTAGCTTCACGACTTCGCTCACCAACCTCTTCCATATAAACCTTAAGGTTCGTTTGGGCGTATTCTTTGCGCGGCAATTGAGTTTTCATACCGCCTTCGAATGCAGCTAGTTGATAAAACTCTTTCTGCGTCCATTTATCAAAAGGATGATCGTGACACTGGGCACAACCGATGCGAGTTCCCAGGAATACTCGAACCGTATTATTTAAATGGTCCAACGGCATCCCCACATCCCGCAAACGGTAACCCACCGCGGGGTTATCGAAGATTTGGCCATCAGCTACTAACATTTGTCTAACCATGACATCGTAAGGCTTGTTTTGACGTAAACTTTGCTTTACCCAGTCGGCCCAGGGGCGGATATAAGTATTGTTGGTTGACTTGTCGACAATGCGCCACGTGTCTGCCCAGTAATTAAACATGTGACTAGAGTAGCCAATCGAATTCAAGAGATAATCAATTAAGACTGCACGCTTATTGGAAAGATCAGAACGCACAAACAGATAGGCGTCACGACCTGTTGGAATTTCGCCCGTAATATCCAGATAAACGCGACGAACAAATCGAGCATCATCAATCTCCGGGTTCGGCTGAATGCCTTCCGCCTTTAATTTCTCCATCACCAACGCGTCGATTCGAGCGGCACTTTCCTGAGCCTTCAAAGCCAGATCTCTACGAACGGGCTTAACGGGCTGATTGACATTGGGTGTTGAATTAAACGCAGGAGGTAACTTCGACTTGATTTCANTAGGCTTNNCGACNGNCTTCTTCTTAACTGCTCCCGTCGGTTTCTTTTGCTGAGCCGACACATCCGAGACGNCACCAAAAAGAAGTACACTGACAATCAATACCCGCAACATTTATAGATACCTCTATAGCAAGTAAAATAATAAGAAAAGAAGACGGCGGCGATTAGCACATTACTATTATAGCGCCCGTCCCTAAAAGATAAACACCAATAGGGGGACGAATTAAAACGCCGATTTCAAAACTTCGGTGACGCCTTCCTGCGTAACGTCCCTGGGATTAGTCAGGCTACAGTGGTCCGCTACTGCTAATGCCTCTATACCGATCAAATCATCATTCTCCACTCCCATTTCAGAGAGAGTCAGCGGTAACCCCATCGAATCACTATAGTCTGTCAAAGCCTTTGCGATTCCTGCCACGCCACCTGAAATCCCTAACTGGTCTCCGATCTTATCTAGTGCGAGCCGGCAACCCGATTCGTTAAAGAGCAGGACGTGAGGCATCAGTACCGAATTCAGTGTTCCATGATGTAGGGCGCGGCGTTGAATCGCGCCAAGCGGATGACTGATTGAATGTACCAGGCCCAAACCTTTTTGAAATGACAATGCGCCCTGCATAGCACACATCATCATTTCGGTACGAGCGGCAATATCATAGGGATTCTCGAAGGCTATTTTCAAATTGTCCCACCCCCTTTTCAATCCATCCAGAGCAATGGCTTCAGCGACAGGATTGTAAACCCGACTAATGGCCGTCTCAATACAATGGCTCAGAGCATCCATCCCCGTCGCAGCCGTTAGCAGCGGTGGGAGATTGAGCGTCAATTCTGGGTCCACTATCGACCAGTTGGGAATAATATGCGGGCTAATGATTGCCAATTTCTGTCCACTCTCCATTGTCACCAAAGAACCGCGCCCAACTTCAGTCCCTGTTCCAGCGGTGGTAGGAATCGCAATTAACGGTGGCATATCGGAAGTGATCCGTTCCAAGCCGCCGCGAATATAGGCCGCCTCTTCGAGTTTTATATCATGCGTAGCCAGAATCGCCATCGCTTTGGCTGCATCAATAGGTGAACCTCCGCCTAAGGCGAGAAATCCATCACAGCCATGTTCACGATACACTTCGAGACCAGCAAGGACGGAACTCTCCGTCGGGTTGGACTGAATGTCCGCAAATACTACGGGCGAGTCAAGCCCCAACCGAGAAACGAATCCCAGTTCGACGAGCGGTTGATCGGTAACGACTAATGGCCGAGCGATCCCCACTTGAGTCATCACCTCCCGCAAATCGCCAAGAGCACCGACTCCGAATTGAACTTTTGTCAGATAACTTATCGTAGGGGATTGCATCATTGCTTCCTATCATGGTACTAATCAAAGCTAACACTACTATTCTTACATATTTAAGCTATGCAAAGACCGACATGGACCTAGAAACTTTACGTAATCGACAGGCCCCTCTCAAACAACAGTATAAAGACAGCCCGGAATCCGGGATCCTCACCATGAAGGTCCTCGGCCAAATCAATCAATCCGAAATCGCGATTAACATACCAACTCATACGGGAACCGTCCAGGCAGGGCTCCACCAGGCGGCCGGCGGCGACGGAACCATGGCCTGTTCCGGAGACATGCTGTTGGAAGCGTTAGTGGGATGTGCAGGCGTAACGCTGTCCGCAGTCGCCACCTCCATGGGAATCGAAATTCACAAAGGTACTATATCGGCCGAAGGAGATCTCGATTTCAAAGGCACACTAGGAGTGGACCGCGAATCCCCCATCGGTTTCAGGCAAATTCGGCTCCTTTTCGATCTGGAGACGGATACCGATATCGAAGCGGTAGAGAAACTGATTTCTCTTACTGAGCGTTACTGCGTCATCTACCAAACTCTGGCTACTGCCAATTCAATTGAGTCAACACTTGTATGACCCTACTGCAGGATGATGGAAACATTCTTCGTCTCCAAGTACGCATCCATTCCTTCAATACCATTTTCACGGCCCATCCCTGATTCTTTCAGACCTCCAAAAGGCGCCTGCGGCGTTGCCGGAACAGGGTCATTGATACCGATCGTTCCGAACTCGAGACCTTCTGCCATTTTGAACGCCGCCGTCAGGTCGTTCGTCAGGACGTACGCCGCCAGACCATACTCCGTATCATTTGCCTTCTCAATGACTTCATCGATATTATCGAAATCCAGAATCGGCATGACTGGACCGAAAGGTTCTTCGGTCATGATTGCCATATCAGCTGTCACATCCGTTAAAACGGTAGGCTCATAGAAGAAACCTTTATCAAATTGTTCCGGCCGTTTGCCACCAAGCAGGCAGCGAGCTCCCTTACTCGTAGCATCCGAAACGATACGGTCGGTCTTCTCAACGCCGCGCATTTCAAACATCGGCCCGATCTGAACACCCTCGTCCATACCATTACCGAGGACCAGTTTTTTAGTCTCTTCGACGACAGCCTCAATAAAGTCCTCCTGAACCGTCTTCTGTGCATAAAACCTTGTCGGGCAAATACACACTTGACCGTTATTACGAAATTTTCCAATTACACTTGCTTTGGCAACCGCTTCAATGTCGACGTCAGGGAAAATGATAACCGGAGCGTGTCCACCTAATTCCAAACTGAGACGTTTTACCTGATCGGCCGAGCGGCGAATAAGTTCCTTACCGACTTCCGTCGAACCGGTGAAGGAAATCTTACGGCAGATTCGGTTTTCCATAAATTCGTCCATCATTTCTGCCGGTGGGCCCATCAACAAATTAACAACCCCCGGGGGAAAGTCGCATTCGTGCATCAATTCGAATAAGCGTATGAGACTCAATGGCGTCTGGCTGGCTGGACGTGACACCGTGGTACACCCGACAGCAAGTGCTGGGCCAAGCTTTCGAGCCTGCAAGACAATTGGGAAATTCCAGGGCGAAACAGCCGCCACGACACCTACTGGCTGACGTACTGTAAAGATTCGTTTATTGGGGGCACTCGGGGGAATCGTGCGACCATAAGCGCGTTTAGCTTCTTCTGCAAACCACTCAAACGTCGCGGCGGAAGCCATAATTTCGCCACGAGATTCGCCCAGAGGCTTGCCCTGCTCAAGCGTTAATGCCACCGCTAAATAATCACATCGCTCACGCATCAAATCGGCAAGTTTTTTCAATCGAACCGATCGATCATAGACAGTTAGGCCTTGCCACGCGGGCATGGCAGCCTGGGCCGCTTCGAGTGCTTGTTTGGCATCCACCCGAGTTCCGTAGGCAATCGTCGCCAGGGTATCTTCCGTCGCCGGGTTAATTACGTCGTAAGTATTATCTGTTTCTCCATCCACCCACTGTCCATTGATATACAACTGATTATTTTTCATTTCGAACGAAGTATCTGACATTGCGATTAAACCTCTTTGTGTTTTCTCTCTTACGTATATCCAGGAACACTTGTTGTTAACTTACAGCACAATCACCTGATCAACAACTCGCCCACACCCAACCCGGGACCATTCGAGGTTGTCGTATAGGGCCCCATTATTTCGACCGGATTACTCACAATACGCTCGGAATAATACGTCGGTCCTAATACATCTCCGGGATACTCTTCCACCTTTACATTCGGATGAGCGACAACCAGATGGGCCATCGCACTAATCGCGATGTCCCATTCCAAATTTGATCCGATCGAACAGGCGACACCATGCTTTTGTGCATAATCCAAAATTTCAACACTACGGCTAATACCACCGTTCTTTCCTGGATAGACGCTGATTGCATCGCAGGCATCGTGGTCGATCAACTCCTTGGCATGTGCCAGATCAAAACAAATATCATCTGCAAGCACTTTAACACCCGTCTCACATCGGAACCTTGCCATCCCTCTATAATCGCCATCCGGAGTGGGCTGCTCCACTAGGTCCAGACGACAATCCTCTAACTGTTGGACACAATCAATCGCTGTTCCTACATCCCATCCACAATTCGCATCAATGACAAGATCACGATCAAAACCAATCACTTCCCTCACCGCCCGAACGCGGGCGACATCTTCTTTCGGTACGGTGCCAACCTTCACCTTGATCGTTCGAAAGCCCCAACTCACCAGCTCTTCGGCACGCTGTCTGGCGTGTTCCTCCGTATAAGCTCCCAGCGAAAATCTACTTTCAAATCGAAGAGGACGAACCGCTCCCCCTAATAATTCATAGACGGGTTTTTCCTGAGCTTTTCCGAGAGCATCCCAGCATGCCATTTCAATGGCGCTTTTGGCAAACCAGTTTCGACTGCAAACCGCATCGAGACGACAATTAAGTTCGTCAAAATCACCTATCTCGAGACCAATCACTGCAGGTTGTAGAACCTCATTTAGGACCTGTTCACAACCAGCGGGCACCTCTCCGCTCCAACGCACTGTGATGGTTGCTTCGCCCAATCCATCTATTCCTTCATCCGTATGCAGACGGATAACCACAAACTCATTCCCGTGATTCACTCCCAGTGCCGAACGCATCTTGTGTGAGTCTTTGAGATCTATATGTTTACGATAGGTGGTCAATCCTGTAATTTTCATCGTTTCTTCTATTCAGCGGGACAATTAGTTTCCAGCTCTAGTGTAAGCCATTCCCTGCTTCCGACAAACATTCTGCAGGAGGATGGTCCGTACCTCGACGCGACAACCCCTGGTCCTACCCGGACCGGTCGATAATCGAGATCCTGCACGACCAGCCTTAAGATGAGGGAATTAAATAAAAAGAAAAGTCCCGTCATCAAAAATATAGGGAATAATTAATTTGGAACTCTACAGACTGGATGACGTTGAAAACACCACTTCAAATCCCCGAACTACTCGCGCCGGCGGGCAACTACGATTGCATGCAGGCAGCCATCGAAAACGGCGCGGATGCCGTCTATTTTGGGCTGGCAACAGGCTTTAATGCGCGTGCCAGGGCAGCCAACTTTGACCTGCAGGAACTTCAGCGATGCATGACGCTTCTGCACCAAGCAAATGTCAAGGGCTATGTAACCTTAAATACGCTCGTCTTTCCTGAAGAAATTGCGCAACTAGAGTCCATCGTACGCACGATTAATGACGCCGGCGTCGATGCCGTCCTCATCCAGGACCTTGGTCTGCTTCACATGGTTCACACCATCTGCCCGGATCTGCCCATTCATGCATCTACCCAAATGACGATGACGAGCGCCGAAACCATCTCTCCCCTTTTAAATATGGGGGTGGAACGGGTTGTGGTTGCCCGAGAACTATCTATTGCGGAGATCGCCAAGACCAATACGCTTACAGACATGCCAATCGAGGCTTTTGTACATGGAGCGCTATGTGTCGCGTATAGTGGCCAATGCCTGACAAGTGAATCCCTTGGCGGGAGGAGTGCCAACCGCGGGCAATGCGCGCAAGCATGTAGGCTCCCTTATGAAATCGTCTGCGACGGCTCGGATATAGACCTTCAAGATCAAAAATATCTGCTTAGTCCTCAGGACCTCGCAGCCTTCGATTTAATACCTGAGATGATCGCCGCCGGCGTCGTCTCTCTAAAAATCGAAGGACGGCTCAAAACACCAGAGTACGTTGCCAATATCACGAAACATTATCGCAAGGCAATCGATCAGGCAGTATCGGACAGGCTGGTGGCACTGTCCAAGGAAGAAGTTCGCAATATGGAACTTTCTTTTTCAAGAGGCTTTTCCCCGGGATGGCTTGAAGGCTGCGATCACAAAATGCTCGTCCCGGGCATGAGTTCCTCTAAACGAGGAGTCTCCGCAGGAACAGCCCTTAAAATTCTTTCTGACAGTGTGATTGTCAAATCCACGATTCCTTTGAAAGCAGGCGATGGGATTGTCTTTGCCGGCGACCGTACACAACAGGCGGAACAGGGCGGAAGAATTTTTGAAATCCTTCAAAATGGCAGACGCCAGCAAGGGGATGTTCCGCCGGGACAAATTGAATTGCGCTTTCTGCGTGATGCCATCGACTTTGAACAACTCACTGAGACTCTGGAATTCTGGAAGACTGACGATCAAGCACTGACAAAATCTCTCCGAAAGAGCTTCCAAACCAAATACCCTCGCCGCAAAGTCTCACTTTCAGTCAAAGTCACGGCGACAACCGGAGAACCAATTTCCATCACCGCATCACTTCCAGAGCGGCCTGATTTCACTATTGAATCAGAGCATATCCTCGAAGCAGCCCGAAAGCACACCATTACAGCAGAACAGATTGAAAAACAACTCGGACGTCTGGGTAACACTCGTTACCAACTCGTAAATTGCCATAGCAGGATCACCGGCAAGCCCATGGTGCCTTTAAGCGTTTTGGGAGAGCTACGCAAACGACTTACAGCAGCACTAGACCAACAAATGATCCAGCTTCCAACGCGAAGGAAGCTGGAAATAGATTACCTCCCCAAAATAAGTACCGCCGTACCAACGAAACCAGCAAAACCAAAACTATCAGTTTTAGCTCGAAATAAGGAACAGCTCTCCTTTCTCAAGCAACTAGATATTGAGACCGTCTACTGTGATTTTCAGGACATCCGAGATTACGGTGAAGCCGTGAAGATTGCTAAAGATGCCTCGTTCAAACTTTTTTTGGCGACACCACGAATACAAAAACCTGCCGAAGTCGGAATCTTCAGGACAATTGCCAAACAATTACCTGACGGCATCCTCGTTCGAAACCTCGCCGGAATCGAATATTTCCGCGACGAATTCGCTCTGACAGGCGATTTCTCTCTTAATGCGACTAATCAAATGACGGTCAACGTTCTTAAGTCTTTAGGTGTAGAACTCATCACTCCCTCGTATGACCTTAACCGAGACCAACTAGAAACTCTCGTTCGCCATTGCCAACCGTTAGATCTACAAATAGTGATTCACCAACACATGCCGATGTTCCATATGGAACATTGTGTATTTTGTAGTGTCCTTTCACCAGGTACGGATAAAACCAACTGTGGTCGTCCCTGCGACCATCACCAGGTTGAACTAAGAGACCGCGTCGGAGCACTACACCCGTTAACTGCCGACGTGGGGTGCCGAAACACACTTTTCAATTCCCAGGCACAGAGCGGTGCTGAGATGGTTCCCCACTTAATCCAACTTGGCATCTCCAGTTTCCGAATCGAGCTATTGCGAGAAACGCGGGTCGAACAAGTGCAAACTCTTTACGGGCAATATCAAGCCCTCCTTAATGGAACTCAAACAGGTACTCAGGTGTGGAAGTCACTTCATGCGATGAACCGCGTTGGAATCACACGCGGCACGCTTGAGCATGACCGAAACCCACTCGCCATCCTCTGAGCTATGAACATGACGGCTCCTCATTGGTTTGCCTGTCTGCAGCGGTGCTAGTCTTCTTTCAGCAACCTTAGTAAATCGTTCTTGATTTCTCGAACAGCCTTCGCACGATGGCTAAGCCGATCCACCGCATATGTTGGCATTTCAGCCAGAGTGCAACCCGACTTCTCTTCAAAGAACACGTAATCATAGGTGAAACCACCCTCCCCCGCAGGCTCTTCCAGGATCCGCCCTCCCAACATCCCGTGGGACGTCAAAACCACTTCACCTTTCGCGTTGGCCAAAGCCAAGGCGCAATGAAATGTTGCCTGCCGTTGCTTCTCACCCTGAAGATCGGCCATAAGTTTTGTGACATTTTCCGAGCCTGTTGAATTCGTCCCGGCGAAGCGTGCTGACATTATCCCCGGTGCGCCACCCAACGCTTCAACTTCAAGACCAGTGTCATCACTTAAAACCCACCTGCCCGTTTCATGAGCATAGGCACTCGCCTTTATGGCTGCATTTTCGGCATAACTCACCCCGGTTTCATCAACCTCTATATCACAACCAATATCCCTCAGTCCACAAAGGTCTATTTCTTTCAGTAGTCGAGTGAATTCGAGCACCTTATTAATATTCGACGTACCAAGCAAAAGCATAGCCTACCAACCTTTGCGGCTGGGAGTTTGCGCGACAGGAACACCTGACGTATATGGCTGAACAGGCATGGGTTGATTGGGCACCACTACCGCCCTCGGAGGCGGCCCCGCCAACTTAAGAGAATTCATCGCAACAAACAACAGGCGTATATACATCACCAGCCATACAAGGGCCAACACGCCGGATAACAACCACATGCCTGAAGAAGCACCAGGCAGTTCCGAGTCCTTCCAGCCTTCTATCCGCATTAGCATCCCTAACCCTGCGATGAACAAAAGGAAGCATAGTCCACTTACTGCCACCGTCGCAAATCCACCCGAACATACCTCACGGCGGCCAAGATACGCGCCAATATCATGCAATGCCCACACAAAGAATGCATGGCTGGTGAACACCGACAACAGAACAATCACCACATACAGAAAGAAACCTAAGCCTGAATTGAAGATTGCCAATTCTGGTGCAAGAAAAAGGCCCACCCAACAAAGAATCGACAAGGCACCCGCCAGGACACTGGCGGTGACCTTCGACTTGGCTCCAGTAATATCAGGAACGGTAAAGCCAAGACAACCACCAATGAAATTTAATGGCGCGGTCACGATAAAGAAAAACCAGGCACAGCAAGTGGCAAACAGTCCACCAATCATGCCTCCGACTTCACCTCCGACTTCAGCCCCCTGCCCTCCTCCTATTGCACCCCCAACTGATGCCCCAAGATTCATCGTCATGAAGACGACGTACATCATAAGTAATACCATCGAGATGTGACCAAAATGGCCCGAGACGATCAGGACTAACCCCGTCCTTAAAGTCTGGTACCTCGTCAAATCTTCCTGTTCTGGTGCGTTTCCGGAATCCGCCGATATACCAACTCCGTACGGATTATCCTTAGCCAGCGGCGTGCCAGTCATCGCGGGCGACGCCACAGGTATTGGTTGAGGCACGAAAGGATGCTCATGTTCGCCGTTAGACATCACGCCTCCTTAACTAGCTACCAAGAATAGAAAAAACAAATACGAGACAAGCCACAATAAAAATGCTCCCGGAACAAACTGCCATTTCCATATTTGCGTTTATCAACCCAATGACGGCCATCACACCAAAAGGCAATCCTAGGAAAGCAAACAGACCTAGCACCAGACTGTAAAAAAGCTTCGTATCCGAAGCCCCTTTGATCTCGGTCAGCACACCACAGGCCGGACAATTTACTTGCCCACCCTTTTTATTTTTTGGCACTGCCCAAACATAATCACATTGCGGACACGAAATCTGCAAATCTGACATTCTTAGCTCTGACGTCCTTCAACGGCACATAGCAACGCTGCGGCTGCTATCCCGAGCCGACGGTCGAGTAAACTATTTACGTCCGGCCCGTAATCTAACTGAATCTTTTGGACGAACGGGTTACGGTTCTGAGTAAACTCCAGGACAGGAACGTCACCAATATATCCATTGTATTTTTGTGGAGCCAGCATTTGGACAATCGGGCCACCAAGAAATCGACGCAAGATTGCCAAAGCACCACTTTCTTCCTGAATGGTTCCGAATTCCTGATCATTAACATCGTTAATCACCCAACTATCACGAATTATTGACTTAAGACCTTTACGACGTAACGAACCAATCACCTGCTGGGTCGTTGAATCGATCACGTCATAAGTCATCCCCAAGTCAATGACACCTCGAGCTTTAATACACAACAACTCACTGGTCATCGCCTGATCACCAAACACCCGAATGTCTTCCTTTAACTTGAAGGCCTTTTGTTTGGAAAAGAATGCTAAATTCCCATCCATATCGTAAATATGAAAGGAGGCTCCGAAGATTTTGAAGAACTTACGGCGAATCAAATATTGATTCTGATGATATACAGGATTGTTATAGTCGACCGTCGTTGTCTGAGGCTGCACGTCGACAGTTCCCGGGGGAGCATAGGGTGTCGTTTCACCAGACGGAAGTTGGCTATCACTCATCAAGAACTCACTTTCATTTCAAAAAACAACAATTTCAAACCCGAGCAGTTACATTCTACAGAATTGAGTGGTATCAACCAACATTTCCAACTAGTCGCCGCCCCCAACTGCTTTTAAAGATACGTCGTTGTCAACTTCTTCTATCCTCAGTGCCCCCAAGAATTTAAGTAGGAAGCTCAGAGCACCTCAGTCTCCGATACGCTACTGACGGGTCCCGCTGATGGATTCCCTGTTTCTGCCGTGGAGAGCTCATCGATCGTTCGCTGAAACCAGGGAACCCAACGCAACCACAACGGAATCAACATAACGGCGGACACGGCCGCGCAAAGAAGATAGGTACGAGGAGCGGCATGCTCGCCGAAATTCGTACTACCTAACTTGAACAGGTAGTTCCCGGTAACGAAACCAACCATCGTTAGCATCGAGGAAAAACCTATAAAGCGGCCTCGATTTTCGTCGTTGGTAAGAATTTGCAGGAGCGATTGTAGGGGAATCATGTAAAGACCCGCAAAAAATCCTGACATGGAGAGCATAGCGACAACGAGCCAATAGTTCTTAGGTAGGAAACCGAGCACCGTGAAACCAATGGCCATTCCTATGCCGCCTACCAAAACAAACCGAGGTCGAACCCGATCTTTACTTTGCAGACCAACAAACACGCCTCCCAAACCAATCGCAATCGATAGGAAAGCACCTTGAGCTGATGCTAGCGTATCGGAGACTCCCAAATACTGTGCGTATTCAGAAATATTTAATAACGCAATGCCCGCAATAATGAAGAAAGCAGAAAAGGCTCCCGTCACTGCCAGCAAGGGCTTACCTAGGTTGGCACTGAACTGTTCCACGTAAACGCCGAAGAAGCCCCTCAAACTAAAACTAAGTTTGAGATCTGGGTTCTTGGGTGGTAACTTCGGAAGTTGAAATGCACAATATAGACCGACCAATGCAAGGACAAGTATCGTAATTCCAGGGATGAAGAGCCATGTCCCGTCGGAGACCAACTCTACCCCCTTTTCAATCAACGCTCTGTCTTTCTCTCCTACCCCCGGAGACAACATATTATTCCCAAGAAACGCCGGCTTGTACTTGTCTGAAAACACACCGGCCAGCGCGATACCAAGAATGATCGCGATATTGCTGACCATTCCCAGCGTTCCATTAGCATTGGTAATTTGCTTGTATTGCACTAACTCGGGAATAATCCCTAGTTTCACCGGAGAAAAAAGAGTGCTCTGGACACCCAGCATGATGACGCAAAACAACGAAACTCTGAAATTCCCCGTCGCCAAAGCAGCAATGCAAGCCAAAGCAAGCATCACTTCCCATAGCTTGACGAAAATCACCACGCTGCGTTTACTGAATTTATCCGAGAATTGACCTGAAAAACCGCCGAAAAGGATAAAAGGCAAAGAAAAAAGCAGGGAGATGGTTGCCTGACCGCCTGTGCCGAGTTCGAGACTCCAGACCCCCCCGGTGGCAACGCCCAGCATAATAATCTGCTTAAACAGATTATCGTTAGCAGCCCCAAAGGCCTGTAAAATATTAAGGCTTACAAAACCCTTGTTCTTACCAAGGCCGTCTGCCATTGCTTGAGCTCCAAAGTTGTGTCGACGCGTCTGTATACACTGACTATCCTAACGAAACTAAAAGGGAAATGCTGTAGCGATTCATCAGTCAAGCTGGTGAATCGACGAAGCTGCCTTTTTATCCTAGTCTTTCCGAAACCGCTTCGTTCCTTCAATGACTACCCCATTTTGGTTCTTACCATAATAGGTTTTAGCGTTGGGGCTCAAAATAACTTCGTCAACCCATGCTCCGTTTGGAGCTTGGGGATCCAACCACTTTAGAGTTAGTTTACGGCCTTCCAACTGCCAGTACGATTCACCTGCCGTACCGGATATCTCACCTGACACTTCGAAAAAGATGCGGTAAGTATCTTTCTCATTTACGACATGCGTCCAGGGCCCCACCAAAGGAGACAACTTTTTATTGCGTTGCAACGAAGCCGGATCCAGTAACGGACTGCCCACTTTAAACCAACCATCTTTGGTCCACTCCACACCGCGAACCTGTAGGATCCTACCCTTTCGCACACGTTCGGCATCGTAAACATGGTGTACCAAATAGTCCCCCTCAGAACTTTGTAGGAAACTGTTGTGGCCAGGCCCCCGCCAACGCACATCGCTGGCAAGCACTATCTCGCCACCGCCTTCATTCATCGACCGTCCCTGACGATCCAGAAAAGGTCCTAACGCCGTTTTACTACGGCCAACCACGACTTTATAGGTGCTATCTTCACCGGCACAACAAAAGTCCCAGGAAGCCATCAGGTAATAGTATTCGTCGTGCTGTACTACAAAAGGTGCTTCAATATTAGTAGGGAACCCCCTATCAGTTCGTTGCGCTAATGCTTTGTATTCCAAACGGTCCGCGATGGGTGGTTTCCCGGTCTGAGGATTAATCTCGATCCCTTTCAATCCTGTCCAATAGGATCCCCAATACAGATAGGCCTTGCCATTTTTGTCTGCAAACACGGCAGGATCAATCGCATTGAAATCATCTTTCTCCGGAAAGGACTCCACGACCAACCCCTGATCCTTCCATTCACAGTCTTCGCTTTCAGGATTCACTGATTTCGAGGTCGCTAAGCCAATCACACTACGTTGGCTACCAAACGTCGAAACACTGTAATACAAGTAATACCGTCCATTGAAGTATTGAACGTCCGGAGCCCAGATCCCGTCACATCCCGGCACGGCATCTTCCGCCCATTGAGGGACATGTCTGTCAAAGACCCGGCCGATTAGTTTCCAGTGCCTAAGATCTTCGGAATGAAAGATCTTTACACCGTGACCGGTCGTAAAAACATAAAATCCGGAACCATCGTGGGCCTCTACGATGGCCGGATCGGGCATTCCGGAACGCAAAGCTTCCAACGACGTTGGATCATATTCTTCATCACCTAACAGTTGCGTAGAACTTCCCAATAAAACACACGCCACAAAAATACGAATCCAGAGGTTTAAGTCCTGACACTGCACCAATTTTAGCTCCAACAATCTTCTGTAAAACATTACCGCTAACAACTGTAGTATACTACCAGCTTAACTCACCCGTTGAACCTGCGTTTAAGACGTTAAAAGATCCCATGAGTAAAATTCGCCATATTCTATTGCTTGCAATTCCAGTCCTGCTTTCGACGGTCCTTACCGCCTCGGGCCAGGTAAGCCAACAAATGAAGAGTAAGGTTGCCGGGGAATTAAAACAGCGAAACCTTCGACAACAACCGGCCACCAGCCTCGTAGCAGAATCCGATTATTTGGTGGTCCATAAAAATGTCGTTTACAGCAAGATTGGTGATCGCAATCTTCATATGGATATTTTCCAACCCAAAACCGCTAACAAGGCCGCCGTGATCATGGTCATCCATGGCGGTGGGTGGCTTAAAGGTAGCAAGGAAAAGTTTCACCCGCTCGCTCGTTATCTCGCACAATATGGCTATGTAACTGCCGCTATCGAATATCGTCTGGGCACTGAGGCACTTTTTCCCGCCGCGATTCAGGACTGCAACACAGCCACGCGATTTCTCCGCAAATCGTCACAACAATACTCCATCGATCCCACTCGCATTGGCGCCATAGGTGGATCAGCCGGCGGCCATCTCGTAGGTCTAATGGCAACCTCAGGTTCTAACACCGCATTGCTGGGAACTGCCCATGGCGACTATAGTTCGGCCCTACAGTCGGCTATCGTCCTAGCAGGACCGCTGGATCTCCTCACCGGTCCGGTAGCAGAAAAAAGTCTAAACATGCCGGCGCAATCAAACGCGAATAAATGGATCGGAAAAACGGTAGCCGAAGATCCTGCAGCCTACAAGCTGGCCTCCCCTCTTTATCACATCAACGCACAGACTAGCCCCATCCATTTCCTGCTTGGTGAACACGATTTACCCCAGCGAAACATTGCCTCTCGCCAGGCATTGACCAAATTTGGCATCCCGTCCCGCTTACACGTGTACAGATTCGGTTTACATGGATGCTGGAATAGCGGCCCATGGTTTTACCCTCTCGCCGACGACGCTGCACGGCTATTTGCATGGGATTTAAAAGCTGAACTTGCAACGCGCCCCCTACAGGACGGAGAAAACATAACCACTATCACCAACCACCACGAACATCTTCTACTGTCCACCACGGCTCGACAGAATGGAAAAGTATCCATTCCTCGATATCACGCTCGTATTGGAACAACCTACCTGAAGGGTGACCCTGAAAAGACTCCACTCAAAGTCACACCTGAAATCGAACACTGGGATATCGCAATCCCTTCCGGGACTAGACCGGACGCTGAAATTGTTATGGAACTGCTCGATCCGGCCGTTCTGGGATCTTTACCGAGCGTCGTTGCCCAGCAGGGAGCTGGCGACATCAATCTTAACGCTCATTTTGCGGAGACCTACGGAGAGAAACTTCGATTCGAGCCGCAGCCCCACAAAAACACCATCGGTTACTGGGTTAATCCGGAGGATTGGTGTCGTTGGAGGATCTACGTAGAAACGCCTGGTACTTATGACCTAACGATCCACCAAGGCTGTGGAAAAGGCCACGGAGGGAGTGAAGTCGCGATAAAATCCGCCGAGCAGGTGATTAAGTTTATTGTGGAAGACACGGGACATTTCCAGAACTTCAAGCCACGCACCATCGGCCAATTCCAGTTCGACAAGCCGGGAGTCTACAACATCGACATCCGCCCAATCAAGAAGGCTAAAGTTGCGATCATGGATGTACGTCTGATGGAATTAAAGTTACGAAAGTAACTCTTCAATCGGGGAACCGACCACCAGAGAATGAGGTCGTCCAGCAGAATCGTAAACCCTCGTTGCCGGAGAAACACCAAGTAAATGGTAAATTGTGGCTGCCATATCCGCAGGGTCACGAGGATTCTCCAAAGGATAGGCCGCAGATTTGTCCGACTTGCCGTACACCGCTCCTCCCTGTACCCCAGCTCCCGCCAGGGCCAGCGAATAGACGAAGGGCCAATGGTCACGGCCCAGATTTTTGTTGATTTTTGGCGTGCGCCCAAACTCGGCATTGATTACGACCAACGTCTCATCCAACATCCCTCGTTGCTGCAGATCTGTAAGGAGAGCTGCCACGGACTGATCCAGCGTTGGCGCCAGACTCTCCTTCATCTTTTTAGCATTTTGGGAGTGCGTGTCCCATGAACCCGACGGGGTATGACAATAGCTCACATTCACCATCGGAACGCCTGCTTCAATGAGTCGACGAGCAAGCAGGCAACGCTGTCCAAATTCTGTCTTACCATAGGCTTCCCGCAGTTCAGGTTTCTCCTGAGCCAGATCGAAGGCCGCTTTGGTCTTATTACTGGCGAGCAACGACACCGCCCGCTCAAAATAGGGAGCCAATTTTTTTGTCTCTCCTAATTCTTGTAACTGCTTCGTGTACGAATTAAATTGGCGACGCAGATTCGCCCGCTCCGTAAGACGGATATCGTCGAGGCCCAAGGGATTTTTTAACGCCTCAATTTGGACATCTTCACCCAGCAATTTTTGGTCAACGGCAAAACTCGAATGGGCGGCACCTAGAAACCCGGGGGTTTGGCCGTGCAAGGTTGTACCGTTACTGCGTCGCATCAACGGGCCGATTCGAACCCACGCCGGGAGGCTACTACCACTTCCACGCAGATGATCGATGACAGCACCTATCGGTGGGAAGTCCGTATCACTTGGTGGAAAATCACCACGGGAACGTAACGCCGAAGAGTGCTTATGACCTGTCTGAGCCGGCAAACACGCCTGAACATGATTTGTATTTCCGTGAGTCATACTGCGAACAATAGCGAGTGAGCCAGCGTGACTTGCGATTTTTGGCAGCAATTCACAGAACTTAGTTCCCGGTACCGTCGTGGAAATTGCCCTAAAGGGACCGCGAACATCTTCCGGCCCATCCGGCTTGGGGTCAAACGTTTCCTGCTGTGGGTGACCACCATGCAAAAACAACATAATGACCCGCTTCGCTTTACCGTACGCAGAACGTTTACCTGCGAATGCTCGTTGTTCCAGTAACTGTGGAAGCGTGAGGCCTAACCCCATAAGCCCGCCCAGACGCAAGACATCGCGCCTGGCAAAGGCTTCCGAAGTATTTGAAATTAGATCAGGCATTTATACATCCCAGCTGTGATTGCATTTCCAAGCCTTATTCTAGGAAAAGATCCTTCGCGAAGTAAATATTTTTAGCTGCCAAACACCCGTTCCAGCCAGACTTCCCTGGCCGTTTCTGAAAGCACATGCAATTCCCGGGAATCCATCACCTTATAAATGGAAGCGGCGAAGGAGAGGGAATGAATTAGCTCCTTGCGTTCCAGCATTTCCGCTTGCATGTTCTTTCCTGCAATCACCCAACTCGGTCTTGGCGCGACAAGCGAAAACAATTGGCCGATGTCGCCTAACTCTGCAAGCATTCCGGGAAAAATCGCTCCCAACTGTCCTTCACCATACTTGCGATCACTGACAAGTGTTAGCGGAGGATCGATTGCTACCAAACGACTAATACGTGACTGCATTGCCGTTGTCAGCAAAGCCGGAACAACGGCAGCCCCTCGCGACACCATAGTGATCTCCGGAGGTGTCTCATATATCGCGATAACCCAGGCTAGGGCTGCCTGAAAGTCCTTGACCCACTGCCCCGCTAAAGGCCGGCCAATCCACGCCGCCCATTGAGCGGCATTGTGATCTAATGCGTGTCCAATCGTGTTATTTTCTGGCTCGTAACGACCCGTCGCTCGTAAAGTCACCTCCAAAACATCTATTCGGTTTTCGAGACACCAGTTACGCTCCTTTTCGGAAAGACCACCGCCTACCAGTGCGGAGGAGATAATGATGTTTTCCGCCGCTTCTCCACGCAAAGAACCTTTACTCCATTTGAAACCACAACTCACTCCCTGCTCCGGCGAAATTTCAAATTCCAAACTCTCTCCATGCTCTGTCTCAGCGACTGCTATCTCATCCCGGAGTTCAACTCGCCCCGATTGTTTACCTACATAACGCCGGAGCATTCCGAGCTTTAGAATGCGTTGAGCCTCCCAGTGCTCTTTGTGAAGTGGTTTCACCTGCTTGCTTACCATTTGTGTGGCAAAGCGTTTTGCCAACATGGGGACCGTCTGGAATTCTACAGGCCGCCCACCTTGCTGAAAGCAGCGTAGCATCTCGCTATCAACGGTTTTCACTGGTGGCTCAGCAATTGGGCTGCCATCTCCCTCACCCTTCAAGTGTAAAGTCACCCAGCCATACATGGCTTCACGCATCGGCTGATTATAATCGTGCTTGGACTCTACGATGACGTGTTTCACATTTTCTGGCTTGCCAAATTGTTTAAAGACGGCCTGTGCCCCCGTGAGACTCTTCTTGGCTTCAGCGACAGAGAACTGGACTGCATCCTGGGTTGCATTGATCACCATTAAACCACGGGGGGCGACTAATCCAAGGACACCCCACTCTTCGGTAAAGGCTAAAGCGCCCGGTAGAAGTTCACACATACAGCATGCCACCCCTAGATAGGCTTGATAATTCCCCACGCTACAGACAGGAATGACCGCCTTAAAGCGTTCCTCAAGAGCCCCGGCATACATGGTTTGATTACCACCGCCGCTCGTACCGGTAATGGCGAGATTGTTGCTGTCGACGTCGCGGCGGCTTTGCAGATAATCAGCGCAACGCATATTCTCGTAAATTTGGATTCCAGCCAACGAACGCCCCGTCGCATAGAGCGTGGCGGCCGTCATCTCTCCATGGTACTCGCCCAACGCCTGATCCACGCCTCGCTCACCCGCTCCCAATGCATCCACAGCCAGCACAAGAAAACCCAATTTTACCAATCCGATACAACGTGCTTGTACCGTGGGATCCTGCTTCGCCCCTGGCCAATGACCATGAACACACAGCACTGCGGGAAAAGGTCCCTTCCCTTGGGGACGGTATACATTAGTAGTCATCATCACGCCCGGGATTGTTTGGAGTACCACCTTTTCCACGGTATAGCCATCAAACGCTAAATTTCCCACCGTATGAGGAGCTAACTCACACTTCTTCGCCGGAAATCCTCCCACAGCCTTAATTAATGATTGCCGAAGGTGTTTACGCTGATTTTGCCATTCTGTGAGATTCTTCGGTAACTTATGTCCGGAAGCCAGTTCACGAGCCTGCTGCCTAATAAATCCGAGAAACTCAAGCGACTTTTGAGCGATATCCTGATTAGCCATCTCTACATTACCTTTGTAGCTCAGAGGAATTTCTTGTTAGCATTATAAAGGACAACAATCACCGTATCACCATAAAGCGGCAACTACGAGGTTCCACATCTTCATGAAAATCCTTGCAACGGCTCCCATCGACCAAACAGCTCTCAACATTCTCTCCCCCTATGGTGAAATCATCACCGCATCTGACGATAAAGAAGAGACACTCGTCCGCTTGGCTGCAGATGCTGAGGTTATCATCGTTCGAGGGGTCGCTCAAATCACCGCAAACGTTATTAACTCGGCGAGCAATTTAAAAGTCATTGGGCGTACTGGTGTCGGCATTAACAATATCGACATTGCTTCGGCCACTGCACGGGGCATCCCCGTCGTATTCACCCCCGGCGCTAATTCGCGAGCAGTGGCTGAAGCGGCAATGGCCTTTCTTTTATCTCTGGCAAAACGCGTCATCTACTGGGATAGCCAAACAA
Source organism: Rhodopirellula sp. (assembly GCA_002698965.1). Classification (GTDB taxonomy): domain Bacteria; phylum Planctomycetota; class Planctomycetia; order Pirellulales; family Pirellulaceae; genus UBA721. The sequence goes on along the minus strand of PAAT01000179.1, from coordinate 12,336 downwards.
AAGCAGACCAGTGGAATTCGCGTTATGATTCAATGAACGACGACCTCGAAGGGGCGACACTAGGGATCGTCGGGTTTGGCAACATTGGCCAGCAATTGGCTCGGCTTGCAACCCCATTCGACATGAAGATTCTGGCCTGCGATCCCTATACAACCCCAGAGACTGCCACTGACTTGGGCGTTGAACTGGTTTCTCTGGATGAGCTCATTCAACGAGCAAAATATATCAGCCTGCACACGGTACTCACCCCTGAAACCGAGGGGATAATCAATGAGAGAAACCTTCAGCACCTCCAATCTGGTAGTTACCTAATCAACCTCAGCCGCGGGGAAGCCATTGATAGTCTTGATACCGTTTTAGAAGCGCTCAATGATGGCCGCCTGGCAGGTGCGGGTCTGGACGTTTTTGTTCCCGAACCTGCCGATATTGCGCATCCCATCTTCAATCATCCCAACTTTCTGACTGCCCCCCATGTAGCCTCGTTAACTAAGCAGGCCATCGATACCATCCACCTCTGGATGGCAAACGATATTAAAGCCATTCTGGAGGGTGAAAAGCCCAAGAATCTGGTAAACCCAGAGGTTTTACAGTCATGAATGCATTAATTCTTGAGATGAACGTCGCTCGGTTCATATAGCGGAACTTCTGCCTTTCACCTAAAATAGAGAACTATTACACTGTAGCCGCCGTAACTTACAGCGCAACTGCTTTCAATCCACTCACCGATTTTATTTCTTCACAAAACCCTACTTAGAAACAGAACAGGTAGATAAGTGATATTTAGACTGCCCCTATTTGCAATCCTTCTTTTTGGCTGCCTGCCCGTTAATGCTCAGGATAAAGAATCACCACAGCAACTGACGGCGGAGCAGGTAAAGTTCTACATCGAGAAGGTTCAACCCATATTGCTAAACAATTGTTTTGCCTGTCATGGCCCCGGTTCAAGTGTCAAGGGTAACCTCTTTATGGGTAACCGAGCGGACATCCTAAAAGGTGGTGACACCGGCCCGTCCGCGATTGTCGGCAATTCTAAAGAAAGTTTATTGATTCAGGCACTTAATTACGACGGCTACGAAATGCCCCCGAAAGGCAAACTGCCTCAGGATCAGATCGACGTCATCGCAAAATGGATCGATGATGGCCTGCTCATCCCAAATGACCAGGAAGCCGCACGACCCGAAAACCATGCCAGTCCCTACAAAACCGAGGTCAACGAAGAGACCAAAAACTTTTGGCAACACCAGAAGGTCGCCAGCCCGGGGATACCTAAAGTTAAAAACAGAAAGTGGATCACTAACCCCATCGATAATTTCGTGCTTTCCAAACTAGAAGCCGAGGGCATTCAACCAACATCACCTGCCGACAGGTCTCATCTGATTCGTCGCGCCTATTACGATCTCACCGGCTTGCCTCCAACCGTTAAGGCCGTCAACGATTTTGTCCAGAGTGATGACCCTGAGGCCTATGAAAAGCTGCTCGATCAACTGCTCAATTCCCCTCAATACGGTGAAAAATGGGGACGCCACTGGCTGGATTTGGTTCGATATGCTGAGTCGAACAGCTATGAACGCGACGGTACCAAACCATTCGCATGGCGGTTCCGAGATTATGTCATTAAGAGCTTTAACGAAGACAAGCCTTACGACTTGTTCATTAAAGAGCAACTTGCCGGTGACGAATTCGCACAACTCACCGAAGATTCCATCACAGCCACTGGTTATTACCGCCTGGGAATCTGGGATGATGAACCGGTCAGCCAAAAGCAGGCACTTTATGATGACCTGGATGATATTATCGCCACCACGTCGCAAGTATTTCTTGGACTGACCATGAACTGTGCTCGCTGTCACGATCACAAATTAGACCCCATACCACAAAAAGACTACTACAGTTTTTTGGCATTCTTTTCCGGATTCCGTCGATACGGCGTGCGGGGTCATGACACTGTCGAATCAGCATCGATCGGTGCGATTGCAGTGAATGCAGATGCCTCGATGCAGGCAGAAATGCGGCAACAACTTGACCGTGAACTACGGGATGTGGATGGCAAGATCAACAATGTCAACAACCGTCTGCAAGGCCTAATGAGCCCCCCCGAAAAAGAAGATTTCCGCGCAGTTGAAGTGCGTGTCGACATCGCTAAAAAGTATATAGGCAAAGGACTTAGCGAAAAACTGGTTCAGGACTACGAGACCGCCGTAAAACGTCGCAAAGTCATTCTCGACACGCGTCCCGACGAGATTGCCAAGACATTGGTAATTAAAGAGATCGGCCCTCAAGCCCGAGAAACCTTCGTCCTGATTCGGGGTAACGCTAATGCCGAAAGTGATAAGGTCGAACCCAACTTCCCTTCGGTACTGTCTCCGCCTAAACCGGTCATCAATCCTTCGCCCCACGGTAAGAGCAGTGGTCGTCGTACTGCACTTGCTGAATGGATTGCGAGTCCCGACAATCCTCTTACGGCCCGAGTCATGGCGAACCGCCTATGGCAACATCACTTTGGCGTAGGTATCGTCGAAACATCCAACAATTTCGGCGCTGGCGGCCTCGACCCAACCAACCCGGAACTGCTCGACTATCTTGCGACGGAATTCATGGAAGGCGGATGGAAGATTAAGCGGATGCATAAACTCATCATGCTCTCCTCAACCTATCGATTAAGTTCCAGCACCATCGAATCAGGGGTTGAGAAAGACCCTGCCAATCGACTGGTCTGGCGGTTCAATCCCCGCCGGCTATCGAGCGAAGAAGTTCGTGACTCGATTCTTGCGGCAAATGGTTCACTGAATCTCAAAATGGGAGGGCCAAGTTTCTATCCAATTATCCCGCGGGAAGTGCTACAGGGACAATCACGTCCCGGAGCAGGTTGGGGGAATTCACCGGAAGAAGAGCGGGCACGACGCGCGGTGTACATTTTTGTGAAGCGTTCGCTCGTAGAGCCACTCATGGCGGATTTTGACTTCGCCGATGTCGACTCCAGCTGTCCCGTAAGATTTACAACTACACAGCCTACGCAATCGCTGCAACTACTGAATAGCGAATTTGCAAATCGACAAGCTGGTAAATTTTCCCAGTTTCTAAAACAACACGCACCGGACGACCTCAGCGAGCAGATCAGACTTGCCCTGACGCAAACCACCCAGCGCAATCCCTCTGCGGAAGATATTCAACGGGGGCAAACCCTTATTGCTGACCTAAAGAAGATTGGGGTCTCAGATGACGACGCCTTGAAATATTTCTGTCTGGTGACCTACAACCTCAACGAATTCCTCTACATCGATTAACAATACCTTTCTTCAAACCATGAAGACTTTTGATACGGATCAACGAATATGACTAAGAATTTTTGCGGACGCACTCGCCGGGAATTCATTTGGCAATCTGGAGCCGGATTTGCTGGCACTGCTCTGGCAGGTCTCCTCAGCGAGGATGGTTTCTTCGAGAATCAGGCCGTCGCTGCAGACGGTACTACAAAGTGGGAAAATCCACTGGCTCCGAAAACACCACACTTCGCCCCGAAGGCAAAGTCGGTCATCTTCCTTTACATGTACGGTGGTCCTAGCCACATCGACACGTTCGACTACAAACCGAACATGAAGGGGATGGATAACAAAACGGTGGACGTGAAGACGTTCGGACGTGGCGGGCACCGTAATCAGGGCCGGATTGTTGAACCACGCTGGAATTTCAAACAGTACGGCGAATGTGGGAAATGGGTTTCGGATCTGTTTCCACACGTTGGGGAATGTGTGGATGACATAGCATTCCTACATTCAATGACTGCTGACTCACCCATCCACGGTTCCGCGATGTTGATGATGAACAGTGGCCGCATCCTTAGTGGCGCTCCCTGTCTCGGCTCATGGGTCACCTATGGGCTAGGAAGCGAAAATCAAAACCTGCCTGGTTTTGTGGTCATGTTAGACCCTCGCGGTGGCCCGATTTCAGGTGCTAAAAACTGGTCCTGTGGCTACATGCCTGCAAGTTACCAAGCTACGATCATGAGGAGCGAAGGCAGTCCCATCCTGAACCTCAATCCGCCAGCTGGAATGAGTCGGGAAACGCAGCAACGACTGCTTGCAACACTTAAGGAGTACAATGAAGAACATCAAAAGACCCGTGTAGACAATTCGCAGCTCGCAGCCCGCATCGCTAACTATGAGCTCGCTTTCCGAATGCAGACTTCGGCACCGGAAGCGACAGACATTGAAGCTGAAACGGAAGAAACTCATAATCTTTACGGGTTGGATCAAGAGCGATCCGCTAAATTCGGCCGCCAGTGTCTCATGGCTCGCCGCCTCGTCGAACGCGGTGTACGTTTCGTTCAGATTTACTCTGGGGGCAATCACAACGATGCCAACTGGGATGCTCACGGCGATCTAAAATACAACCATGACCTACACGCCGGTGAAACCGACAAACCAATCGCAGGTCTCATCAAAGATCTTAAACGCCGGGACATGCTCAAAGACACGCTTATCGTGTGGGGCGGCGAATTCGGTCGCCAGCCGACCGCAGAATATGCAAAAGGAACCGGGCGTGACCACAACAGCTACGGCTTCACGATGTGGATGGCTGGTGGCGGCATCAAAGGTGGTGTTAGTGTGGGAACGACTGATGAGCTTGGAAGTCGGGCGGTGGATGACCGCTTTCATGTCAAACACCTCCATGCGACCGTATTGCATCAACTAGGATTTGATCCGAACAAACTCTCTTATTTTTATGACGGACTAGATCAGCGGCTAGTGGGCGTGGAGGGAGCACAACCCATTCCGAACGTTATCAGCTAGCCAAGTTTTCGTCACCTATTTTTTCGCAAACGAAACAAGCCCCGCATCAGACTCGATGCGGGGCTTGTTCATGATATTCTTCCTGTTTTCTTGCTTACAAACGGGTTAGCTTGGAAACACGCCCCGTCGCCACCCATTCCGCAACCATTATATTACCCTTCCGGTCAAAGCAGGCATCGTGAGGATGAACGAACTTACCATCCTTCCACTTCCCTTCGTCATTTCGGATACCGCCTTCTGTCGTAACACGCTGAACATCTTCTCCAAGTTGGGCGACAACCTGATTGCCTGGACCTAACAACGTGACGCGAGCATGCAACTCAGGCACTAACAACAAATCCTCATAGCTATCTACATTCGCTGGTAAACCAAAGCCTTCCTGAGTGCTAATGTATTTCCCATCCACGGTTAGATACTGCAAGGTGTGATGAGCACGATCACAAATGACAACAACCTCTTCCTCACCACGCTTGTCAATCCAGATTCCATGAGGAGTCTTAAACTTACCTTCGCCATCACCAGGTCCGCCCCAACAACTCTTCCAGTTTGCGTCTTTATCGTAGTGGTGAATATAAAAGGCTCCGTAACCATCGACGAGCAAAAATTCGCCGTTATCTAAAAAGGCAAAATTGGTGGGCAGGAAACGGTCCGGGCCCCATTTACGTTGTGGGTTTGTGGCTTCCTCTTCAGCGTACTTACCAGACTCAATGGGCGCAAACTTATGCCAAACAGTTTCCCCCTTAAGTGTTAGCTTCGCAAAGGCTTTGACATTTTGATACGCACAGACATAGAGAAATTCTTCCTTGCCTTCCTGACGAACTTCGATACCATGACCACCACCTTGGAATTGATTACCGAAGGCCCGCACAAAACGCCCTTTTTTATCAAAAACGAAGATCGATGGATGATCTTTCAGATTTTCACGACCCTCATGAATCACGTAAACATTACCTGACTTATCAACGGCAACATTATGAGTTGTCTGCCACGTAAACTCACTCGGCAGTTGAGCCCAGTTGTGAGTCACCTCGTACTGATAATCACCCTCTCCAACAATGATCTGCGAGTCAGTACGGGATGCAGTTACCACGGCCGGTACACCGATACTCATGGCACTTGCTGCGGCGGAGGCTGCTAAGAATTCCCGTCGCCCGAGAACTGGTTTACGTTGTTTGGTCATGTTGATTCTCCAACCCTAATATTTATGTAAATTATTGATACGCCATTATACCTAAGATTCACGGTGTTTCACTGGATAGGGGTACTTCTGGCGTCGCGGATAACAGATCTACTATTTCTTTAACGGCCAGCATGTCGATATAATCAAAGAAAGGCCCAAGACCAACGAGGATATTGTTAAAATGCTTAAAATCGGAACGAGTAAGGCGCAGTTGTGCAGCGGTCTCTCACGTCGAGAATTCCTCCGTGTCGGAGCGTTAGGTATGGGAGGGATGTCCCTTCCACAGCTTTTACAAGCAGAGGCTCAGGCAGGCATCACGAATTCCAACAAAGCGATAATCATGATCTATATGGTCGGTGCCCCGCCTCACCAGGACATGTATGATCTAAAACCCGACGCGCCAGCCGAAATCCGGGGAGAATTCGACCCTATTGATACCAATGTGCCTGGCATTCGCATTTCCGAACACATGCCACATCTTGCAAAAATCATGGACAAGTGTGTTCCATTGCGAGCCGTTTACGGTTCTCCTAACGGTTCTCATGATTCATATATTTGCTATACCGGTCGCCAAAAACCTGGTGAACCAACCGGTGGCTGGCCATCGGTTGGTGCTTGCACATCAAAGGTACTCGGCCCAACTTCGCCTGACGTGCCTCCGTTCATAGGATTGGCTCCGGATGCAGGCCACCCACCCTATGGCTCTCCCGGTCTGCCGGGATTTCTTGGACTTGCCAATGCGGCATTCCGACCATCGGGACCAGCGCAAAAAGATATGGTACTCAATGGTGGAAATCAGTCACGTCTTGGCGCCCGCACCTCCTTACTACGGCAGTTTGAAAATTTTCGCCGACAAGTAGACGACGATCGGATTTATGACCAGGTGGACGACATCACTGCACAGGCTTTAGGCATCCTCACTTCCAGTCGCCTGGCCGAAGCAATGGATCTGAGCAAAGAAGATCCAGCTACACTCGCAATGTATGGAACCGGGCACGAAGCCAAATATGGGGACGGTGCGCCTCGGAATAACAAACACTTCCTAATGGCTCGGCGGTTAGTCGAGGCTGGTGCTCGCGTAGTAACCCTCAATTTTGGGCGTTGGGACTTCCATAGTCGCAATTTTTCTGAAGCCAAAAACACACATCTTCCATATTTTGATCAAGCCCTGGCGGCATTAATCAAAGATTTACATGATCGTGGGCTGGCGGATGATGTCTCCGTGGTAGCCTGGGGTGAGTTCGGACGGACACCACGTATCAATAAGGATGCCGGGCGCGATCACTGGCCTGCTGTTGGTGGAGGCTTAGTGGCCGGTGGTGGCATGCGTACAGGACAGGTTATTGGCGCAACCGACAAACACGCCGCCTACCCCATTGAGCGGCGTACTCACTTTGGTGAGGTAATCGCTACGCTGTACCACCAAATGGGGATCAACCCTAACACCACCACGGTACCTGACTTAACGGGACGTCCCCAGTACCTTACCGATCATCAACCCATGCGGGAGCTAATCTAACGTTGGTGCCAACCGATCGTTAAAGGCTTTGCACCATTTAGCTCACCATAACCTGCTCCGGTTGTACCGGGAGGATTGTCGCCAACATATCGAGGGTCCACCGGGTCTATAGACGGTTGCCAACGTACATCGCTAGATAGCCTTACGCGTCCTCGTTCGCTTCGATTGTCCAAACTGCCGTGCAGTAATGTCATTGAGAACAAAATAACATCCCCTGCTTCAAAATCAGCCGTTTTCAGTTTTACGCCGCGCGTCCGCGCCAACTCACTAGGATCCTGCATAATCTGGACGAGCGGTGTTTCATTCGATTCGTAATCCACGTTCTTCGTTGCTTCCACTAAGTCTGTGAATTCATACGATTGATCAACCACTAACAACGGTCCTTCATCGACCGGAATGTCTCCGTAAGCAGTCCATGCAGTGACAATCTTTTCACTACCCCGGGCAAAAAATGGGTGATCATAATGTAAATGCGTAGAACGTCCGGGGACCGCCGGACGTAAAAACAGGTAATCGTGGGCAACATAAGGTTCCGCAAACAACTGGCTAATTAACTTCGTGATTTGCGTGCCGTGGCTTATTTTCCGTAAGGCTGGGCCCTGAGAAACACTTCTCCAAAACTCACCTAACCCTTCCGGTACTTCCCCACGCCTGCTCTCTCCCGTAAAAATCCCTTCCGGGCCAGCAGATTCAATCTCACCTACGGCGTGCAATCGGGTAAACACTTCACTTCGTACGGCATCTATCTCGTCTCTTGAAAAGACTTTCTTCAGGTAGAGGTACTGTTCCGATGCAAACCTCACCTGCAATTTTTTTATTGATTCGCTCAGACTACTGCGAGTCAAATCTTCCAATAGCAAGGGATCAAGTAGCCGTCCCTGCATAAAACACTTATCACGATTAAATTCTGGCATCAATCATCTTTGGATTTCAACAGTAAAAACAGTAGAATAACACCTAAGTATTTTAGCTTGTCCTATCTTCTTTCGTCATATTGCGAACAATGAAACCGAATTTTTCACTACTGCCCCTCTTAGCTGCTTGTTTAGTCACTATTACCTCTCAGGCTGAAAACTGGCCCGGATGGCGTGGGCCTCGCGGGGACGGCTCCAGCAATTCAACGACCCCCCCCCTTAAATGGAATGCCGAGACTGGTGAAGGCATCCTTTGGAAAACGAAAATTCCGGGGATCGGACACGCTTCTCCGATCATTTGGAAAGATCGAGCCTTTATCGTGACATGCGACCTGGACGCCGAAGTACGTCAATTAATTGCCCTTGATGCAAACAAGGGTACGATCCTATGGAAGCAGGATGTTATCAAAGCAAAGTTAGAAAAGAAACATGCTCTCAACAGTTTCGCCTCGGGGACACCGGCTACAGATGGAGAATTGATTTACGTCACTTTCTTCGAAGCCGGTGATAGCGAGGTCATTGCGCCGAACGTCGGTTCGGAACGTAAAATATTCCCCGGCAAAATGGTCGTTGCAGCCTATGATTACCAAGGCAACCAAAAATGGCTCGTGAAACCTGGTGAATTCATTAGTGCTCATGGTTATAGTAGCTGCCCAGTCCTCTACAAAGACCTCGTTATCGTAAATGGTGACCACGACGGTGATTCCTATATCCTGGCTTTAAATAAATTTACCGGCAAAACCATGTGGAAGACCAAGCGTTCTTACGGTATCCGTAGCTATTGCACACCGTTGATTCGCGAAATCGACGGTCGCATGCAAATGGTGTTTTCCGGATCGAAACACATCATCAGTCTGAACCCTGACAGCGGTGAAGTTCACTGGGTTGTTGAAGGACCGACCGAACAGTTTGTAGCCTCGATGGTTTACGATGGTGAGCTTTTTTATATGTGTGCGGGGTTCCCAACCTATCATGTCATGGGCATCGATCCCCGTGGGAAAGGTGATGTCACCGAAAGCCATGTACGCTGGCACAGTAAAGAGGTGCGATGTTACGTACCCTCCCCGGTGGTTATTGGTGAGTATCTGATCGTTGCAGATGACCGCGGCACGGCCAATTGTTACAGCACGAAAGACGGAACCCGTCAGTGGCTGGATCGCCTTGGCAATCACTTTAGCGCGTCTCTCCTCAAAGCCAATGGACTGGCCTATCTATTCGCGGATGATGGTATGACAAAAATAATTAAACCTGGCAAGGAATTGGAGATTGTGGCCGAAAATCCGCTTAATGAATACATCTATGCTTCTCCAGCCATCGCTAACAACCGCTTATACATTCGCGGTGAGAAACATCTCTATTGCATTGGCAAGTAGCATCTTCGCAAGCTCAACCCACGGCTCAGATGCTATCTTGGCGTCATGAGCCATTTTTTATGAACCCTCACTAAAAACCAATTATGTCTAAACCACATTCGATGCTGGCGCTTCTGCTAATCCTCGGCCTCTCACATTCTGCCGTTGCTGAACAGCGTCCCAACATCCTTTGGCTGTCCGCCGAAGACATCTCACCTCACCTTGGATGCTATGGGGACCCTCATGCCATTACCCCCTTTCTTGATTCACTGGCAGAGGATGGTATTCGATATGCCAACGCTTTTACCACCGCTGGAGTATGTGCCCCCAATCGCTCTGGAATTATCACAGGCATGTACCAAACCTCCCTTGGCACTCACCACATGCGGTGTCAGGCCAAATTACCATCGCACATTAAGCCTTTCACAACCTATCTTCGTAAGGCAGGATACTTTTGCACCAACAACTCAAAAACCGATTACCAGTTCTCCCTGCCTAAAGATGCATGGGACATTTCGTCAGGTAAGGCCCACTGGAAAGATCGCCCTAACGATAATATGCCATTTTTCGCAGTGTTTAATTTTGTAGGCTGCCATGAGTCGGGCATTGCCAATACCAATAAATATCAGTCGGTTACACGCGACCTTACCCCGGAACAACGGCAGGATCCAAGTAAACTGACGACCTTTCCCCCGTACTACGCTAGAACACCCGCCGCGTTAGATGACTGGAAACGCAACTACGAACTCATTACGGCCTTAGACGACTGGTGTAAGGATCACGTCGAGCAATTGAAGTCAGCGGGACTTTACGAGAACACCATTATCTTTTTCTGGTCTGATCACGGCGTTGGGCTGCCACGTGCAAAACGATGGCTCTATGATTCGGGCACTCACATCCCTCTCATTGTTCACGTACCCGAACAATTCAAACATCTCGCTAACAACGAACCCGGAAGCGTAACCGATCGCCTGGTGAGTTCCATCGACTTGGGCCCTACGGTCCTGAATCTCGGGGGGATCAAATGCCCTGCCTATATGCAGGGCCGAGCATTTCTTGGAGCACGTCAACCAGCAAAACGAACCTACGTTTATGGAGCCCGAGATCGTATGGATGAGCGTTACGATATCATCCGCATGGTTCGCGACAAACAATTCAAATACATTCGAAATTATGAGCCGCTGAAAACCTATTACCAATACATGAATACTCCGGAAAAGGGTGCAACCATGAAGGATTTACGGATGCTCCACGATGCCGGCGAGCTCAGCGGGCACCCTGAATATTACTTCTCGAAAACAAAACCTGTGGAAGAACTTTATGACACCGAAAACGACCCTCACGAAATTAACAATTTAGCGGGACTCAAAGAACATCAAGCCACGCTGTCGCGGATGAGAAGGGTCCACATCCAATGGGTACAAGACACGAAAGATCTCGGCCTGATTGCCGAGCCAATACTCCTCGAACGTCAGGCAAAGCTTGGTAATCAATACGACATTCTCCGTAAGACAGCTGACACGACGCTCGTTCAAAGAATAGGTGAAACGGCATTACTTGCATCCGAAGGGGAAAAGGCTTTGAGTAAACTAGCAAAGGCACTTGATGACAAAGATGCTGCAGTACGTTATTGGGCTGCAACAGGTCTCGGTAATATTGGCAGGCCGGCTGCTAATTTGGCCGTACGATTGAGCGATATGCTTCAAACTGAACCATCTTCCGTAGTAAGAACCGCAGTGGCACGTGCACTTTGCAGGTTTGGCAAACCAGACGCCGCCTTGCCGACGCTTGTTGAAGAATTGCACAACGGCGAGCAGTGGGAACGTTTGCACGCAGCAATTGTCCTGGACCAAATCGACCACCAGGCTAAACCAGCCATCAAAGAAATGCACCATGCCCTTAAACCTCGCACCGATCTTTACGCCAATGGTAAGTATGTTGTCCGCGTTATCAACAGGGCTCTTAACCAACTTGAAAGCACATCCCGAATCGTTCCCTAAATCGCATCTAGTCCGTTCCACTGGTATTCCAGACCTAAAAATGAGATATTAAATCCTTCTAACCAATCAGTTATTAAGTATCCACAACACGATGTCTCGAGTAATACTCTCTGCGATAGCACTTTGCCTCCTCTCTCTCTCTACCAATCTGGTGGAAGCCGCCCCGCGTAAAAAGATACAGGTATTCATTCTTGCCGGGCAATCTAACATGGAAGGCCACGGAACAATCACTGCCAACGCCGCGCAAAACAACGGCCAAGGCTCACTGGAATACCTTGTTAAACAGGCCGACAATGCAGAACGATATGAACACATCATCCATCCCGATGGCACTTGGGCAAAACGCAGCGACGTTTGGATTGAATACTTGGGTAGAAAAGGAGAGCTGAGCGTTGGCTATGGTGCGAGAGAGCACCTGTTTGGTCCTGAGCTACAGTTTGGGCATGTTGTCGGCAACCACTTTAAAGAGCAGGTACTCATCATTAAAACGGCCTGGGGCGGGAAAAGCCTCGCCGTTGACTTTCGTCCTCCTTCAAGTGGTGGAAAGTTGGGCCCTTTCTACACCGAGATGGTGAACCATG
>PAAT01000178.1 GCA_002698965.1 Rhodopirellula sp. | reverse complement strand
CGCACCTACCTTGAATTGTCCTCATTGCAACCAGTCAATGCAATACGTAGCCGAACTTGCTGGACAGGATGCCGTTTGTCCAACCTGCGGAAAAATATTCAATGTACCTACGGTTGAACAAACAGTTACAGTAACGAACTCGACTGTTTCTCAGGGCCCACCGGCATCAGCAACAAGTCCATTTGGCGGCGGAGACACGCCTGTCAAACCCTTGCCACCTCAGTATGCACATCTGAAGAAAGATGCGAAGGGCGTGCATACGACAAAGATTGTTTGGTTGTGTTTACTGGCAATCGTTCCATCCCTCTTATGGCTTGGCTTTATCATTTTGTCGGCGTTCTATAGAGATTAGTGGTCGACTGCGCCACTAGCACCGCTCGGAACATGAATTTCCTCCACCATCTGCTGTACCTCCAGCGGCGGAGCCGGACTAAAGATATTCACCGTGAAGGAAACCGCAAAATTAATCAGCATGCCGAGTGTCCCAATTCCTTCTGGCGAAATCCCTAAAAGGTAGTCCGCCGGGTCGCCCCCGAGGAATTGAAAGTAAACAATGTAGCCCAGTGTAAAACTAATCCCACTGATCATGCCAGCGATCGCGCCCTCTCGACTCATCCGTTTTGAGAAAATCCCAATCAGCAAAGTCGGGAAGAACGATGACGCCGCCAAACCGAATGCAAACGCGACAGTCTTCGCGATAAAGGCCGACGGCGGATAAACACCAAAGTAGGCAGCAACAGCGAGAGAAACAAAGGAAGCAATACGAGCCCACTTAACTTCTTCTTTATCCGTCAGGTCGGGTTTTATAATTTTCTTTAGCAAGTCATGGGAAATCGATGTCGACAACACCAGTAACAATCCGGCCGCTGTGGAAAGCGCCGCGGCAATACAACCAGCCATCAACAAAGCAATGGCCCACGGCGGTACATCGGACATGTAAGGGTTCGCCATAACCATAATATCTGCCCCAAAAATCAACTCATTGGGATCTGCCATTGCGTCAGTGTCATCTTCAAGTGCTGCCTGCTTCGCATTCTCTGATGGCGCGATCACCAATTCACCGGAGGACTTCCGGTAAGCTAACGGACCTGTGTATTGAATGATCCCGTCATTATTTTTATCTTTAAATGTCATTTGTCCGCTATCTCTGAAGCGGGAAAACCATTCTGGAGCATCGGAATATTGAATTCCATTCAGTTGGCTAATCAGGTTCACGCGGGAAAAGGCACCAATGGTCGGGGCGGTCAAATAAATCACCGCAATGAATGCCAATGTCCAACACGCAGATTTACGCACCGCTTTAACATTCTTGACGGTAAAGAATCTAACAATCACGTGCGGCAAACCTGCTGTGCCGCACATCAATGCCGCTGTGATACAAAACATATCTATCATGGTCATGCTGCCATCGGTATATTTTGAAAAACCAAGTTCCTGATTAATATTGTTCAGCTTCTCAAGAAATGGAACGGGGTCACCGTCAGCAATATACTCTCCGACAAACCCAAATTGAGGAATAATATTGCCGGTCAGGGCGATCGCGATATAAAAAGCGGGAATTGTATAAGCAAATGCCATGACGCAATACTGGGCTACCTGGGTATAAGTAATACCTTTCATGCCGCCCAGACCAGCGTACAAAAACACAATCAATGCACCTACAATTACACCGGACGAAATTTCGATGCTAAACAACTGCGAGAAAACAACACCAACACCTCGCATTTGCCCCATGATATAAGTCATACAAATGAAGACTGCGCATAACACAGCCACAAATCTGGCAAACTTCGAGTAGTAGCGATCTCCAATAAAGTCCGGCACGGTTGCTTTACCAAACTTGCGTAGATACGGAACCATCAGGATTGTGAGTAGTACGAAGCCACCGGTCCAACCCATAAGAAATCTTGAGCCTGCATAACCACCAAGCGCCAATGCTCCGGCCATCGAGATAAAGGTCGCTGCAGACATCCAGTCGGCGGCGGTAGCCATCCCGTTGGCAAGCGGAGAAACACCACCACCAGCCGTATAATATTCCTTCGTCGAACTAGCCCGAGACTTAAACGCAATCCCGATATATAACGCAAACGAGAGTCCAATGAAAATGTAATTGAGAGTATCCTGATCCATATTCCCGCCCCTTACTCTTCGGTATATCCGTGTTTGTTATCTAAACGACGCATGCAGACGGCATAGACCACGAGCAACAAAACAAAGCAAATGATAGATCCTTGCTGCGCCATCCAAAATCCAAACGGAACGCTGCCAACCGATGGCAAATTACCATCCATCCAGGAACGCAGCAAAATACTACAACCAAAGCTTACGAAAGCCCAGACACTGAGCAGAAACAGTGTCAGCTTAAGGCAGGCGATCCGATGGGATCGAGCAGTAGGTTCTTCCATAACGGATATATTCCCAATGAATGGTGAAGAGGATTAAGAGCCTTAAAGGATACGAGGTTTTGTGACAGCAACGCAAGTGCGTTCTAGGGCTCCGATGACGGATCATCCACATGCGTTTCAAAGTCTTTATAGCGGATATCATGCAGTCTCTGCTTACGATCCCGCAATTGACCTCGTCGATGCTTCAACATAAAGTGTTGCAGCACCATCAGGACAAAAAGCAAACAACCGATAATGGCTCCGCCAAGCAGTGTTGTCTCCAAACTTCGTCCCTCTCAATCAGCCGGCCCATGTTTGTAAGCCACCATCAACCCGCAATACCTGGCCGCTTACAAACCGTCCGGCGGGACCGCAAAGAAAACCGACCACAGATGCCACTTCATCCGGTCGACCAAACCGTTCCAGCGTTCCGTCTTCGATCAACCTCGGTTCGTTTTCGGCAACCTGATGAATCCGAACAAAACGTTCCGTCACCGTGGGGCCAGGAGCAATACAATTGACTCTTACATTGTCTGCCCGAACCTGTGCCGCCAAACAGCGTGTGTATTGATGCACTGCGGCCTTAGCAATGGAGTAAGTTGACCCATCCGTTCGGCCATACATCGCTCCAATACTACCGACGGTCAGGACAACACCATCTTTACGAGTCATCATTTCAGGGACAACTTCCCTACACGCCAGTACTGTCCCTAAGAGATTACGATCCATTACACTTTGGAAATCTTCCAGACCAATGTTTAAACAGTCATCTGCATCTGGCGCTCCACCGCGTGTACCATAGCCAGTTCCCTGAGCGCCAATATCTCCCCCGGCACAGGTCACCAGAATATCGATCTGCCTCCACTGCTCCCGTATTTCGTTAGCTACACGTTGAATTTCCGACTCTTGCGTCACGTCGCCCCAAACGCCAAGGCACTCACCTTCGAATTGGCTAGCAATATCATCTGCCAACTGCTGCATGGTATCCCCTTCGCCAAACGTCTGCGGACTGTTCTCACAAGTACCATGTACAGCAACGCTCGCTCCCATTTGACATAATTCTTCAGCCATCACTCGACCTAAGCCTCTCGACGACCCCGTAATCCAGGCAACCTTACCTCGAAGTGGCAAATCTGACATTGCGTATCCTTATCCCGTTAATTGCCCGTGTTTCTTACGACGCAGGGACCCAATCACTATTCAAGAATAGCATTCAGCCCAAGCACCAAATTCTCTACGGCGTTCGCATCCATTTTGCCTGCTTCAAAGGCATTGTTACTTTTTACCTGCAGGCCTTTCCACATTAAAACCGTGTTTTCCGCTTGAGGTGACAGCTTAATTTCTGCAGGGCCTTTAGAGCCTGTAAAAATTGTCAATGGCAAAGTCCTCAATCGATGCTTTACCGCAATCGCGGCCAATTCTTCTTCAAACTTCGCAGGCTCATCGGTTAGAAAAACAACAAAACAACGCAGTTGCTTAGAGGAATTTTCATAAAGTTTGGCTTGCAACTTTTTGGTCAAACTGACCAAATTATCATCCAGCTTACGAGTAAAAATCGCGACCACCGGACGAGAACCGTAAACTCAGCGATAACACAGGGTTTTACCTTTCGACAACCCTGTTGAACAATCTTTGACGTCAAACGCGTCAACATAATCGCCGACCTCCAGACCGGACTTGACTTGGGCCTGAGCCAGTGTGGCCAGACAAGTAACTAAAGTCAAACTTAGTATTGTAGTTATACGAGACACCACTATCACCTCCCGAAATATCATTCAACTGTCCAAGTACACCGTACTTGTTCTACCTGGATTTTAATATAATCAATTCCAGGAAATCATTCATCACGATCATTCAGAGTTTACCTTATGTTCAGAGTCTTAACGTTACTGATGTTACTCAACCCACTCATGATCGGGTGTAAAAAGCCATCTAGTTCACAGGAAGAATCGATCGTTAGAGAATCCACTAACGTTGCGTTATTCCGAATGGGCGACTGGACTACGGTTCAGGAATTCATCAAAGCCAATAGAGGCAAAGTGGTCGTCATCGACATCTGGTCCACCTACTGCGCACCGTGCATGAAAGAATTTCCACGACTCATCGGATTGCAGGCCGAATATGGCGAGAACATTGCATGTGCATCCTTCAACATTAATTACGCCGGGTTACCTGATCAAACCCCGGAAACAGACATCGAATTTATCGAACCCTTCCTAAAAAGACATGGCAATTCGGTGGATCATATTATTTCAATCGTGAACGACGAAGCCATTTACGCAGAGCTGGAGATCTATGCCATACCAGCCGTGCTAATTTACGATAAGGAAGGCAAGCTTACCAATAAGGTTCTCGAAGAGAACGCTTACGAATCCACTATCTACCCGCGTGTGGCCGAAATGCTCGGGCAATCTAAAATTACCGGAGAATCTGATGCACAACAAAATTAATCGTCGAACATTTGCCAAGCAATCTGCCATCTTTTCAGCACCGCTCATACTACCCGTGACTGCCAAAGGAGCTAACGAACGCCTTAATATTGGCGTTATCGGCGTTGGAGGGAAGGGGGGGCACAATCTAGCTCAGGTTGGCGGTGAAAATGTGGTGGCGGTTTGCGATGTCGATCGCAATCGTCTGTCGGGTGCCAAAAATCAACATCCAAAAGCCGTTGACTATACCGACTATCGAAAATTAATCGAACGTAAAGATATCGATGCTGTGATTATCTCCGTCCCGGACCATAGCCATGCACCAGCCACTCTCCGAGCACTACGCAGTGGGAAACATGTGTATTGTGAAAAACCACTGACGCACACGGTCGAAGAAGCCCGAGTCGTAGCAGGCGAAGCGAGGAAACGAAAGCTGGCTACACAAATGGGAACTCAAAACCATGAAGCCCCCGGCTATCTTCGTCTGGTGGAAATGCTTGAAACAAAAGCTGTCGGACAGGTTCGAGAAGCTCACATCATCACCGATCGTCCGGGGCAATGGTGGCCTCAGGGGATCGATGCTCCTACCGGCAAGCACGACATTCCGGCACATCTCGACTGGGATCTCTGGCTTGGCCCCGCCAAGCCGCGGCCATACAACCCCGCCTACGCTCCGTTTAAGTGGCGGGGTTTCTGGGACTTCGGGTGCGGCGCTATTGGTGACATGGCCATCCATCTAATGGATCCAAGTTTCTGGGGACTTCAACTACGTGGCAAGGTCAAAGTAACCTCAGAAGGCCCGGAACGAAACAGCGACAGTGCTCCGACATGGATGATTACCAAGTTCGAATTTGGTCAACGCGGTGATTTCGCTCCTGTCAATGTGTACTGGTACGAGGGAACCGCTCGACCAAAAGATCCGCAAATCGCAGAACAGCTACCTATGAACGGCTCACTGTTCATTGGAGATACTGGCCGCATCGCTTGCGCACATGGTTCAGGCCCCAACATCATAGACGGTACTGGAAAAACTCCCGCCCCCTATCTACCAGACTCCCCGGGACATCATGCCCAGTGGATTCAGGCTTGCAAAACCGGTAGCCGAACAGGTTCTAACTTTGAATATGCCGGTCCGTTCACGGAGTTAGTACTGTTGGGCAACGTAGCATATCGAGTAGGAGAAACAATTGAATACGACCCCAACAAAGGCAAAGTCACTAACATTGACGACGCTAACACGCTGCTAAGAAAAGATTATCGAAAAGGATGGGAAATCTAACACGTGTTGAGACGGTCTTTACAATTTGGACTGCTAACCTTACTTGCCCTTGTAGTAAGCACTGTACCCACTGTGACTGCTGACGATACTGATACGGACTTTTTCGAAAATCGAATTCGCCCCGTACTCGCCCAACATTGTTACAACTGCCATAGTCAGCGTGCCAACACGCTTCAAGGTGGACTTTTTGTAGACTCGCTCGATGGATTATTAAAAGGGGGAGATAGCGGCCCAGCTCTCATCAGCGGAAAGGCAGATGAGAGTCTGCTTATCTCAGCATTGAAACACGACAGTTTCAAAATGCCCCCCAAAGGCAAGCTCGCCGACAAAGTCATTGATGACTTTCGTATGTGGATTAACACCGGGACCAAGATTCCTAAGGCTTTCCAAACGAATGGGGCGGTGACGGCCGCAACAATCAATTGGGAGTCGGCGTTTAAGCACTGGGCCTACCAACCACTTAGCGAATCCAGACCTCCTGCCGTTCATTCAAAAGGGTGGGTTACCAATAATATTGACCTTTACATCCTTGAAAAACTAGAAGAACACCAACTCCCTGTCCCCTCTCTTGCAGCCCCACAGACCATCATTCGCCGTACTTTCTTCGATCTCATCGGCCTTCCACCCACACCTCAAGAGTTAACACATTATCAAAACCTGCTACGGCAGCCTGAAGGTTTTTCGACCTTAGTGGATGACTTACTGGCTTCGCCGCATTACGGAGAACGATGGGGCCGACACTGGTTGGATGTAGCACGATATTCAGATTCCAACGGAGCTGATGAGAACAAACCCTACCCGCTTGCGTGGAGATATCGTAACTACGTAATTAAGCAATTCAACCTCGACACTCCGTATGACACATTTATTCACCAGCAAATCGCCGGGGATCTATTAAATTCCGGGAGTGCGGACCAATACAACGATCACATCAACGCGACTACCTTCCTGGCACTCGGAGTGAAGATCGATGCCGAACAGGATCCGATCAAGAAACGCAGTGACATTATTGATGAACAGATAGATACGATCGGCCGGGCATTCATGGGAGTCACGATTGGCTGCGCTCGCTGTCATGATCACAAGTTTGATCCCTTTACGACGCAAGACTACTACGCCATGGCAGGTGTCATGAAAAGCACTCAACTGATAAACGTTTCTCTCAAGTCAGACGAACAACCAGTGTTAATTAAGCGAAACCAAGAGCTAACCAGACAACGTCAGGACCTACTGAAACAGTATGGAACGCAGCTAGGAACAAAGGCTCAGCAAAATGCGGACGCCTACCTCCCGCACGTCCCCAGCGTTGTCCAGTGGCAAAACACCCAGTTGGATGCAGAACTTAGAATCCGGCTATCCGAAACAGCGAATACTCCATGGGAACCCGTAGGCCAACTAGAAACTCTTAGCAACAGCGGGCAAATCCAGTGGATTGAAGCCGAGACGTTTGCCCGAGGAAACTTTGGCATCGTCACGGAAGGCTATGGGGAAGGGATCGGCATTATTTCTGACAAGAATGGTTCAGGTCTGCAAACATTTGAACACGACATCTCTATACCCCTTGCCGGAATCTACCAACTGGACATCCGGTATGCCGCGGCAGCAGCCAGACCCGGGAAGCTGTTTCTGAATGGAAGGCTTGTAAAAGAAAACGCCATCGGTGAGGTGACCGGAGGATGGAACCCTGAAAATCAAAAATGGCATGTCGCAGGCCGTTACGAATTCAAAGCCGGCAAAAACATTTTGCGTTTTGAAGTGCCCAACGTCATGTCTCACATTGACCAGATCGCCCTCGCTCCGGTGCTCAATAATCTTTCAGCCGAACGCGAGGCCGAACACTATGACCGAGGCAACTTTTCAAAGATTCATCAGGGTTACGGCGAAGAGATCGGGATAACAGCCACCTCCAGGAGTAACGAACTGACGTTTATTGAATACGATCTGAAATCAATCGGTGAAGGAGAGCACATTTTACAGTTTCGCTACGCGGCCAATGCTTCACGCCCTATGAAACTTTTATTTGATGGGGAACTTTTGAATAAAGAAGCCTTTTCTGAAATCACCGGCGGCTGGAATCCTGAAGATCAAAAATGGGTAACCGAAGGCAAAGTCATTTTCACCAAGCCTCTCCATACCTTGCGCATTGAGGCTAACAACGTTTCTGTACACCTCGACAAATTACGCTTCATTCCGTTGGCGACCAACAGCAAACTTCCATCACCAAAGCAAATCGCCAGTTCGCAAAACCTTGACAGCGCCGTTCTTAATCGCTGGGTTCAAACGGCCCAGAGAGCTGCAACTTCTTCCCCCAAAATCGCTGCCTGGCTTCAACGGGGAGGCCCGACTCCGGCAACTTTAACGTCAAAGGTCAGCGACGATATTCCCGACTGGCTTTTGGCTCCGGCCAGATTAAGCGAACTTAATGAAGTCGACGCTAAATTCATTACGAAGATTGATACGGAAATCAACCACAATCGCAAACGCCTTGAAGTACTGCAAGGCATCACAGCCATGGCCGTCAAGGAAGGGGAGGTAACCAACATGCCTATCCATATTCGTGGAAGTCATCTGCAGACCGGCAACATTGTGAAACGACGTTCGCCCCGATTATTGACTCGTTCCGAAGGCCAGCCATTTGGTGATGAACAAAGTGGGCGGCTCGAACTAGCCCAAGCAATCACCCGCAGTGAAACTCCATTGGCCGCACGAGTAATCAGCAATCGCATCTGGCGTTGGCATTTTGGCAAACCACTGGTTCGATCGACCGAGAACTTTGGTATCTCAGGCGAAACTCCCTCGCACCCGGAATTACTCGATTATCTCGCCCGTTATTTGATTAAGCACAATTGGAGCCTCAAATCGCTCCACCGTCATATTACTGCGTCCTCAACCTATCGTATCGGATTTGAGTTTAACGAAGTATCAGCGACCAAAGACCCGGACAATCAATGGTACTGGCGGCACACCCCAAAACGGCTTGAAGCAGAAGCTATTCGTGACACTCTACTTGCTACCAGTGGAGAACTAGACCGTTCTATCGGCGGGGCCCCATTTGAGGGCATATCAACGCTCAGTCCCTCCCCACAGGCTTTAATGTCCAATCGCATGACTTACGAAAACTCATCCCGACGATCGGTTTACTTACCTATCGTTCGAACTAACGTTTACAAGCTGCTCACGCTTTTTGACTTTCCTAACCCTGCTTTCCCGACAGGAAACCGCCATACCACGACACTGCCAACTCAGGCCATGTTTCTCATGAATAGTAAATGGGTCTCAAGAATTAGCTCAGCCATGGCCCGGCGAATTATCTCAGCTGAAAGGGAACAGGCGGGTCAAATCCAACTGGCTTACGAACTAACCTATTCACGATCTGCCACACCCGCAGAAATTGAGGAAGCTCGAAGCTTTATAAATCAATACGTAAAAGAAGGAGAAGTGGTCAAGGAAGATGCATGGAGTGCATTTTGCCAACTGTTGTTCCTTTCAAATGAATTCATCTATATCAACTAAGCCTATGACGCCTACAACCCTGCACGACTTGCCCGTAAATCGCCGTAACCTACTGAAGCAATGGTGCCTGGGATTTGGTGGACTGGCGTTCAATTCAATGCTGGCGGAGACCGCAGCCGGAGCTAAGCCGGGGAGGGCACTGGCGCCTAAAGACGGTCACTTCAAACCACGTGCAAAACGAATCATCTTTCTCTTCATGCATGGTGGTCCGAGCCATGTAGATCTATTCGATCCGAAGCCCGCCCTTGCAAAATACGATGGTAAAGAACCACCGTTTGAACGCACCCGTGTTAAATTTGGAAAGCGAGGCAACCTCCTTAGGTCGCCATGGGAATTCCGTCAGACCGGGACGTCCGGTATTCCTATGAGTTCACTGTGGCAAAACCTACCCGAAGTAGCTGATGAACTTTGTATGCTACACGGCTTGTGTGAAACTAATGTCGCACATGGCGGTGCGTGCATGAAATTATTTACAGGATCCGAGTCACTAATTCGACCGAGCATGGGAGCTTGGGTGAGTTACGGCCTAGGTACGGAAAACCAAAACCTCCCCAGCTTCATCACCATTTGTCCAACCAGTCTGCATGGGGGCGTCGACAATTTCGGCAGTGCTTTTTTACCTAACATTCACCAGGGAGTCCCGTTAGGTACTCCCGGCTATCCAAACACGCCGGCTAAAGACGCTCGTTTTGCATTCCTAAACAGTGAATCACGCAGCCGAAAACAACAACGCATCCAACTCGATCAACTCAAAATAATCAACAAACGTTACCAGGAGCAGGTAGGAGCCAATACGCAACTGGAAGCACGTATAGAGTCCTTCGAAATGGCATTCCGAATGCAACTTGAGGCTCCTCAGGCTATGAACATTGCTGAGGAGAGCAAAGCCACATTGGAAATGTACGGGTACGATGATCCAACCACGAGGAATTTCGCGCATCAACTATTATTGGCACGACGCTTCTCGGAACAGGGAGTTCGATTTGTACAGGTGAGCCATGCCGGTTCCCTGCCATTTAACAACGAGCAATGGGATCAACATTCCCATATAAAAAAAGGACACGAAATCAACGTGGCTCAGATCGACAAACCAATCACAGGCTTCATTAAAGACCTCAGGCAACGAGGACTACTCGAGGACACACTCGTCTTATGGGGTGGGGAATTCGGCCGGACACCCACTGCTCAGGTTGGCACCCCGGAAACGATCGGCCGGGACCATCATCCCGACGGATTCACGATGTTTATGGCCGGCGGTGGTGTCAAAGGCGGATATCGATATGGCGAGACGGATGAGTTTGGTTACTATGCTATTGACGGACGCATGACGATCCATGACCTACACGCAACGTTACTCCACCTTATGGGACTCGACCATGAACGCCTAACTTACCAATATGGCGGTCGAAATTTCCGCCTGACGGACGTTCACGGCTCGGTTGCAAAAGACATTCTGACTTAATTAACCTTTCTTCCAATCGAGACGGAACCATGATTCGACCAGTGCTCGCGCACCTGGCAATATTTGCCGGTTCGTTCTTAACTCAAGCTGTTTATGGTGAGGATGACAGACCCAACATTCTGTTTATCTACACCGATGACCAATCCTATCGAACCGTGAGCTGTTACCCCGGCAGTTATGATTTCGTACAAACTCCGAATATTGATACGTTAGCACGCCGGGGTATACGTTTTGACGCTGCTTACATTGGAACATGGTGCATGCCATCACGTGCTTCCTTGTTGACAGGCCACTTACAGCACGGGGTAAACTCGATGCGGATGGAGGGTGAATATCCAGGCAGCGAATATGATCCGGAACAATGTCCTTTTTGGCCCAGTGTATTTCGTGCTAACGGTTATCAAACCGCACAGATTGGTAAATGGCACACCGGACGAGATAATGGCTTTGGTCGTGACTGGGACTATCAATTGGTTTGGAATCGACCGCGATATACTAAGAACGCCGGCGCCTATTACGAAAACCAATTGATTGAGAAAAACGGTAAGGCTGCCGAACTCACCCCGGGATACTCCACCGACAATTACACTGAATGGGCTGTTGATTATATCCGTGGAAATAATCGCGAGCAGTCGAAACCATGGTATCTATGGCTGTGCTACGGAGCCGTTCATGGCCCTTTTACACCAGCTGACCGCCATCTTGATTCATTACCTAATGTAAACATCCCCGTTCCCAAAGACATCTTCCCTCCTCGTCCTGGCAAACCGGACTGGATGCAAACAATTGAACATTGGATTCCTGACGAAGACGGCACGCCTGTTATGAAAGGAGACGGTTTCACAGCACAAACCGTTGACACCAAAGGGATCCATGGCAACACTCTCAACGATTGGGTTCGTCAATACCACCAGGGAGTCAGAGCCATTGATGAAGGCGTGGGTCGTCTCCTAGGGGCATTGCGAGAAAGTGGACAGTTAGACAACACCCTGATCGTATTCACTGCCGACCAGGGAATCGGCTGGGGACAACATGGTTTCAGGGTAAAGCTGGCTCCTTATGACGCGACCATCCGTTCGCCACTGATCATCAGCATGCCGTCCCGTTTACCAACCAACAAAGTTTGCAAAGCACCTGTGGCTGGCGTTGACCTCGTTCCGACTTTTTTCCACTATGCTCAACTCGAACTCCCCTGGGAAATGCATGGTGAGAACCTTCAACCGTTACTCCTAAAACCAGAGGCACCTTCGAATAAAACAGCGCTCACCGTGATGACCGGGAAGAAATATGGGCAAGATACTCACGTCATCCCCACCAACCGCGAAGACCTATACATCAACAACGTCCCTTGGTGGGTCTCCCTGAGGGGCGGCAATTACAAATACATCCGCACACTCGTTGCCGGTGAAACGGAAGAACTTTACGACCTCAAACACGACCCGGAAGAACTCATCAATCTGGTTGACCGTCCACGGTTTAGATCAAAGGTTCAACGATTTAGGGCCTCCATGATTCAGGAGCTTAAAAATGTTGATGCAAGGTTTGTCAATGTCTTACCACCCGTTGGCACAGGCTACTAGAGAATTTACAACTAAACCATTATTTAATTCTTCCTTAATGCAATCCTAACCAACAGATTGATATACTGCTCGTAGTAAACAATTCGCCTAAAACTATTTGGAATCACATTCCGATGAAATCCGATCGCCGTAAATTCATAACCTCCGCTGCTGCTGGGATTAGTAGTGCTTCCATCGCACTCACCCTAGGGAAATTCAACCACCTGAATGCTCAGCAGACAAACCAATCGGACAATAAGTCTCCGTATGGCCCCCTCAAACCGACGGCTGATCTTACTTCAGGGTTATCTCTATTAATGCTTCCGGAAGGATTTAGCTATCAAACTTTCGGGTGGACAGGCGAAGCAATGTCTGACGGTCGCAGAACCCCCAGCTCTCATGATGGCATGGGGATTATTGAAAATCGCGATGGCATCTTCACCCTTTGTAGAAACCACGAACGTGGCGGCCTCAGAGATTCGTTTGCAGCGGCTCAACATACCTATGATTCCAAGGCCCCTGGAGGGACCACCAATTTAGTATTTGATGGCAACGCCGGTAAATTTATATCCAGCCGTGCTTCCCTGTCAGGTACGGTTCGAAATTGCGCCGGCGGTGTCACCCCCTGGGGCACGTGGTTGACGTGTGAAGAAACAACGGTTGGGACAGAGGAGACCTCAGAACCTCAACACGCGAAAACGCATGGCTGGATCTTCGAAGTTCCAGCCAATGGACAGGGGAATCCCAAACCACTTAAGGCAATGGGACGATTCGTTCATGAAGCGATTGCCGTAGATCCCGAAACCTCTTTTGTCTATGAAACAGAGGATCGTGGAACCAGTGGCCTCTATCGTTTCCGTCCCAACAAAGCACAGAGGCTCCACGATGGGGGTACGCTGGAAATGCTACGAGTTCCTGGACACCCCGATCTGTCCAAGGGTGTCAAAGCCGGAGCCATATACGGGGATCTGGAATGGGTAAAAATAGATGATCCCGAACTTGCTCACACCCCCGAAACCGACAATTCACTGGGCGTATATATGCAGGGGCGAAAGAAAGGCGGAACCAATTTCAATCGTCTGGAAGGAATTTGGTACTATGGCGGGTCGATGTTCTTCGATTCGACGAGTGGCGGTGAGGCAAAAGCAGGTCAAATCTGGGAATTAAATATTACAGAGAACACCTTACGCCTGGTTTTCGAATCCCCCAGCAAAGAAGTACTTAACATGCCCGACAACATGGCGGTGAGTTCTCGTGGCGGGATTATCATTTGCGAAGACTGTGGAATCACCACCGTTCAGTCGCCTCAAGGTATTAAGCGTTACTTCCCGCGTCTACATGCCTTGAGTCCGGAAGGTGAGATCCATGTCTTTGCCGACAATAATGCCAAAATCGAAACCCCCTACAAAGGGATTAAAGGTGATTTTCGTGGATCGGAATGGACCGGTGCCCACTTCAGTCCCGATGGAAAATGGCTGTTCGCCAATATTCAAACCCCCGGTTTTACCGTGGCGATTACCGGGCCCTGGGGAAAAGGCTACCTCTAAGGCTTGATAAGTTCGAGGTGTTTTTCTAGAAATCGGTAAGCCACTTCCCGCGCGGCTTCAGGAAAGCTGTGTGCTGCTGTTGGATAATTGACCTGGAGATTGGCGTCAGCGTCATATAGACGATAGATCTTCGCCGCTTGTAACATCGTTTCTTTGACTCCAGTAATTTCGAAATTTCCATCATGAATAGGCGCACTAGCTAAAAATGGCCGTGGAGCAAACGAGGCGATGATTTCGGGGAAATCAAATGGCACCCTGTCGGGATCATTATCGTATTTATCGTTGATTAAGGGCATATACCGGGCACTGGTCCAGCCTTTCAGTTTCCCTTCGTAGTACTTGTGAAACCGAGTAAACCCACAATTACTAACCATCGCTTTAATGCGTGTGTCAAAGGCTGCGGTAAAAATCGTGTTATGCCCTCCCAGGGAATGACCAATACACCCAATCCTTTCGCTATCCACCTGCCTGAGCGTTTGCAACAAATCGACAGCTCGAGTGTTCTCGTAGATTGCTTTCATTGTTCCGCTGACATAACCATCTTCAGAAGGAAAGGTATAAGGATAATCTCCAAAGCTTGGATAGTCCGGTGCTAAAGTCACAAAGCCTCTTTCAGCCAAATGCAAGGCGTAGTGCAGCTGAGGATTACCTCCCATGCCGGCGGGTTCTTTTTTCCCAATCCCAGTTGTTTGATGAAGGCAAAGTACTGCTGGTCTTGTATTCCTGACGGGCATGGGGAAAAACAAATAGGCGCTGACACGGCGAAGCTCCGAGTCCGTATGATAACTAATTAATTGGCGAATATACTTTTCTGTCCTCACCTCTTCATGAACTTGCATCTCCAGAGCAACAGGTGAAGCATGTTTGGGAAACGGTCCCATAACCTGCTGCATACCCGCCATCACATGCTTTCGTCTGGTAATCCATTCATTCTTTGAATCAATTAGCTTACGCACCCCCTGATTATCGAGGTAATAACTCAAATCGACATGATCGGGATATTCCGGAGTCTTCAGGGTCGCCCGCTGAGCATTTAAGAACGTACTGGTTAAACATAACGCAAACAACCAGACATATCGCATATGATCACTCCTTACAGTTGCCGACCCCATCCGAACGAGGGGGAAATATCAACTATTCCATTGTAATGGCTACAGAATTTAAGTGCTTCGATCAGTTTCTCTGGAAACATCATTTGGATTGCCGATACAATAAACAAGTAGTCGTATTTAAATAAACAGGTGCGTTATGAGCTGTCAGAAATATTATCACCCGAAAATCAATCGACGCTTTGCTATCCAAGCAGGTAGTATCGGTTTGCTTGGACTAGGCATGAATCACGTCAAAGCCTTACAGGCTGCACCGATCCAAAAACGATATAGCACGACTGGTGCTCGGGCTAAAAAGGTGATCTACATCTTCCTTTCCGGTGGCTTGGCACAACAGGACAGTTTCGACATGAAGCCTGACGCTCCTGACGACATCCGTGGAGATTTCAACCCAATCTCCACAGCAACTCCGGGAATGCAGATTTGCGAGCACTTACCAGAACTTGCCAAACGGAGTGAAAAATGGTCTGTCGTTCGAAGTCTAACTCACAAATGGAACGAGCATTCACAGGGCCATCACATTATGCTGACTGGTCGCACGGACGTCCCTACAGGATTCAACCCCTCTGCGCCAAAGCCAACTGACTACCCCGCAATGGCTGCTATTGCCAACACCGTCACAGTGCCTCAAAACAACCTACCTCCAGTTGCCATTCTTCCGGAGCGTCTGGTACATCAATCGGGAAGGGTTATTCCAGGGCAGTTCGCGGGCCAAATGGGTGAAGAAGCCAACCCGTGGTTCATTGAAGCAGCAACATTTCACCGCCAATCCTACGGTGCCTTTCCAGAGTATGCATTCGACCATCAGAAGCGAGACGTCGACCTCACACGTAAATATGAGGCTCCTAACCTTGAGTTGCCTCATGGTCTGGCAGAAAACAGATTCGTGGACCGGCTGAAATTAGTCAACACCGTAACCGATCAAAAGCGACAACTCGACAAATCAGCCCAAACGGAGCAGTTTGACCGATATCGTGAACAAGCAATTTCTCTGCTCACGGACCCCAAGGTACAGCACGCTCTCGATGTTACCAATGCGGAGGAAAGAATCCAGGAAAACTACGGCCGTAATTGTTTTGGATGGTCCCTACTTATGGCACGGCGACTGGTAGCAGCCGGCGTAAATATGGTTCAGGTCAACCTAGGTAACGATGAAGCGTGGGACACCCATGGCAATGCATTTCCGCACCTGAAAGACAACTTGTTCCCGCCAACAGACAAAGCTATCTCCGCACTTTTAGACGACTTGGAAGCAACCGGGGAACTCGACGAAACACTGATTGTGATGGCTGGGGAATTCGGCCGAACCCCCAAGATCTCTCTATTACCCTCACACTACGAAAAACCCGGGCGAGATCACCATGGAGCCTTGCAAACTGTTTGGTTTGCCGGCGGAGGTGTTCGGGGCGGAAATATTATTGGCAAATCGGATAAGCATGGCGGATATCCGGTAGACAACCCAAAAACTCCGGAGCACATGGCAGCCACCATTTATGATGCACTAGGAATTCCAGCTACCGCGGCCTGGTATGATGTAGAAAATCGCCCTCACCAAATCTACCACGGAGAGCCAATTCACGAGCTGTTTTAAGACCGGGTCGTGCCTCACCTTCAATGGCTTGCATCGCGCTCTGCCAAAACGCAGCGAGCAGGCATCCGGATTCTACTCTCGGGGTTCGTCTTTCCAGATTATTTCAGCCAACACCAAACCATCTGGATGTGATTCTTTCCAGACAGCCCAACTGACTAAAGTGAACATATAATCATCGAGTGGGATTTTCTCTGATTCCTGTGCGTACACACTCCCGTTGAGTTGAACAGACAAGCCACCATCCACGAGACCAAACTGATCTAATTTTATCTTCCCAAGCGATGCATCATGAGTAAAAACTCGTACGCATTCGGTTTCATTGCAATAGGTTACTGCGATGGGCAGTCCAGCTAACAATTCGGATGCGATGTGGTCCCCCACGCCCTCCATGAATTTTTTAGGGAACGCAAAAGATCGCCCATCAACATCGACCGAAATAACTTCCGCATCATCTGCAAGCTCTACCTCACCAACCAAAACAAGCCGCCGCTCCGGAGTCTCCATTTCGGCAGCCACATCGTTCATGGCATCAGAAGTCGGGTCATATCCAACAAGGCCATAGTTCGGCTTACTTCGTTTTTCAAGAATGAGATTCGTGGCAAACGCTCCACCTAACGCCGCACAAAGAACAAGCATGACTAATAAAATGTAGCGGGCCACGACGACTCCCCGAACACTACAACAGATTGATATAATGGATACTTTGTCAAACTATTAGAATAGTCGCTAACCCCCTTTTTCTATAGTGGTCGCAAGCATAATGCTAAAATTCAAGCTAACAATTTGGTTTTTACTGTGTCTATTTACTGCCTTTCCGGTAACGGCACAAAACAGCTCCGATCAACCCAATATTGTACTGGTGATGGCTGACGATCTGGCATGGATGGATCTGGCTTGCCAAGGCAATCCACTCGTTGAGACTCCTTTTTTAGACCGATTTGCCGACCAGGGAATTCGATTTACTAACGCCTACGCGGCTGCACCTGTATGCTCACCAACTCGAGCCGCTTTAATCACGGGATTATCGCCGGCACGGCTGAGAATCACCAACCACATACCCGATCGTGCACAATTCACTCCTCCCAAAGCATCCCATACTGGGGCAGATATGTTTAACTATCTGGCGCCCTCCTACACGACAATCGCTGAACGACTGAAGAAAGCAGGCTATAAAACTGGTTTCTTCGGCAAATGGCATATCGCCGGTACCAGCGTCGGCCCCCAGGGCGCAGGGGATACCAAGTATTACCCTGAGAATCAGGGATTTGATCTAAATATAGGTGGTTGTATCTATGGTGGGCCCCCTACGTTCTTTGATCCCTATCGAATCCACAATCTTAAAAACCGTCATCAGGGCGAATACCTACCCAACCGTCTCGCCGATGAAGTTTGTAAATTCATTAGCACTGCAGGGAACACTCCTTTTTTCACTTGCCTCTGGAACTATTCAGTACATTGGCCCATGGAAGCACCGCCCGACCTGCTAGCAAAATACGAAAGCCGTAAAGGGCCCGGCCTGAACGATACTCGCTACGGAGCGATGATTGAAGCATTGGACACGTCGTTCGGAAAGATCATGCAGTACCTTGAGAATGAAGGGCTCAGTAAAAACACTTTAGTTATCTTCACCTCCGACAACGGTGGGTTTGCGGGGGTCTCGGACAATCGTCCTTTACGCGAGTCAAAAGGGCACATCTACGAAGGTGGCATCCGAGTCCCCCTGATGATTCGGTGGCCTAAAGCGATCAAGCCTAACCAAATCAACGATACCCCTGTCATCAGCATGGATTTCTTCCCCACGATTCTTGACGTTTGCAACCTTGCGCCTGAACCTTTATGTGATGGTATTTCACTTACCCCATTATTTGAGGGTACAAAACTTACCCGCCAAAGCCTCTTCTTCCATTTCCCCAACTATGCCTGGCACCGCAGCAACTCGTTAGCGGGGGCGGTTCGTAGTGGCGACTATAAATTAGTACGGCATTACACAACCCAGGAGGTAGAACTTTATAATGTGACTAAGGATATCAGTGAAACGGTTAACCTGGTGTCTCAACGTCCACGCCTTGCNAGCCGNCTAAACCAACAACTAACCAACTGGCTTAANGAAACGAATGCGGCAATGCCACGCAAATTACCTCTGGAGTAAATAATGAGTTCAACCACAATTGTTGGAAATGATGATTTCCGCTTTGAAGCAGATGGCAANTGGGCCAAACGTCCCGAAGGAGTCAACTGGCTTGACGTGGTCGCGGTCCATTTCACCAGCGAAAACAATATCTACGTCTTTAACCGNGGTGANCGGGAACTCATCTACTTCGATTCNGAAGGAAATCATNTCGGTGATTGGGGAGAAACGAATTTCGTTCGACCTCACGGCATTACGATCTCTCCGGAAGACGAAGTATTTCTCACCGATGACTTTGGACACACTGTTACCAAGTATGACCTCAACGGGAATATTCTTTTTGTCCTAGGTCAGCAGGGAATCCACTCAGACACTGGCACAACCAATGTTGACTACCGAAACATCAAATACTCCGCAGGACCATTCAACTACCCTACCAATCTAGTGGTGGCCGAGGATAGGAGTTTTTACGTTTCAGACGGATATGGCAATGCCCGAATCCACCATTTCAATGCCGACGGTGTGCATCTTCGCAGTTGGGGCGATCCGGGCGACAAGCCGGGACAATTTGCGGTCCCCCATGATCTGCGTATCGCAAGTAGCGGCGACATCTGGGTGGCCGACCGTGAAAACGATCGCCTGCAAATCTTTAGCCCCGAAGGTGACTTCATTCGCCAGATCGAGGGGCTTGCCCGTCCGGCGTCACTCGATTTCGGCCCCGATGGTGAAGTGTACGTTTTCGAACTCGGCTACCGAGCAGGGATGTTCCCCGGCAACAAGCCACCTTGTGACAATGCTCCGGGTGGGCGACTTTCCGTGTTAACACAGGATGGCGAAGTCCTTTGTCAAATCGGCGGAGGAGACGCCACCTCTGCTGCGGGAGACTTTTATGCTCCGCACAATATCCGAATCGATCGGAATGGCGATTTATATTTAACGGAAGTAGTCTGGGCAGCCGGTGGTTGTAAAGGGCTATCTCCGGAAGACTCGCCAGCTCTCCAAAAGCTTGTTCGTGTAAAATAAAAACACTCCAACCCCAAACCGTAAATTACCGAAAGTAACTATTTATGATCTTTCAGGCTGACTTTCTAACAGACCTTACCCGACAAATCTTCACAGCCGTTGGCTCGAATGACGCTGAAGCTGATGTCGTAGCTCGACGACTTGTCAACGCAAACCTGTCAGGACATGACTCGCATGGCGTGATTCGCATTCCCACTTACATCAAATGGATTCAAGAAAATAAAACTCAGCTTAATCAAACGATCAGCATTGAAACTGATAATGGTTCCATGGTCGTTGTTGACGGGAAGGTTGGCCTCGGGCAGTCGATTGGGGAGCAGGCGATGAATTTGGGAATTGAACGCGCCAAAGAATATGGTGTCGCAGTCATCGCGCTCAAAGACAGTGCTCACCTTGGACGGATCGGCGACTGGCCTGAGATGTGTGCACAAGCGGGCATGGTTTCGGTACACTTTGTGAATACCAGTGGGATGGGAAATCTGGTTGCACCTTTTGGAGCCATCGAACGGAGGCTCTCTGCAAATCCTTTTGCAGCAGGTGTGCCCACCAATGACGAATTTCCGCTGATCCTCGATATGTCCGCCTGTACTATCGCTGAAGGCAAGATCCGGGTCGCACTCCATGCCGGCAAGCAGGTACCCGAAGGGTGCATTATCGACAGTGAAGGAAAGCCCACTACTGATCCAAAGACATTTTACGGTCCGCCAGCGGGATCAATCCTACCGATTGCGGGTCATAAGGGATATGCCCTGAGCATGATCATCGAGATGATGGCCGGCGCTATGACCGGTGGTTCCTGTACGAATCCCGAACGTGCCGACGTGCTCACCAATGGCATGCTTTCGATCATCATGGATCGAAGTAAACTGCAAACCGAAGACTATTTCTATAACGAAGTTAATCGATACTGCGATTATGTACGTAGTGCCAAATTAATTGACAACAATAATAAAATCCTGATGCCCGGTGAAATCGAATTTAATACCCGAGCCCAACGCCGCGCCGAAGGTATCGAACTTTCTCAAACCACCGTTGACATGATTCAGGACACTTGTGATTCACTTGGTGTGGAACCCGGAATCTCAGTCTAACCGTCTGCAAGTGAGACAGAATGATAACGCACGAAGTACTACCCAATGGTTCGACCAACGCTATCTATAGCGTGGACTATTCCGTTGATGGTAAACACATCGTCGCTGGCAGCCTAAGCCACCGCATTTTGGTTTGGAATACAACCAATTGGGACGTTCGCAAATACACCGAACTGCATGCAGACGGAGTCTCTGCCGTTCGATTCTCACCTGACGGACAAAAAATCCTCACCGGGGGACTAGATAAGGTCGTCAAGATTATTAACACCTCGAGCCTAACAGCTGAAATTTCGTTAGGTGGCTCAGGTGACTACGTTCAAAGCGTCGCTTTTCTTGGTAAGGATGGCAAACACTTTGTAAGCACTGGCTATGACAAGTTAGTTCGTATTTGGACCCTTGGGGGACAGACACGAGAAATCTCGGGCATGACGGCGACAAGCCACAGCCTTGACACCAGTTTCAATGGGAAACATATTCTATCGGGCAGTGTCCAAGGCGAGATCTTTGTCTGGAATCCAGACGGAGAGGTAGAATTTAAACAAATCCACCATACGAAGGGGGTCCATGCCGTTGCCTTTGCGAAACATGTATCGGACATTTTTGCGACGGCAGGTGGAGACGGCAAAGTAACCATCTGGAACCGAACGAGCGGGGAAATCCACGGGAACTTCCGCGGACACAAAGGCTACATTCGCGGGCTCGCATTTTCACCGGACGGGAAATGGCTGGCGAGTGGTGGGCAGGATGCCAAAATATGCCTTTGGAATCTGGAGACATTCAAGCTGGAAGAAGAACTCAACCAGCATACTAACACTGTTTATAGCCTAGCATTCTCACCAGACAGCAAACACTTAGTATCTGGTAGCTTTGATCGCAACGTCATACGCTGGACTCTGAATTGATCAGGCGTCAGACCAACTCTTCAATCTTGTGATACTTCGTATGGTCAATTAGATACCGCGGCCTTCCGTGAAGGTCATTGACCGTAGCCGTGTTGGTATCAATACCCATCGCATGATAAAGCGTCGCAAACACTTCCTGCATATGCACAGGACGGTCTTCTGGCTCTTCGGCGTAGTGATTTGTAGAACCAATTACACGTCCGGGAAGAATGCCACCACCAAACATCATGGCAAAGTTTGCACGAGGCCAGTGATCCCGTCCACCTTTAGCATTCACTCTGGGCGTTCTACCAAACTCACCCCAAACGACCACTGAAACACCCCGATCCAACCCCCGTGCATGTAAATCATCCATCAAGGCTGAGATTCCGGTATCAAAGTAGGGTAGGTGATCACGAGCATTTTCAAAGTTCGTTCCATGGGGCTGCCCATGCCAATCCCACCGACCGTAATTTACCGTGACTGTTCGAACTCCCGCTTCAACTAAACGGCGCGCAGCAATCAAGTCATGATTATGCAGGTGGGAAGCATCCCCGTAACCGGCTTTCTCATAGGACCCTCCACCATAACGCTCAAGGGTTCTGGTGGATTCTTTGGTAATGTCAAGTGCGTTGGCTAATTTACTGGAGGTCAAAATCCCCAAAGCTTGTTCGGTGAATGCATCAACCCCGTCAAATTTAGCTATTTCCGCAGCCTGCTTTTGAAGAGCATCAAGGCTGGCAAGCAACTGGGCACGCCCTGAAAACTGCCCGGCTTCAATACCTTGCAAGGTCAGGCTGTTCGCTCCATCCGCAATCGGAGCAAACGGTGCATGGGCCTTGCCAAGAAAACCAGAGGGCCCCAAACGTCCCCAGGTTGATGACTTCATCTTCGGAGTCATCGTTACGAATGGGGGAACACCTCGTTGAGCATGTCCTTTTAGCTTAGAGACGACACTTCCCAGACACGGCCAGCCACCTACAGGTTGACTGGGACTAAAAATCCTACCCGTCAAACACTGATAGATGTCGTGGCGATCAACCGCTCCATATAAAGAACGTACAATCGAGTACTGATGAGCTCGAGCAGCGAGCAGTGGCAAATGTTCACATATCTGGAATCCGGGGACCGAAGTCGAGATTGGCGAAAATTCACCACGAATCTCCTCCGGAGCATCCGGCTTCATGTCGAACATGTCCAGGTGTGGCGGACCTCCGGCGAGAAAGACCATAATATTAGCTTTGTGCCCCAGACGCCCACTATTTCCTGCCTGAGCTTGAAGCAACTGAGGAAGTGTCGCACCTCCCATCGCCATACTACCAATTTGCAAAAAATTGCGGCGAGTAAAACCATCGCAAAACTTGATCGTTCGGCCAGACATACTTTCTTCCTGAGGAAACAAACTACGAAACACTTCTATTCTACCAAAAACAAATTTACCGTGACCAGAGAAACTGCCTCTCCGGGGCCCCTTAAAAGACAGCGATTCAAACATCCCTCACCCTACCCCGGGGGGGGGGTGAGCTTCGTAGATGATCGAATAGGCTTAACCCAAGCTAACTTGGATGCGAACATCAGTCCCATTATTTAGAATAAGGAAGACCCCCAAGGTACAAAAACAAATAAGAAAAGTGAGACTATGTCCAATTTCAAACTCTGCCTGAATGCCAGCACAATTATGACTACCGATATCATGACTCAGATTGATGTCGCTCAAAAAACAGGATTTACTGCCATTGAGCTTTGGTTTGATCATATTGACGCCTTTGTTAATGAAGGGAAGGGTAGTGCTGCAGATATCAGAAAAGCCCTGGACGACCATGGCTTGACCGTACCAACGTGCATTTACCTGGGTGACTGGTTTGACACCGAAGGAGCAGCCCATGCCGTGGCCATGGATGAGGTCAAACGCAGGCTGGAAATAGCGGCGACCGTTGGTGCTCCCCACGTAATTGCCGGACCTCCTAGTGGTATAGCGTGTTATGATACCGGCGCAGCCCACTATCGCGAACTGTTAGAACTGGGAGGTCAGTTTGGCGTCAAACCAGCAATGGAGTTTTTGGGATTTGTCGAACAGCTCAATACGATTGAGGACGCGATGGAAGTCATGGAGAAGTCCGGATGCGACGATGCAACGACTATTCTTGACCCTTTCCATATTTTCCGTGGTGGTGGTGACTTGG
>PAAT01000177.1 GCA_002698965.1 Rhodopirellula sp. | reverse complement strand
CGAAAATAACATATCCATCGGGATTGGATATGTAGAATACGATCGTCTGCTCGGCAAGCTGTTCAATTCTTATTCAGTCATTGGACCGGACGGTGAATTAGCGAAACATCGCAAGCTACACTGTTTTATAAGCCCAAATTTGGAATCTGGTGAAAATTACACCGTTTTTGAACTCCCCAACGGAAGGCTGTGTGGCATCCTAATTTGTTATGACAATAACATTGTCGAAAACGTTCGAGCCACGGCTCTAGCTGGGGCTGAAATTTTAATAGCGCCGCATCAAACCGGTGGGTGCAATTCGGGGAGCCCGCAAGCAATGGGGCTTGTCGATATCGAAGTGTGGAATAATAGGCTACATGCTCCTGAAGCGATCGAGGCCGAATTGAAAGGTGATAAAGGAAGGGGATGGTTAATGCGGTGGCTACCTGCTCGTGCCCACGACAACGGACTCTTTGTGATATTTAGTAATGGGATTGGCTGGGATGACAATGAAATACGCACTGGCAACTCCATGGTTATTGACCCCTACGGCCGTATCATCCAAGAGACTTCTCATGCCGGCGACGCCTTAGTAACAGCGGAACTCGACTTTTCAATTCAAACTTCCAGTACGGGCCGCCGTTGGTTACGTGCGCGAAGACCCGAGTTATATAACAGCCTCATCAAGAAAAATGCTAATCCGGAAACGACACGGGACGTGCGTTTTGAACATCTTAACCAGGATGAAATTTAACGACGTTGTGCTACGCGTAATTTGGCACTCCTGCTTCTGGGATTCGCATGAATTTCTTCGTCTTCCGCTGTAATTGGTTTGCGTGTCACGACTTCTAATCGTTCATCTTCGCGGAAGGCCCGTTTCACACGACGGTCCTCAAGTGAATGGAAGCTGATAATAGCCAATCGCCCCCCTGGCTTGATAAGATTCGGAAGTCGTTTGAGCGCTATTTCAAGGGAGCGGAGCTCATCATTCACAGCGATTCTAAGGGCCTGAAAGGTACGGGTCGCGGGATGAATCCTTTGTTGCGCTGCTTTAGGGTAGCACCCATAGATGACATCAGCGATTTGTTTTGCTGAACGTAATTCCTGACGGTCTCGCAATTCGACCAATTTCCGCGCGATACGACGTGAGAGTCGTTCTTCTCCATATTCAAAAATCAAATTGGCGAGATGCTCCTGCCGCATTCTATTAATGAGGCGATAGGCGGGTTCGCCCACATGGGGATCAAAGCGTAGATCTAGCGGGCCTTCCGAATGAAAACTAAAGCCACGAGTATCGTCTTCCAATTGATCTGACGAGAGCCCTAGATCGAGTAAGATTCCATCTACTTTATCTATTTGGAGTTCTTCTAGTACCTCAGTCGATTCAGAAAAATTGCTCTGGCATAATACGACCGGTTGCCCAGCAAGTGAACGCTCGCACCGAGCGATCGCCAGCGGGTCACGGTCCAGGCCGATCACAAGGCCTTCTTTGCCAACGGCTTCCGCGATCATGCGCGTGTGCCCACCGCCGCCCAATGTGCCGTCGATAATAATTCCGCTGGGTTCTAGACAGAGGCTGTCGATCGCTTCCCTTGGTAGTACGGCAGTATGGATGGTTTGATTTACGATCTTTTCAGTCATGTCTATGATCCCACTCATACGCTTCGAGATACCGGCGAACCATTTTTTTCGCAGTAAACTCTGAACTGATGACATTGTGATTGGACTTGCCGAGGGAATCCAGCTTTTCCGGATCCCACAAAAGCATCTGCGTTGCGCCCGTTTGCCATTGATCTCGGCGGTATATTTGAGGAGAGGACTTCCCAAGCAATTCCACGACACCGTCGACAGGGGTCGAGCATACTGGTATACCCAGCGTCATCGCCTCCATAACCACATTAGGCATTCCTTCCCAACGGCTGGGAAACAAGAAAAGCTTTGCCTTCGCAAGGATGGCGGCAGCGTCATCGCGATACCCAGTGAGATGAATCCGTTCACGGGACTTAAGCTTCGCGACGGTTCTTTCGAGTTTATGCCTAATGGGCCCATCACCAATGATGTATAAATGTCGCTGAGGAAAATCATCTAAGAGCTTCGGCGTGGCGCTCAGAAGTGTATCCAGACCTTTTTGTTGGTCAAGTCGCCCAATAAAAACAAGTGGCTCGTCTGAACTAGCTACGTCTTCGGGCCATTGTTTACTCCCAGCAGACTTCACTGCATTCATGTCTACGCCATTTCCGATCGTCCAGAGTTTGGTTGAAGAGTTCCCAAAAAAGGCTGCGGCGTACATTTGTACATCCTTCGACACGCAAATTACACCGCTCCAATCTGACGAGAATCTGGCTAAAAGGCGATATCGCCAGCGACGGGGGTCTTTAACCCGCAGCCCTACAAAGTGGGGTATGTGACCGCTGCAAATACTCGTTAAGAGATTAGCATGATAGAGGAACGACTGTATAAGGTCTGGCTTCAGCCTCCGCAATGTAGACCGTAACTTGATTATTGCCCTAAGGAATGACCACTTCGAACGGCAATTTAGATAAAAGACTGTGATGCCCACGCGATACAACTTTTCGGTCAGCATTTGGTTGTGCGGACGCGGCCCAAGCGAAATTACCGTGATATCGTGCCCCAAGCTAGCTAAACCAATAGCCAACTTAACGAGATTTCGCTCAGCGCCGCCAGGCTCCAATTCAGTGATAACTAGCGATATTTTCATGTTGGTTACGGTTTTTTTTGAACAATTTACCCTGTCTATATACAGTATCAGCTACTAGGTTGTTCAACCAATGCCAAAATAATCGGTGCATGGCATCTTGCATGTTGTTGAGCCGAAGTCATGATATTGACGTCATGTTTGATTTAAGCGATTACCATTACGACTTACCGCCGGAGTTGATAGCTCAACAACCGCTCAAAGAGCGAACCGATGCTCGCATGATGGTTGTCAATCGAACAAGCGGATGTATATCAAATCTTCATATCCGCGATTTCCCATCTGTGATTAATTCCCAAGACGGTATCGTGATTAATGATACGAAAGTCGTGCCCGCCCGCCTTCGTGGCACACGACTGAAAACCGGCGGTAAATGGGAGGGGTTATTTATTAAATGTACCTCGGACGGAAAATGGGTCATCCTCAGTAAGACACGAGGTAAAATTCAGCCCAGCGAGCGTGTTGGCCTCGTGGACGTACGAGGTGTCGAGCAATACTCCATACAATTTGTAAGGCAAAATGAGGCCGGACTATGGGTCGTTAAGCCCTCGGATTCCCGGCCATTTTTAGAGCTTCTCAATCTGGTAGGTGAAGTTCCACTGCCGCCCTATATCCGTGGAGGCAGGTCCGTACCAACAGACCAGAACAATTACCAGACGGTATACGCGCGAAAGCCTGGTGCAGTGGCGGCTCCTACCGCTGGTCTCCATTTCACCGAAGCCTTGTTGTCACGAATCGCAAAACAAGGGACGCTTGTTGAAAAAGTCACCCTGCATGTGGGAATAGGTACGTTTCGTCCGATGGTAAATGATGATATTAGAACCCATCAGATGCATAGCGAATGGGGTTGTATTGATCAATCGACGGCAGAAAACTTATCCAGACTACGCAATAACGGGGGTCGAATCTGCAGTGTCGGGACGACATCTGTTCGCGTCCTTGAAACCTGTGCCGACGCAAATGGACTCTCGAGTTGGGAAGGGCAGACGGACCTTTACATTTCCCCGGGCTATCGTTTCCGCAGCGTTGACGCCTTACTTACTAACTTCCATTTGCCAAAATCGTCCCTACTCGTTTTGGTCAGGACTTTTGGAGGACAAGATTTAATAAAAGAAGCTTATTCTAAGGCGATTGAGTTGAGATATCGATTTTACAGCTACGGCGACGCGATGCTGATTATCTGACTAACCAGATTTCATTGCCCTCAAGCGGGATACACTTCGCGTTACAAGCTCAATCGCGAAATCGATTTCATCCTCTGTGTTGAATCGTCCGAGGCCGAATCTCAAACTTGCTCTTGTCATATCATCGGACAACCCAATTGATCTCAAAACGTGACTCGGCTCTGGATTGGTCGAACTGCATGCACTACCGCTTGAAACGGCAAGTTCGCGCATGCTCATCATCAAAGCCTCGCCGTCCACGTTAGAGAATGAGATGTTTAGGTTATTCGGGAGACGGATAGCAGGTAGTTTCAGCGACGGACCATTCAAAACCAGATCCGGGATACGTTCGGCTAGTTGGGTGTAAAGCCGATTTCTTTTTTCAAACAGAGATCGATTTTCAACGGCCATCTCGTTGACAGCAATCTGCATGGCGGTAGCCATACCAACGATGCCGGCCGGGTTGACCGTACCGCTACGAAGGCCATTTTCCTGCCCACCACCTGTAACGAGAGGCTCAAGCCGGACGTTGGGCGAGCGTTTGCGGACGAATAGGGCACCAATACCCTTCGGTCCGTAAAACTTGTGAGCAGAGATACTCAGGAGATCGACTTTCATATGCTGTACGTCTATTAAGACCCTGCCCACGGCCTGAGTTGCATCGCAGTGGAACAGGACATCCTTCCGTTTACAGATCTCTCCGATAGCCGCGATATCTTGAACGACACCGATCTCGTTATTCGCGAGCATAACAGATACTAGACAGGTATCCGTACGTATTGCCTCAGTTAGGCTATCCAGATCGATTCGTCCGGCTGTAGGCGTTTCATACTGGTCAACGTCTAAAAGCGTGATCTCATAGCCGTTCCGCGAAAGGCGATCTAATGGGTCAAGTACTGCATGGTGTTCCGTTTTGATACTGACAATATGATTGCCTCGCCGGCGTTTCCTTTCGAGGACACCCCTAATGGCAAGGTTATTGCTCTCGGTGGCCCCGCTGGTAAATACGATCTCGGAGGACTTAGCGTTGAGAAGGTCGGCAATTGATTGTCGAGCTTCCTTTACAAACGCTGCTGCGTCCCAACCAAAAACGTGGTTCACGCTGCCGGGGTTGCCATAAACGTCATGAAAAAGCGGGAGCATCGCTTCGACGACGCGAGGATCGACCCGAGTAGTGGAGTGATTATCCATGTAAACGGGTGTCAGGACCATATAGCAGACTCCAAAAAGCTCTTCAGGAAAACAATGCTTGGAGGCAAATAGACGACCATGTTTCAAACCCTTCGAGATTATCTAGGAGTTCTGTGACGGGTTGAAAACCATTCCCTTCAATTTCCTCTTCGTTTGAGCGGACGCGTGGAGCTTCAACGTCACAAATATGAACAATGCCGAGGTGAACTTTGCCAACTTCCGTTTCGTCGTCATTAATGAGGCCGACCAGTTTTAGCACATAGGGAGTTTCAATGATTACTTCCTCTTTTAACTCACGCGCCATCCCATCATGATACGGATCAGCGTCTTTGGAATCACCGTCTTCCTGAGATATATGACCACCAATGCCAACTGACTTCTTAGAAACCAAACGTTTCTCTCCAGACCCCCCCCCTCTTGAATATTGGTAAAGACTAACGGCACCGCTATCATCTATGTACCTGAAAATAACGTAGGGTATAAGTTGTTTGAAGTTTGGGTCTTGTTCCATTTGAGGACGAGGGCGATAGCTGATATTTTCAACGTCGAACAGGGTGTCCAGATATGTATCCACGTCGGCTGTGAAGCCCTGAAAATAACCTAAAGAGTGAAAAAGGTCGGTTGGAACGACCAGGACGTGTTCGACTTCGGCCTGATTCATAAAATTATTCCCCGTGACGTTTCGTTATTGTTGTGATGTTTCCATAAGTTTACGTAAGCATGCAATTATATAGTTTCATTGGTAATAACACAGGCCCTTATGCATGTTAGCCAATGGTGTCTTATCTCCCGAAAGACCTTTCCAATATTCTTTGCTTTAGTTATCCTAAGGTTGTTTAGTCTAGGCTGTACTTTATGTAATTAATCGCAATAGTATGCTGAGGACTTTTAGACAACGTTAATAATTAGAACATACATCAATCGATAGAACTCGGAGTTTAAGCGATCATGGCAATTACTCTAACTGAAAAAGCCGCTGTGGAAGTAAAACGTGTCCTTGAAGAACAAAAAATGGATGACGAAACTTGTCTTCGTATCGGTGTCGTAGGTGGTGGGTGCAGTGGCTTCAGCTACTCACTTAAGTTTGAAAGCGGATTTGATGAATCGGCGGACAGTAAATTCGATTACCATGGTGTCGGCGTCATTGTCGACAAGAAAAGCGCTTTGTACCTTGATGGAACAGTGATAGATTGGTACGACGGGTTGGATCGTCGAGGTTTTACCTTCGAAAACCCAAATGCTGTAAAATCCTGCGGTTGTGGAAGCTCATTTCAAGCTTGAGTTTTCTCCGGATGGATTCTTACAAACACTCGTCCGTTGGCGGGTGTTTTTTTGTGTGCGAATAATTGGACTCTTTGTTAATTCGACATCTTTCGGGGAAACTATTTTGGCTTGCGTTAATAAGATCTACATCATTGGTATTGGCGACGACGGGGCCGATGGAATGACAAGCCGCGCTTTAGATCTGGTGAAATCGGCCGATCTTTTAATAGGTCCAGCGTCATTAACCTCCTCGTTTGAATCCGGCGTCGCTCAATGCTGGGACGCCGGTACAGATTTTGAGGCGTTGGCTGATAGGTTAGAGAAAAATAACGAGGATAAAGTCGTCGTTCTAGCCCCCGGGGATCCCCTTTTTTACGGTACCGCTCGGTTCCTTTGTGATCGCTTGGGAAAAGAACGGTTTGAGGTCCTGCCTCACGTTAGTTCCATGCAACTTGCCTTCGCCCGAGTCAAGGAAAGTTGGGATGAAGCGTATTTAACGAGTCTATCTAACAAGCCCTTAGAACACGTTGTTAATAAGGTACGTTCCGCCGAGCGTGTTGGGGTTTTCACCTCCCATGACAAAACTCCCTCCATATTGGCTCGCGCTTTATTAGACGCCAAAATCGATTATTTCACAGCGTACGTTTGTGAAAATCTGGGCTCTCCCGATGAGCGAGTCACCTCTGGCGAACTGGTGGAAATTGTTGATACTGAGTTTAGCGAACTAAATGTGATGATTCTGCTGCGAAAACCTGACATGCCGGATCGGCCGATCGAGATGTTAGGACGGCGACTCTTCGGCAATCCGGACGAATTCTTCTTGCAGACAAAGCCCAAAAGAGGCCTCCTTACGAACGCCGAAATCCGCGTGATCGCCTTATCAGAATTAGATATCGGTCCCAACAGTATTGTTTGGGA
This sequence comes from Rhodopirellula sp., assembly GCA_002698965.1. Classification (GTDB taxonomy): domain Bacteria; phylum Planctomycetota; class Planctomycetia; order Pirellulales; family Pirellulaceae; genus UBA721. Next base: position 11,704 of record PAAT01000177.1, on the reverse strand, counting down.
TATCGGGGCGGGTAGCGGTAGCGTGGCGATCGAAGGGGCGCAGTTGGCTAGTAATGGTCATGTCTATGCTGTCGAAATGGATACTGAAGACTTCGAACTTATTAAACGCAACGCTGCAAGGTTTGGATTAGAAAACCTGACGCCCATCCTTGGACAGGCACCTGACGCATGGAGGAAGTTACCCGATCCCGACGCTATCTTCGTCGGCGGTACCGGCCGACAACTAGCAAATATCATAAAAAACGCTATGGAGCGACTTAAATCTGGCGGCCGAATAGTCGCGGATATGACGAGTATTGAAAATCTGCATGAAGTGCAGGCAGTTCTTCGAGATATGACAGGTGATGTCAATATCCTAATGGTTAATGTTTCGAGAGGAAATTATCAGCTTGAACGCTTAAGTTTCGATGCATCAACCCCAAAATTTGTCGTTTCTGCTGTGAAGCCATAATTACCACAACATTGAACAAGGGAAAGTAAATGGAATACCGTTTTTTAGGCAATACAGGTGTGAAGGTATCAAGCGTTTGTCTTGGGACGATGATGTTTGGCGGTCAGACTACAGAATCTGACTCTATTAACATTATGCATAAGGCTTTCGACAATGGCATCAATTTTGTTGATACGGCAAACATGTACAGTCTCGGCGCTTCAGAAGAGGTCGTTGGAAAAGGTATCCGGGGTAAAAGAGACGACCTAGTGGTTGCGACTAAAGGCCGTCAAAAAATGGGGGATGGCCCGAATCAGCAAGGNGCAAGTCGTTATCATCTAATGCAAGAACTAAACGCGAGTCTTAGCCGCCTCAATTTAGACCATATCGATATCTACTACACTCACACNCCGGATTACCAGATACCNATTGAAGAAACACTNCGCGCCATGGATGACATGATTCGANGTGGAAAAGTGAGATACATTGCCTGCTCGAATTTCCGTGCNTGGNGACTTTGTGAATCACTATGGAAAAGCTCTGAATTTAACTTGAATCGTTTTGCCTGTGTTCAGCCGTTGTATAACATCGTCAATCGGGACGTTGAGGTGGAACTACTGCCTCTGTGTCGCGAACACAAACTTGGCGTAGTGTGCTATAGCCCGCTGGCCCGGGGGATTCTTACAGGCAAATATCGATTGGGACATGACTTCCCCGATGGAAGTCGGGCCTCAAGAGGAGATCGTCGGATGTTACAGGCCGAATTACGGGATGCCAGTATCACCGTTGCCGAGAAACTAAATGAGTACTGCGATGGAAAAGGGGTGAAAACAAGCCAATTTGCGTTGGCTTGGGCATTAGCAAATCCCATCGTGTCCTCCGTGATAATAGGTCCCCGAACCATGGAGCAATTCGAGGATAATATAACGGCACTAAACTATCAGCTAACCGCTGAAGACGAAGCCTTCGTAGATAGTCTAGTCCCTCCAGGCGAACACAGTGGCTTCGGTTTTCAGGACGACGCATACCCATTTAGCGGCCGCCACATTTCAGAGATTCAGGATGATCGCCCATAGAGTTACGGTTGAAGAACAGCGGATTGCAGGCACCATCGCTTTAGTCTCTCGGGGTTCGGCGACGGGATTGAATCGAAAAGTGTTATGGCTGGTTTTCCAGCCTCATCGGTGGTTAACTCAAGTGGCTGGTCGCTTAGATCATTGTGGTAGTAACGATCACTCGGAAAGATGTCGGCAGGGTAGGTGAAATTAGGGAGGGACGCAAGAGCCGTGCATATAGCGCCTCCAGTAGCGCTTTCCAGCATTCCACCAACCCAGCAAGGAATTCCAACCCGCTGGCAAACGTTGTGGATGTTTCGAGCGTTCGTAAGCCCACCGACTCGCCCCGGTTTCACGTTTACATAAGAACATGAGTTCAAGTCGATTGCTTGTATTGCGAGTTGCTTGCTAGATATCGACTCGTCGAGACAAATTGGCGTCTTGATATATTCGGAAAGTTCGGCATGATGTATAAGGTCATCATGTCTAAGCGGTTGCTCGATCATGGCGAGATCATAATTATCGAGCCTTCGAAACATATCCTTATCTTGAATCCTGTATCCGGCATTACAATCAATATGGAAAACGGTGTTAGGGAACGTGTTACGGACGACTTCCACCATCGTTTCGTCCCACCCGGGTCGGAATTTAAGCTTGATTCGGCGAAATCCCTTTGTGACTGCCCCGCTAATTTCGCGTAAAAGATCGTCGATAGAGTCCATAATACCAAAATCAGCCCCAACGGGTATGCTCTCGCCGCCACCCCCTAGCAAGACATGCAAAGGCTTGGACTCCAAGGCTGATTGGAGCGACCACCAAGTATTATCGAGTACGGCTTTAGCGAAAGGGTTTCCCTTATATACTTCAAGTTGTTGTTGCAGATATTCACCGGACGGGATGTCGCGCCCCAACAGCCTAGGTGCCAGCCAACGCTTAACCACTTCGAACACTCCACCTCCCCACTCCGGACTATAGCAGGGTGCCGCAAGGGGAGCTGATTCTCCCCAGGAACTAACACTGCCGCTATGCATGCGGCAGAGAACACTGTGGATCTCCGCGTCCTCACCGTAGGCTGTCTTCCAAGGATATATCAGGGGCATGGCCACATGATACAGTTCAATTTTGTCTATTCTCATGGTGTGCTAGAACCTCGTCGCTTGTTAGTACAGAACAATTTACGCCGCAGCGTCTATAATTCGTAAAGCACGACAACTAAAACGTCGGAGGAAGAGAAGCTACCCATCCCAGGTCCCGATGGGCTTTGGGGCGCTATATTACCAAAGATCTGAACAACGCTCACACCCTGCTCCGCCATCCACGAATTAATATCGTCCTCCAAAGTCCCTAGTTCACTTTCTATACTCTTAAATATTTTTATCTGTTGCATATTACACCTAATCTAAGTTGTCTAAGAGATCTTTCACTTGGTCGCGCATATCTGTTACTCTAATATATCCAAATTCATCACTACGAACTGTAGCAAAACAGGAGATCACCCGGCATGCAGCTAACCCGCAAGACATTCGCTATTACCCTTACCTTTTTCTCCATCCTGATGGCGGCCCAGGCTAACGCTGGTGAACTTGAGAACCTTTCTGGCAATTGGGCCGGGACCTGGAATAGTGAGATTTCCGGTCATCAGGGGCCACTGAAAGCTAAGTTCACTGTAGCTGGCGAAGATGTTGTTAAAGCGAGATTCACGGGGCGCTTTTTTAAAGTAGTCCCGTTCAAGTTTAACGTGACGTTAAATGTGACTTCGCAAAAAGATGGCGTGACGAAACTATCGGGAAAAGAGGATTTAGGACGGGCGCTTGGTACGTACCATTACGACGTTACATACAAGGCTAATGAGTTCGTCGCCAAGTACCACACCGATAAGGACAAAGGTGTTTTTCAAGTCCGGAAAAAGTGATATTTAAAACGCCCTAGATCAGAGAATCCATTGATGTTAATCCGACTGGTTCCCTGCTATGGAACGGCTCCCCATAGCGTACCCCGATCATTTGGCCCCAGTACTCGGCATTCGTTTTCACGGTATCAAAAAAGGTGGGTGGAGTTTTGGATTTGCCAAACTTAAATTGACTTTCATAACATTGAATTGCGGTTAGCTTCTTTTCAAACTGCTCTGATATATCAATTATAAAAGCTGGTTGTACGACTTGTTTCAAATGGATACTGAAATAATTGTAGATCCTTTTGGGATGAAAACGCTCCCCAGGCATATCTGTTTTTGATAACTTCGCCCAAAAACGGGAATCCTCGATCAATTGNGTAGCGGCCACGTGATCAGGGTGGGCATCACACCAGTACGGTGCAAATATCCAGGNGGCACGGCATAGCCTAAAAGCTGACGCCAATTGTTTTCTGGCGTCTAACGAAGGTTGTAAGGCTCTGTTCGTCAGCCCTAAACAACCCCGCCAGGACACACCTAAAACATCAGTGGCTAATTTAGTTTCAGCTCGCCGAATTTCCACCGAGCCATGGGGAGTCGGCTCGCCATCCGTAAGGTCAAGAATCCCAACTCGCTTACCCTCGTCCAGAAATTTACAAATCGTCCCCCCCATGCCCAGCTCGGCGTCATCGGGGTGTGGTGCTACGATAAGGATGTCAAGGTTTGGCAACGAAAGTTTCATGGTACAGCAAATAAAAACAATTGGGATAGTACATGCCTTAGAATACCTAGGAAGTGTTGGCTGTCGCAAGATGGAGTAAGTATGAAGCGTCTGCGAATTGGACACGAATGGGAGTTCGGTTTTAACGAAACTATTATTGTAGACTATGCGCGTAAAGAGATCGCGGTAAGACGCCTGGGCGACGGAAGCTGGTTTGCATTTTCCAAGTACTGTCCACATCAGGGTGCGGATCTTAGTGAGGTCGAAATTGTAGACGGTGCCATCCGTTGTCCATGGCACGGACTTTGTTTCGAACTCGAGTCCGGAGCAAACATTACCAATCAGTGTGATCCACTCAGGATTTATCAAGTAACAGTCATTCGCAGTGAGGTCTTTTTATCCGAATCGAAAACTGTTGCTCCCCAGATGAGAACCTATCTATGTCGCTATGGGTGGGATCGCAGGATAGGCAGGTTTGAATCTTCTGGAGACATGAATTTTTCGTCGGGTGACCTCTGTATTGGAATTACTGCTCGTGGTGCCGAGCGGGTCACTATTCTGAACGAAAGTTTAACGGCAGGCGGAGCGTTGGTAACCGGTAGGATTACAGGCATTTCCGATTCTGAAACTGAAGCAACGGACAACATCGCGTTTAAGGTTAGCACTTACCTTGAAGATGAGTTCCTGAACCAGAACATGGACATTGAAATACTCAATGTCGAGGTATTATTAGACAATCAGGCTATTGTCCACTATATCGGGACGGACCAAGAATCGCTTGGCCCGATCTCAGTGTCTGCCTCTCACCGACTCGGGCTTTCCGTCTCATTTCACCGCGCTCAATTCAATGTTTGATGATTTGAATAAACATTTTGAATCGCGGCCGCGAAATTGTTATGATAGGTGGTAATTCTTTTAAGAATTACCCACCCCGTATCCCTCCCTAAACGTACCGAAATACCAGTTTCGTTATTCGTAGTTCAGATTTGCTCTGCCAAGACCAGGCAGCGCCACGTAATTGCCTTCGTTCCGCATGCCCATTACAGTACTCATTGTCGATGACCACGAACTAATACATAACGGTATTAGTTCCATGCTATCTGAAACCAATACGGAAATCATTGGCAACGCTTATGACGGCGAAAATGCGGTAAGACTGACTGAGGAACTCCGTCCTGACCTGGTAGTGCTGGATGTGTCACTGGTGGGAATGTCCGGGGTCGAAACGCTTGAACGCATCCTCATGGTCAGCCCTACTACCAAAGTAATCATGTTATCCACTTTCGCGAATCCAACCTATATAGCTAGATCCGTAATCCGGGGAGCCAGTGACTATCTAGTCAAGTCAGCGGGTCGAGGTGAGTTACTCAGCACAATATCGCGAGCGGTACAAGGAATCGAACCACCCGACACAAGCTTATTCTCTCGCATTAAGGAATTAATGTCGCGGAGGAAAGATAAACACCTTACCACCTATAAACTTACTAATCGCGAAGTCCAGGTATTACGCCATCTCGGTCTCGGATTAAGTAACGCAGAGATTGCAACTTCGCTGGCAATTAGCATAGAAACGGTCAAAGAGCATGTCCAAAACATCCTGCGTAAGACTAACGCGTCGGACCGGACCCAGGTCGCTGTTTGGGCCGTCCGAGAGCACCTTATTTAACTCCTAACCTGTCGGCTTGGCAGCAAGGGGATGTGTTCGTTCATACACATCTCGAAGTTTAGCCGTCGAAAGATGGGTATAAATTTGCGTCGTGACAAGACTCTTGTGTCCTAAAAGCTCCTGCACACTGCGAATATCCGCCCCGCTATCAAGTAGGTGAGTGGCAAAACTATGACGCAAGGTATGGGGAGACGTGCGCGGATCCAACCCAGTAATGCCCACGTATTTGTCGATGACGCGTCTAATGCTACGGTCGGTAATTCGTTTACCGAACTTGTTCGTGAAGGTGGGCGCTCCGGGTCCCTCAATCACATCCGGGGCAAGTCGGCGTCGTGACCTCCATTCCTGTATAGCGTTAACAGCGTAACTACCCAGGGGAGCGAATCGTTCTTTCTTACCTTTACCAAGCACTCGTACCAAGCCTTCGTCTAAATATATGTCTCCATCACTTAGTGCAACCAGCTCACTTACCCGCAATCCACCCGAATACATGGTTTCTAATATTGCACGGTCTCTGAGGCCGAGAGGTTTTGAGCGGTCAGGGGCAGACAGCAACCGTTTGATATCTTCGCCGGATAAAAAATGTGGTAGCTTCCGATGTTTCCGAGGGTTCCGCAATGGTTTTGCCGGGTTTTGGGTAACTAGACCTTCGCGTAGACAGTATCGAAAGAAACTTCTTAGCGTCGCAAGTCGACGAGATATACTAGTACGGGCGTAACCGGCCTCTCCCATCGCGGATATAAACTCGCGAAGATCCGTGGGCTGAAATTCTTTCGGTGACGGCACACTACCATCCTCGAGTTCGAAGAAAAAACAGAAGGACTCCAGATCTTCACTGTAACTCTTGATAGTCAAGCCGGAGCAGTTGCGTTCAGCCTCGAGATATCGAAGAAACCTTTCAATAGATGGTCTCATTGCGACTGGTCTGAACTGATGGCCTTGAAACGGGTTTGCATTGCCGCCTCTATCCGCGTCAATTTACGGACTTTTTGGCTCATCACCGCGGCGTCATACCAAGTAAAACTCAAAGCCGGATTCGAGGCATATCGTCCAAGTTGACGCAGCGTATTTTTGCGGTTGCTGTCGTTGAATAAGAAAATGTATTTCTCTTCACCTTTTACCAACGCCAGGACGTTTATATTTTTGCTCATTGGACTGCGTTCTAAAGGACTAATGTGGTTCAATATTATTATCGGTCACGGTAAAGCGTCATCATAAGCACGTATTTGTTTTTGTACCTTCCATGTTAATTTGTGTCGTTTGTTTGGATTGTCAGCGTAGCTTTTCTAGTGTTTGACGTACTCGTAGAGAAAAAACAATGGTTTTAATTGTGTGGTTGCAACCTTCATTTACCCCTGCTTCAAAAAGCCCAATAAATTCGCTACTCTGTAAGTAACGAATACCGTTGAATCTGACAGGCCGACCTTTCAATACTAGAAAGTTGATCAATGAAAATACATGAATTTCAAGCAAAGGAACTCTTTGATAAGGCTGGGGTCGCCGTATTACAACATCGAGTAGCGACTAGCCCGGAGCAGGCTGCCGACGCCTTTGTGGACTTGGGGGCCCCGGTTGCCGTCGTGAAAGCCCAAATCCATGCCGGTGGACGAGGTAAGGGAACAACGATTGAAAATCCCGATCAACATGGTGTACAGCTGGTTAAAAGCGCAGAGGAAGCAAGGGCCGTAGCAACTAATTTACTTGGTAACACTTTGGTGACAATCCAAACAGGTCCCGAAGGTAAAGTTGTCAATCAAGTCTTAATCGAAGAAGGCTGTAACATCGCTCGCGAGCTTTATCTTGGGATCGTATTAGATCGCGCGCGTAAAATGCCTGTCTTGATGTGTTCGACGGAGGGGGGCATGGACATAGAGACGGTTGCTGAAGAAACGCCTGAACTTATCTTTAAGGAACACTTTGACCCACATTTTGGCCTGCAAGGTTTTCAGGTACGCAAACTTTGCAGCGAACTTGGCATTACGGGTGCCAGCATACGTTCGGCTGATAAATTCATGCGGACGCTTTGCAATCTATATGTTGAACTGGATTGTAGTCTCGCGGAGATCAACCCCCTTGTTGTCACCGGGGAGGGTGAGCTAGTCGCACTGGATGCCAAGATTTCGTTTGACTCAAACGCAATGTATCGGCAAAACGCTATTGCCGAATACCGAGATCTATCGGAAGAGGAACCAACAGAGATTCGTGCTGGTGAGGCCGGGCTCAGCTACATCAAACTTGACGGAAATATTGCGTGCCTTGTGAACGGTGCCGGCCTTGCGATGTCGACGATGGACATCATCAAACTGCATGGCGGCGAACCCGCGAATTTTCTGGATGTCGGTGGTGGTGCTGATAAATCGCAGGTCACTGAAGCATTTCGCATCCTTTTGTCAGACCCCAATGTTAAAGCAGTTTTGGTGAATATTTTTGGAGGTATCGCGAGGTGTTCCACCATTGCGGAGGCTATCGTCGCGGCCTCGAAGGAAGTTGGTTTTGAGGTACCATTGGTAGTGCGGCTCGAGGGAACCGAGGTTGAAGAAGGCCGGCGGATACTCGAGGAGAGCGACGTAGAAATAATTACTGCCACGGATCTCACGGACGCAGCAACAAAGGTTTGCGCCGCTATTGGCGCGTAGAAGCTGAATTACAAGTATAAAGTGAAGCAAATCTAATGAGCATTCTTATCAATAAAGACACAAAAGTTATCTGTCAGGGAATTACTGGCGGGGCGGGAACCTTTCACACAAGGGGATGCCGTGATTATGGGACTCAAATGGTAGGTGGTGTTACGCCTGGCAAGGGTGGCCAAGATGTCGACGGTATTCCGGTGTTTGATACGGTTAAAGAGGCCGTGCAAGCGACCTCTGCCAATGCAACGATGATTTTTGTTCCAGCGCCTTTTACTGCGGATGCGATCCTTGAAGCGGTCGATGCCGGGATCCATACGATCGCTGCCATTACGGAAGGTGTCCCGGTGTTAGATATGGTGCGTGTCTATGAGGTGATCCGCGAGAGCGGTTCAACTTTGATAGGACCAAACTGCCCGGGACTCATTACACCGGGTGAGTGCAAGATAGGGATCATGCCGGGATACATCCATACTCCAGGTACGGTCGGTATCATGAGCCGATCAGGAACACTAACTTACGAAGCTGTTTGGCAAACCAGTAATGTCGGTCTCGGCCAATCAACATGCGTGGGACTGGGAGGTGATCCTATTGTGGGAACCTCGTTTATTGATCTCTTCAAACTCTACGAGGAAGACCCACAAACCGAGGCCATTATGATGATTGGTGAAATTGGTGGGACCGCAGAAGAAGAAGCTGCAGCATACGTAGCCGACCATGTTACGAAACCGGTCGCTGCGTTTATCGCAGGACGCACGGCTCCTCCAGGCAAAAGGATGGGCCATGCAGGAGCTATTATCTCCGGCGGCAAGGGGACTGCTGCGGAAAAAGTAAAGGCGTTAGAGGCAGCCGGAATTGAAGTGGCAGAGAGCCCAGCAGATATGGGAACGGCCCTACAACGTGCGATAGCCAAGATTTCAACCGAATAAATTAATCGAAAATAGGCTCGTCACTAGGGGCCTACCCTAAGGTAATTCCCGGCACGTTTTCGGCCGTGATTTTTGTCACATCGTCGCGGGTGGCCGACTTTCAGAACGTAGCTGATGCGAATTCGACATATTTGTTGGTCAGCACGCCATTTTTCCTCGTACGCATTCTGGCGTACCTGCACCGTTTGTCTAGCAAGTTTACGCATGATGGCGCCTCTTGTAGTCCCTACAATCGCCCCCCTTAATGGTTTGTCATATTGATTGCCCAACGCAGCACCCCTTTTCGAACGAATTATTGCGGTATGTGCAGCCTCCACCTCCGCAGGCGTCGTTCCAACGCAAATCGCTGAAAGGTATGAGTACAAATATCAAATTTCGCATCCAGTATCCAGATTTAACAACGTACGGAGCGAATATTCACCGGCACGTTTTTTCACGTCAACTTTGTTTTCGTTATAATATAAGGCTAATACATACTCAGCAAACGTTTGAACTGGTTTACTAATGACGAAGATCCAACACATGGTACTGTTTCACTTCAAGGACGAAACGTCGCAACAGACGATCGACCAACTTTTTGCCGAGCTTGAAGCACTAAAAACACTCTGCCCCGGCGTGCTTCATTATGCCGGCGGGGAATACTCCAGTCCTGAAGGCCTTAATGGCTCGTTCTCGCACGGGTTCATGATGACCTTCGATTCGGAAGAGAACCGCAATATCTATTTGCCTCATCCCGAACACGAACGCGTAAAAGCATTGATTATTCCGCACTTAGAGAATGTCGTTGCGTTCGACTGCATGGATCATTCATAACGACTCTTAGATCGCAAAACAAATGGCACCTATCGATTTCAAAGATCAACTCCTAAGTGGCTTAGGCGGTCCATTCCCAGCCTCCGGACCACTAAACCCTATCGTTATCAAAACAGAGCAAAAGGCCGGGTATACACTTAAGTGGATTAAGTATGAAGGCGATCCGGGGGAACTAATACCGGCGATCCTGATGATTCCAGACGGCGTCGATTCGCTGAACCCTGCACCTGGGGTCTGCATTTGGCATCAACACAATGGGCAATGGGACATTGGAAAAACCGAGCCGGCTGGATTGAGTGGTAATCCAATGCATCATACAGGTGTGTCATTAGTAGAAAACGGATATGTCGTCTTATGCCCAGACGCGCTCGGATTCGAAGAGCGAACGCAAGGCTACAAACTATCAGCCGGAAGTTTAGAACGCTTTCTTTATCTGAAATATGTCGTCCGAGGGCAAACTATGGCCTGGAAAAACATCCTGGACATGCGTCGTGCTGTAGATTATTTGACAAGCCTCGAAGAGGTTGATTCTAATTCAATAGGGTCCTATGGTCACTCGATGGGGTCGACACATGCTTATATGGTCGCGCCATGGGAACCGCGAATTAAGGCGACCGTGTGTAATTGCTGCTTACCCACCTATAAGGCCATCGAAGAAAACGAGATACTGCACTGTTTCCCGAATTTTGTTACAGGAATCTATCCAGAAGCTGACACACCTGACATTGTGGCTCTTATCGCTCCTAGGCCAGTACACATGAATTTTGGCGAGTTAGATAGCGGTAGTCCTATCAAACATGTACGCAACGCCATGGCAAATATTCGCATGGCCTACGAATCAATGCATGCCGAAGATAATTTTACATATTATATCGAAAGCGGAGCAGGTCATATTTTGAGTGAAGAAATGTGGACTCGCGGGCTAAACTTCTTCGATCGACATCTTAAACTTTAATGTTTAATCCGCCTTTTGTATTTCCCACTCGCGATGCTTCATCGACGAACGTTTCACTATCCAAGATTTACTATCTTTAAATCGCCGATGTATGGAAACAGCTTTATCAGGATCGAGTGCTCCGGCGTGAACATGGACCTGATAACGCAATTCAAGTGATGCTCCTTTATTGATAACGATTGCGTCATCGCGATTCAGAGAGGGCCCCATCCAACCATCCTCCCTAACATGCCATTTAGCTGGGAAGTTGGGGTTGGACGGATGGTCAAACAGCGTCAGCCCATTAATGACCGTGTCACCAGAGGTATCCCGTACGGGCCCACTGTAATCCATATAAGTTGACGGTTTACCGAAAAGATTTGATTCAGTTTTGACACCCAGATCGTTCATCAACGTGCCACCTCCGAAATGCTCTGAGATCGTTGCACACACCCTAACGGCAACGACCCCAAAATTAGTCCTATGGAGCGTTACGGGTATGCTCGGACTTTCGAGAACCATATTCAGCTCAAGGATATATTCATTGTTTTCGAGGGGATGAATAATCGAAATCGTAGTTTGCGTCAAAAGAGGTGACTCGTCGTGGCCATCGTAATAATCCAGAATGAACGCCGCAG
>PAAT01000176.1 GCA_002698965.1 Rhodopirellula sp. | reverse complement strand
TTTTGCAGATGTCTCATTTAAATATTTATTTTCTGCTTCAATTTGTGCATTAGCATTTATTTGAGATTTTTCTTTTGAAAGTTGCCCAGCATAATTTGTATCTCTAATACCACCTCTTATTGTTTGAGAAATAATTTCTTTATGTCGAGGGTTACCAATTTCAATAACTGGTTTAAACTTACCACCACCATCATTATGAAGTAGTTTTAGATTTTCTAATAGTTCAGGGTGCTTTTTGCTAACCTCTTTTAATTTACTACCAACTGTTCCTCCATCAAACAAGAACTGTTCTATGTCTGTTTGCAAAACACTAGCTTCAGTTTCATTTAAAACCATACCTTTTAAGTAATCTGTCTGAGTAAATTTACTAACTAATGCACCTAGTATTGATTCACGATATCCAGTTTCAAGTTGTGAAGGTAATAATTTAGTTACTTGTGAACCCTCAATACCATTGTCATTAGCTAGTTTATATCTTTCATCATTTAACTTTTTATTGTTTGGAAAGAATGTATTTACAATAAAGTTCTTAACATCTTCGGGATTCTTAAGATTTGGTATTAGAGAAATATCTGATTTAACTTGAGTTGCAAGTTTAGCATTTAACTCTTTCATTAACTGAGGTCTGTCTTGAACTATCTGTCGCTGAACTGCATTGATATTATATGTTGAAGATACAGACATATTTGATTCAATGCTTTGTAATAGCTTACTTAAAAACTCTCCGTCTTCTGTGTTATAATTTTCATTGCTAAGTAATTCACTAGCAAACTGAAACATAGTTTGCTCTACTGTATCTGTAACCATTTCATCAGCATTAAAATAATATTTTTTATAAACAATCTTCTTGTCATCAAGCGAATTCAAACCCATACCATTTGATGACAACACGCTTTGTAACTTATTAATCTCATTAACAGATGAAGGTGATACTGGAAGACCACTTGTTAGTTTAGTAATCTTTGCTTGTAATACAGACTGACGTAAGAACTTAGTTGCCCACCTTGTATCTTCAGGTCTAAACACATTAGATTTATTAGCATTGCTAATTATATCATTAGCAATCTTCATACTTTTTTCTAAATCATCTACTGTAGCATTAGTTTGTTGTAACGATATAAAGTCTTTAGACCATGACTCTAGGTTCTCAATTACATCAACTCTGCTTTTTACTAACTCTCTATCAAATTCTTTTTGTTGAAGATTTAATTTAGATGAAGCTACATAGATATCGCCAATCTCGTTTATATAACCAGACCACATACCCTTTGCATTTTTAGACATTTGCTTTAGATAGTCTTTCATATCTTTAGCAAATAACGCACTACCATTATCTTTGTTTTGATGTTTAAAAGCTATTTTAGCAGAGTGTGCTTTTATCTCTTGTTCAATACTAAACTTGTAACGACTCTCAATAGTCTTCTCAAAAGCGTCTTGAGCAATAGTCCCAAAAGAAGACGGAGCCATGTTCCATGCTTCAGGATTACCAGTTTCAGGATTAATAGTTCTAAGATTATGTGCCTCAATATTTCTAGCCGCTGACTCACCCTTCTTCTGAGCAATCTCACTTAAACGCTTTGTAGCAATACCCAGTATCTTGTCGCCAAACTCACCAGCCTTTTCCCAACTTTCCACATTAGCCGTGCTAGGTTTAACAACACCTATAGTTGTATTACGAAAGCTAGTTCCTTCTCTGATTACTCTTGTGCCAAATCTTTGTGCCACTTATTCCACCTTATGTTTTTGTAGTATGATAACTATATAAGCCACTAGCTATTGCACTCATTGATTCATACCTTGCAGTTTCAAGAGCTACTCTGCCAGTATATAACGCTTGTTCAGTTGCTAACTTACCTTGTCCGTATTTAATCCAGCCGTCGGTATCTGCTCTTGTAACATCTCTTTCTGCTATTTCTTTTTGCTTTTCATTAAAAGCTATTATTGATTTATCTAAATCTGCATCTCTTCCTAGAAATGCAAACATAGCTTCATTAATCTTTGCTGACTGGTCAAACTTTTCTAACCTATCAATAGAGTTTTGTTCAGCTATAATTTTATTCTGACCAGTTTGTAATGCGTATTGTTGTGCTTCAAACTGTGCATTAGTGTTTCTTGCTTCACCTTTATTCATGGCTGACATAATTGATATGCCAGTTCCTACTGCTTGTAATGCTACTAACCAACTCATTAAAAACTTACCTCCGCTACTAAACCATTAATATCTAATGGCAACGGACTTGATTGTGATATAGTTATATCAGGGTCTTTACTATATCCAAGAAATCTAAATTCCTTTTTACCAGTTACCGATTGCCTACCTAAACTTAAATCATCTGTAACCTGACGAAGTATTAAGTCTGTTCCATTAACAGATACACTTTGAGTATTACGCATATCCAATATAACTTTACTTACACTTCTAGGTTGCCCAGTAAGAGGGCCTCCTTGTATTGCTCCGTCAAGTGGCATTGTTGTTGCCGTTACAGTAAATTTAAATCCTATTTCAACAGAAGTTAAAGTAGCATCTACTGCTGACACATCTACCTGATTACTAGCTACTGTAAAAGTTCCCAAGTAATCTGTGCCTGATACCACATCAACAACTGCACCATTTACAAAATGACCAGCTACACTAAAAACACCAGCCGTTCCACTAAATGTATTTGAAAAATCTAAGTTAACTGTTGAACTAAACTCACATAATATAAACTTTTGACCAGCACCAGTATTATAAACAACAGTCATAAACACTCTATCGTCTATTGTAATAATGCTATGAAACAAACCACTTGTTGTTATCTTTGTCCAACCAGCCCGTTTCTCTGCTCGGTTTGATGTAAACAAAGCCATTGAACCATCAAGATTAACAACAAACAAATAAGATTCGGGACGACTTAATGCACCATTTAAGACAGTCATTTGTATTGGGTCTGATATTAAATGAGGCGACAATGATGATACGGAGGAACTTACATACGCCGCCTCTGCGTCTGAGAATAAATATTCCCGACATACCGAACCAGTTTTCTGAATATAAACAGTAGCACCATCATAAGATTGTGGACGAACATAACTTGCTCCAAATGGCGTTTGCCTTTTAATTTGTGCATTAGTAGGTGTTATAGGTTCACTACTAAACGCTGGAATATAAAACTCTGATGTAGATGTAAAGATTTGTAAATCTCTGTTTGATACAATATGCCTAATACTGTTTATCTCACCAATACTAGCAGTCAAATTTAATGCGTCTGAATCTTCACCATCAGCAGTATTAAAGTTAAAATACTCATTTGAACGACTTGCCCATATGCCGTCAGGTTGTCCAATCGTTCCACCAAACCATAATCTATTCTCATGGAATGTAACGGCGGCTGGATAACCACGATAAGAGCTATATGATTGTTCGTCCCAATTAGTTATTGGTGCGTGTGATGTTATTCTTGGAGCACCACCTCCATCTACTGAAGCATTAGCATTAGCACCAGCAGTTATTACATAATGGTTTTCATCTATAACTTCTTGAACTGTTCTTGTTCCGTTAATATTACTAGCAGTAATTCCAGCAATGCCACCAGCTTTAGATATTGTAATACTATCATTAGTCTTTAGTCCGTGAAAGATATGCGTTACCTCTAAGTCAGCCGTTCCATCAACAGACCGAAAAGCATCAGAATCTAAATCAACTGATAATGTAGTTCCAGTAAGAACTGTTCCCGTTGCTTGAGTTTCACTCTGAACACTTGTTATTACTATTTCTTTTTTAGCATACCTAATAGTAGTGCCGATATGAAGTGACTCAGGATAGTTGCCACCTACTGCCGTTCCTCTTATATCCCAGTAAGAAGCACTAGTAGTAAGCGTTACCGAACCACTAGTTCCTGATGGGTCTAATGTAACACCAGCACCTTGAAAAGAATGATATGGCTGGAACATACGAGTGCCATCTGTATTAGTTTCAAAAGCAAATAATGAAACATTAAAGTCTGTTAAACTTGTTCTGTTTAATTGCCTGATAGCAAAAGTATTATGACATATAAACATTGTGTCACCAGACTGTGCATAAGTCAGTTGGTGCAATATTGAATCTGTAAAAGGTAATGCGTTTCCATCTGCATCTTGAGTAATAGTAGCAACAAGAGAGATTGAGCCATCTGTAGGCGATATCTGAAAACATCTTATCTTTTGATTCTCTAATGAAATTACATATCTTTCATCATCAGAAAATATAAAAGGGACTAGTCTGTGTTGTTGAACTTTATTATCTAAGTCAGGAGTAGTATCAAACTCGTATATCTTTTTAATACCAAATCTTTTAAGCAGACCACCTTCGTTCTTTAAAAAAAAATTCTCTACTTTAGAACCCGAATTCATATATACGTTAGTATCTGTTCTACTTACGAGTGACGGACTTATCTCTCCAAACTGGAAGTTAGAGATAGGAACTCTGATTCTAGGCATTAACTTCTCCTATTTGTTATAAAGCGAGAAGTTGTTAGCTTTCGTGTAGTTTGTTGTTGTGAGTCTAATGTTCTTGCTTTAGCCATAGCTCTTTCTGCTTGATTCTGCATGAGTGTAGCAAGTGACGCATCTCTTGCAATACTTGTTGCAAAAACAATTCCTAAACTATATTCGACTGCTAAAGTAAAGTAACTAGGCCAATCAGCTTCTTGTGCTCTAAATGTATAATCAGCAATCACTTCATCAGTTGTTGACGAATCACTAAACGCTTTATCGCCATATACACCATACTCAATAATATTATCATTAACAGTTAAGGCGTGTAACATAATCATATCTGTAGGTAGTTGGTGAGCAATCGCCCATCTACCAGTAGGCTTATCTGTTAATTGATTTAAAACTCTTTGGTTAGTAGCAAAACGCCAACGACTATTAACTAATGACGCTTGTGCAATGTCCTCATACACATTAACTGCTACTTGAGATTCAGTCGTGCCATCTGCAAAACTGGTAATAGGACTCGCACCTATCAAGATTAATGCTCTTGAACATATATCAATACCAGATTGTGCAACTGTGCTAACTGTGGACATTCAGTAAAAAGGGAGGGAGTTAACCCTCCCCTCCTTTTAATCGCTATCTGTTGCAGTTACAGTTAACCCGTCCACGACATCAACTGCCGAAGCCGTTACACTATTTGCATATGTGAGTGTAACCACTGGTGTTCCACCAGTAGAAGTTACTGCAATGATTACATCATTAGTGTTAAACATATTAGCACTATTTGCAAAATAATCAGCAGTATTCACAGTAGCAATAGTATCGGTTGTTGTGTAATGCCACAGAGTTAGACCCGAACCACCAGCTAGTCGAGTCAAATTTGCTTTATCATAAGCCATATCTAATTCTCCTAGTTGTTGTCTAAGACTTCATAGATTCCGTTGTCGTCAATAACAACTGAACCCATTGACATCATAGAGGTTGCGAGGTGAGCTACTTTCTCAGGAATGTAGTTTAACTCGGTTGATACATCAGCACCTACTCCAAGACCTACAGAACTGGTATGGTAAGCGATATTCTTACCAGCAGTAATTGCAGATGTAGAGAAGATTTTGAACCCTAAAAATTCCTTCATACTCATTCCACCAGCGAACGGAAGATTCTGGTCACCGACAAAATCAGATGAAGCGAACTCTGTTATATTAAACAAGTCTGCATATCCTTTAGGGTGCATAGCTAAAAAGCGTCCACCATCTTCAGGAATGTCAGCAGAACCCATAGTTTCAAACAAAGCCAACAAGTCAGCTTTTACCAACGCACCACTTGTATCGTTAATCTGAGTTGAGTTTGCACCAGCGTCCATAGCAGTTACAAGAATCTCGTCAGTCTTACGACCCAAAGCGGCGGCGGCACTTTTCGCTACTGCTTGTCTTTCGTCAATGTTTGTCTTGAGTTCATCAAGTTTATCAATGTATTCGGCGGCATAGTAGTCTGCCATAGTTGCCTCTACATTTGTATGCGTTAGTTCCATAGGACTAACCATACCATTTCTAGCTTTCGTTGAAGCAGTCCCAGTTCCAATCTTTTGGAAACGAACTGTAGAGCCTTGAACATTGGCTACCATGCGAACTGTGTTTCTTAACTTAGACCCCATTCGCTGATATGCCATGTGAACCTCGCTCTCGAACTGCTTAATAAAAGCTGTATCTATAGTATTAGCCAATTAAGCCTCCTTAATAAAAGTTTACATTTCAACTATCGGTTATCTGATTACTCATATCAGCATGGTTATCTCTTACGAGGCCATTCAATGAAACACAGGCCGTTGCTTTATCCTAATAACATTACTTTCTATCTTTCTGCAACGCACAAAACGAAGCATCTCAAATCCATTAATATTAAATGTCTCGTTTCTAAAGGTAAAACCACACCACATTAACCACATAATTGTATCAGAATGTTCAACTGGAACTACGTTACTTATCTCTTCATACTCACCTTGCAGTATTTCAATAACACCCTTACACCCTCTTAAGAATGGTCGATAATGTTTTTGAATACCATAAGTTCCAAGAAACCACACACTAGCTTTCGTATTGTCCTCATCAAACGGAACTGTGCCAAGCATAGCTATGACTTCTTCATCAACAAATATAGAATAAGTAACAGAGCCTTTTAAACCGAATGACTCAGTTAAGGCTTCAATAGGACTAACATCATGGATTGCACACTCTCTTTGGTCGTTAAGCCTTAGACTCTTAGAGATTTTCAATGCGTCATCTAACTCAGCATATGTTAACCACAAGCGTCCTTCTCGCTTGAGTTCTAAACGATTCATTATCCATATAGCTTTTTAAAGCCATCTTCTACTTGTTTTACAAAAGCGTTATCTCGTTTTGCTGGGTTATGATATCGTTCATCTTTCATCATAGATTGTAAATCAGCTTCATTCATAGCCGATACAGTATTTGTTTTATTAGCTACTGGCTCTGCTTTAGAATTTTCCATCATTCTTTCTATTGCCATTATACCATCAGCAGTTGTGCATAGTTGTTCTACTGCGTCCCAACTACTACCTTGAAAATGTTTATTAGCAAATAAGTTAACGGCTTCTATTCTAGCTTCAGCGTTATCCCCAAGTTTATTAATTTCATCTTGATAAACTGGTTCACCTTGTCGCATTTGATTTACATAAATGTTAATGCCTTGCTCAAATTCATCTTGGCTAAATCCATTTTCATAAGAATGATTAGACCACCATTGTAGTAATTTATTATCAGTAGCTTGTTCAGCATCTAAGTAATCAGGAATTTTATAGTCACCAACATTCTCAGGTCTGTCTGCTAGTGATTGAGAAAGTATATCTTCTTCTACTTTCTTGCGTATATCCTCTTCTTTTTTACCAATCATTGACTCTAGTTCAGAATATGACTTAGTAAAATCCTCAACTGATTTAAACTTTTCAGGTAACCATTCAGGTCTTTCTACTTCTCCTGATTGAGTTTCTTCTTCTTTTTGCAGTAAAGAACTAGCTTGTTCTGCTACTTGCTCTACAACTTCTTCTGTAGCTTCAGCTACATCTTCAGTCGTTACTTCTTTTTCTTCATTCATTTTTTCACCTTATGTGCGTGTTGAATACGATTTTCTATTAGACCAACGATATAGCGTTGACCTTCTATATGACGTAATTCATCTGTTGAAACATTTGCTCCATTAACTAGCTCAATCGTTATGGAACGTAAATACCTTAACACTTCTTTGCCCGACTCAGTAGAAAAGCATTGTGCTAAAGTAAGGCTGATTTGACTATCAAGTTGTGGACTTCTTGTTATTCCGTCTACACAAATTTTAGGCTTGTTGTTGTTCTTCTCCACTTACCATTCCTTCTTGTGCATCAGCTTGAGGATTATCGCCAAGTGTTTGTGCTTGAGCTTGTTGCATAGCTTGTTGTTGTGCCATCTGTTGTGCCATCTGAACTAACTGCCTCCTCTCTTCTGCATCTCTAATTAAAGTATCAGGCACACCAAACTTCTTGGCTAAATAAGCGGCAGTCTCTTCTGAGTTAATTAATATATTTAATATCTCAGGGCCAAATGTTCTTTGCACCATTTCCAAGAATCTATGAACAGAAGTAATATCTTGGTTATGTTGTGCTTGAGCCAATGGCGAAACGCTACGCACCTTAACTTCCCTACCATTAATAGTAGGTATTTCTATTCTGCCTTGTTTTTTTAGAATGTAAACAACTCTTTGTAAAACTGGTTGAACCAACTCTACTTGCAATCTACCAAAAGCAGAACCAATACGCCTAGATAAGTCAGCCATTCTTTCAGCAACTTCTGTTGCACTAGCTGGTGTTTTGTTCGGGTCACCAAGCATATCATTATACAATGCTCGTTTAATATTTAATCTCATATCATTTAACACAAGACTAGCAACATCAAACGAACCAGCAGATGCTACGGGTTGCAATCCTAAACTGTTAGGAGCTTTCGGAATGATAGTTCCGGGCACGAGATTAATTGTATCAGGATTAATTACTCCGTCGTCGTCCATCTGATAGATTCCAGATATCGCCATCTGTGCATTTTCAAGCACCAACTCAATAGTAAGGTTGGTAGTTTTAATTGCACTTAAAGCATTAACAAGTGGCCCTCGTCCGTAAACTTCACCAGCACACTTTGCCCAACGAAAACATACATATGGATTACTGCCCACACCTTTGTATTGCTCTTGAAAGATAACCTCTTTTGATTCCATGACGATTGCATATAAAGCAGAACCATCATCATTCTTGACAGTATAATCTTTACAGACCACTTCAAGTATTTCAATTTTAGCATCAGGTTCTTTTTGACATTTCTTTTTTAATGTTTCAGATAACTGAGCCTTTGGATACATTAGCATTAGCTGGTCACATCTTGCATGACGAACTCTAAACACATGGTCTATGTTATCATCATGCCCAATATCTAATACAACATGAGGTAAAGGAATCGCATTAAACTGAATAGGGTGAACTGCATCACCTTCATTAACGGCAAGTATTCCAGTCCCTACTGCCAAGTCCATAAAGGATTCATGCACTTCTTGAGCAAAGTTACTATTCTGTATTACTTCAAATACATAATCAGTAACCTCGTCAAGCGTATTATTTATTTCGTCTTTTTCTTCTTTCGGGACTTCCGACCCAGCCGTGAAGTCTGCCCACCTTGCGAAGTTCGGGACAAGTCCACTTTGTAATCTTGAGGCGAACTCTTGAACACCGACAACAGCCGTTTCATCAAAGATTTTGTCATCTCTACGCTTACCAATACTTTCGTGATAAAAGCTCTCACGCATTGGTAAAGCATATTCATAACATTCTTCAAATAACGGAACAAAGTTTTCACGATGGTTTTTAGCCCTCTCATAACGACGGATATACTGTTCAGCGACTTGTTTTGTATTAGTCGCAAACAACGGAACGGGAAGTTTATCATCATAAGTTAACATCTAATGTCTATAAAAATTCGTTGTAATAACCCATTCCACCTTTAGAAGTCTTAGAAAGCAATGACCTTCTTCCACTTCCACCTCTGGCTCGACGGATACCTTTTTCTAAAACGTCAGCTTTTCTTTCAGAGCGAACTGCTTGGTTCTCGGCTCGTTGTTGCCTTTGTGCTTCCATAGCCATTGGGTCTGGTGCTGGAGGTGGTGGAGCAGAGGGTCGTGATGGTAAACACATATTATTCTCCTATAAATAATTTAAATACAAACCATACAATTACTAAAATTGCAACGCACAAAAAGCTAAAACCTAGACCACAACCTTTGTTTGACCCGTGTTTTCGGTTTTCTGCGAAAAACATCATAATCTGACCTAGCATTAAACGCCTTTACTTGTTTATGACCTGACATTAATGACCTTCCTTCTCCAGCACCCAGCATTAAATACTGCAACGCATCATGGATATGAGAATACATATTCTTGTCAGGCTTCTCATCAAATCGTTCTCCACTTACTTGTAGTCGCCTATAAGCATAACCACTTTCAAAACCTTTAATTAATGTAGGACAACGCCTATCAATCATAAACGCTGGTTTTCCATCAGCCATTTTGTTTAGACTTCCTCTAACGGCTTCTAAACGTAAGTCTATTGAATTACTAGGTGCTGGTGTCGCTCTTAATCCAGCACCCCTTAGTATCTGAAACGGAGTAGATTCATCAGTCTGTGCCCTAAAATCTCCTGCTGGGTCACCAAATATAGATATCTCTAAGTTACCAAATCGAGTAGCAATCTCCTGACGTAACAACTCTGCAAATCTTACAATGCCCATATCAATAGCAACTATCTCAGATTGTATAAGCCAACGACCTCGAACCTTCTGTCCAAATACTGCGGCTGGAGTTAAACCAAAATCAATTCCTATAAACAAAGGAACGCCATCAGCTATCGGTATTTCTTCTTTAGCTATGTGTGTTTCTGCATTAAACTCAGCATATACTGGCTTACCTTCTTGTATCATGCCAAGTCTGTTCATAACATAAACATCAATCCAGCTTTTTGTTTTACCTCGCACTAGGTTTGTATAATATGATTTTAATAAATTTGCTTTGTTCTCTGCGTTATTATTTACCAAATAATCTTTAACAACACCCTTTTCATCATAGACTTCTTCCATACCAGACGGCTGAATATAAAAATTCCAGTTATCAGGCTTGACTAACATTCGTGCTTGTTCATGGTGGATATGGTCTGGAACTGGAACTTCACCTGACATGATAGGCCACCAATGGTCTTCTTCAGGAGCATTAGTATCGCATATCATTCCTGACCATGTTGCTCCACCATCACGCATTGAAGGATATCTACCTACTCTCATTGTGCACGCATCTATAATAGATTTCGGAATCTCCCTAGCTTCATTTACCCATATGCCAGTTAACTCAAGGGATAAAAGTTTCTTAACATCTTCGGGTCTATCTAAAGCTAGGAAGATGACTTCTAACTCTAAGTCGTCTTGTTTAATCCAATGAGTATAAGGAACACTCCACATAAACTTTCCCCAAGTATCTTCAGGAAACCAATCAAGCCATGTTTTAATTGTTGTAGTTCTTAACTGTGGATTAGTATTACGGATAATTGCCCAGCGACTTTTTCTTATTCCGTCTTTACTTTTTTGTTGTTGTAACGCTCGTCTAAAAACTTCTACGCAACACGCAACAGATTTACCACTACCGACTGGCCCTCGTATTCCACGAAAGAAAGAGTTGTCTTTCATAAATGTTTTGAGCGTTTCACCATCAGGCTTGTAGTTAAATTTGGTCAACCTTTTTGTCCTTTGCTACCTTGATTAACTCTTCTACAGTTTCGGGTATTAAAGAATCAATAAGTTTGTCTGCCTCACGATTGTTTAACATATGCTTGGGAAAGTATTGCATATGAACATTCAAAACAACTTTGCGTAGTAGTCGCCTCTCTTCGTAAGTCATTACTTTTTCTTTTTAGATTTTGGAAATCCAGCTTTCATATTCGCATATGACTTCTTAGTTATAGTCGAATTCTTTTTTGAGCGACTAGTTCCAGCTTTCTTTCGGGCGTTAATGTTTTTATATAAACTCATAACTAACCTTTCTTTTTTGATTTATTTCTTTTAGATATAGCACGAGCTTTACGTCTAGCGTCAGCAGAACTAGATGCACCCCACGCTCTTAATGATAATAATTTTCTTGTAGGTTTGCCTTTGGAGTCTCTATCAGGGCCTTTGTTACCAGCCATTCGAGCTAAAAAAGAAGCTCGTCTAGGATTGTCTCCAGACTTTACTGGTGCTTTTAATGTTCCTTTTTTATAAGATGCACGACCTTTAGCGTTCAAACCACCTTTGGGATTCTTCCCTTCTTTTCTTGTCCACGCTGGTGTCTTAGGCATTTTTCTTCTTAGCTTTAGATTTCTTTTTAGGTGCTGGTGGTTCTACATCAGAAGGTAGAGTATCTTCAATAACAACATCTTCAACTACTGCAACTAATACTTTTGAGTTTCTAGTATAACTTGAACCTGATAACACTCTGCCATCAGGAGTTGTAATGGTATCGCCCTCGTAAGGTGTTCCATCTCTAAACGTATATTTTGTCATCATATCTCCTATGTTTGATACATCATTGATTTAGGTTTATCAGCCTTTTTCGCATAACGAATAGCTACTGCTTTACTATAGTTCCTCGCCGCCTTAATTTCTTGACGTTTCTTTTTAGCTCGTTTCTTTGCTTGTTGGTCAGCTTGTTTCCTCAAACGCCTAGTAACCTGAGCCATTAGCTTTGAAATCTTTGGGTCTACTTTCATATTACCTCCTTTAACCTAGTGTTACTGATTGATAGCTGTCTAAACCACCCTTGTTCGTTTCATTACTAGCAAGAGCCTTTAATCCAGATTCTTCTTGAGTTTTTTGAACAGTCTTAGAAGGAAAAGGAGTTC
Source organism: Rhodopirellula sp. (assembly GCA_002698965.1). GTDB lineage: Bacteria > Planctomycetota > Planctomycetia > Pirellulales > Pirellulaceae > UBA721. Next base: position 30,435 of record PAAT01000176.1, on the reverse strand, counting down.
CTTTTCTAGGTGGGTCTTCATCATTATTATCTTGATAGGAAGGTTGCACACTCTGCTCTAATAGTTTTCTTCTAGCTAAACGCCTCTGTGCATTTCTACGTTTATTATCTTCTGATAGCTCATACTTACTAACTATTTCTTCTTGACTAGTATCTTGTAACCATCTCGGTAATGGTGGTGGTGGTGGTGCAGATGATGAACCACTAGGAATACACATACGGACTTCTCCATAAAAAAAATTTTTCAACGTTCTTCAAAACAGACTTTACCGAACAATCGCTCGTATCGTCCACCCCTTGCCTTGCACCGACGCATTTTTTGAACCCCTCCGTCACTAGGAGAGGTCTATGGCTACGGAGATTTGCCCAGCGTGTAGGTGCTGATGCTTGTCAGGTGCTTTGAATCCAGCTCGGTCTAGGATATCTTTACTTGCCTCTAGCTGGACGTATTCAGACCGAGCAGATTCAGACAACCTGACCAGCCTACTCACAGCTTTCGTAGCATTGACACCGAGATTCCTTGCAACCTCTTCCATCATATACTGTTGCACATACGGAAGCCTCAAAGCCTTACTCGCACTCACTCTCCCAGCCTCACCTTTAGCATACCCAGCTTGTTGCGAGGCTTCCTTAATACTGCAACCAGTGGCTACGAGCGTATCAATTAGTGCTTTTTGTTTGGCCGTCAATTTGGCTGGTTCATTCATTGGTTTAAGAGCAGTCATAAACCCCCCTTTCTTTCCCCCCTTTAAGCCAAATTAACGACTATTTGTCAACGCACAAATTGATACTCCGCCATGCAGAATGGAATCCTTCCTCGTCCCACTCAGAGTTTTACAAGTTCTGTTACAGAGCCAATCGCTAGTTCCGTGATAATTGGCTGGTCGTGTGTCTGCAAATAACTTCTAGGTATCCAGCCTTCCCCAGCAATCCCCTCGAACACGAGTTTGCCAAGTTCGCAGTCGTCGGTGATGCGTTCTCTAGTGCCACGCCCTGATGATATTAATACTCCTTCTCTTCACTTGCCACGACGACTTCCGACCTGATGGGAGTTCCGAGTAACATCTCAACTTTCTTCTCCGAATCTTGCCACCCGACCAGAGTCTTCTAAGAAGTCCACCCCTCGTTCCCTAAGTAGCCCTCTGTTGCCTACGAACACTTATCTCTTCACCTTTAAGACGACTAGCAGTTAATCTCACAGGACGGCTAATATTAAATTTACTAATTTCGCCTATCTCTGCAAGGGTCTCCTTATAGTCAGTCACGATATCTAAGGGGGGACTTCCGATTCTCCACCTATCGAAATCACAACTACAGTAAGAGGGGAAGGGTTACCAATTAGTCCACCCAAGCCAAATGTCTGGAGACATTTGGAGGGTGAATCTAATCCCTAACCAGTAACCTCCCCTTCCCCTCTGGGTTCTAGTGTTTTATTCTGTAAGGCTGGAGGCTAACCATTAGGAGAACCCACCTAAGAAGGTTACTCTAGTTATGATTGTCGGGTGGAGATATCGGAATTCCCCGATATCGCAACTAACTATAAGGAGGCAGAGATGTCAAAATTAGTAAATTTAAAATTAGCCGTGATTAACTACTATTCGGGTGAAGAGAACGCTTATCGTAGGGAACAGATGGCTGGTAACGAGTGCTGGACTTCTAAGAAGGACTTAGACTGGTCAGGTAACAAGATGTCGGATAAGAAAGCCGAGATGTTGGAACTCCGAAAGGCATCAGGTTCAGAAGTAGTAGATGTCAAGCTCGAGAAAGAGTTTAATATCTATCAGAGCATGGCTCAAGAGAACTCAGTAATCACCGAAGACCACGAGGCAAACTTAGCCGTGTTCAAGAAGATTACTGGTAAAGACTGGACACCAAGAAGTTCTAAGGTTGCAGACCCTAAGAACGCCCAGCAAATTAACAAGGAACTAGACAAGTTGCTTGGCTCTATAACAGAGTAAAACTAAGACTGAGTGGGAGTCGTCAGGCTCCCATTCTTTTTGCTCCGTAACAATTTGTAGGGCACTAATTGATACCCTCTCTCCCTCTCTCTGCATCTAGTAAAGGTGCTGGAGGGGGGAGTTGCCCAGCAGTTTTATGCCGAGCACACATTCCTATTAACCAACAGTCAAATCTAACGGGAGATTAAAATGATTAGATTCGCTAGTATTTGTGTAGCTTTATTTGCTTTCGCTATGATAGCAGTAGGCTTTCACATCATTGATATATCAGAGACAAGAATAATATACGCAACATCTATTGACCACATTCATTGGGCAGTAGGTTCAATACTATTACTATCATCATTACTATTCGGAATGTTTAGCGTTCAGTTATGGTGTCACAAATGAGCAAGTATTATGTTCAGACAGTAGACGGCACACTTATTGGTGAAGCCTACTCATTCAGACACGCTGTAACAATTCGTAACAATTTGTTAGCCAAGTGTCGTGCAGTAGGCAGACCCTACCCAATAATTCAGTTCAAAACAGAAGACGATATGAACTGCACTCACAATAATTACTTTAAAGATTCGGAGGATAAAGCACCAGACTATGATGAATATAGTTGGCTAACAAAATCTTCATATGATAATAAGATTCGATAGATAGTTTCCTCCCTATCTGTCTATCGCATCAGTTTCTAGGTATCTGATATCCCTTTACATTACACAGTAGTAAAGGCAAACAAAAACCTAGCCAGTTTTCTCAGGGAAAGTTGCTACAATGGTCGCCATATACCTGAGACTTATTCTATCTGTTAAGTGGGACAGTCATACCAAACCTTATTGTCTAAAAGTAAGTAGACTTTCATGGTTTGATGCGAATCTTATTAACTAACTCCCTAGTGTATGGCAGTAAAGTTAGAGATAGAATCAATATATAGTGTTGCAATCTGCAACCAATAGTATATACTGCAATTACGCATTAACTTTTATAAGGAGAACCAATCATGTCACAGTTTAATGATGACCAAAACAAAATGATAATAGATTCAATAGACGAATCTTATCGCAAAGTTTTAGATGAACACCATCAACACAAGCTGAAACTTGTCAATGCTATTTACGAAATTAAAAAGCACACTCAATTAATAGAGCATCAATTAGAAATGCTATTAATAAGCATGGGATTAACTGATGTAACAAAGGAGGATACTGATGCTGATAAGAAAGCATAGACATTTCTTTTTAATACCTCGCTACTACTCAACAGAATGTGGGTTCACTCTCAAGTGGCTAGGTTTAATCGTGACCCACAGACATTCCATAACTTATCGGGAAAGGAGAACCAAATGCCGTTAGATGGACACGCACCCGACTATGATTTTCCAATCGCAGTCGTGCCAATGAACGCAGTCTTAGATAATCGAGACGTTGCCGTTCCTCTTGCTATGCAAAGATGTATAGTAAGAACAGATACCAACACTCCGTTAGGAACAGTTGGTAAAAACTATAAGCCAATACCTCATAAAGATATCGTGCAAAATGTGCTTGATGCTTATGAGGATAGTGGGTTGTCACAAGATACTGACATAGATATTTCCACCTATGATAATGGTGCAAAATTATATGGCGAGATTGTATTCAATGACCATGTAATAGAACCTGAAGTCGGAGATATAATTAAGTATCGTGTTAAATTCTATTCATCATATGATACAAGCTGGGCGTTCTGCGTAGGTAGTGACGGCTTCAGACTATGGTGCAAGAATGGTTGTGCTAATCCATTAACCATAGCCAAGATAAATGCCAAGCATACCACACACTTAAACATCAATGGTATTGGTAAGCGTATGGTCAATGGTCTTGATATCTTTATGAACCAGAAAGAAGTTTATAAAGCATGGATAGACACAGTAACTAATGAAGAAGAAGTCGATAAGTTTATACGCAATACTATATGTAAATCATATCAACGTAGTAAAGGTAGCACTAACTACAACAAGGTTCAGACTGAATCATTACTCAAGCAGATGTCAGATGAATCTCAAAACTTAGGCTACACTAAGTGGGCATTGTATAATGCAATGACTCATTGGTCTACACACACAGTTGACTCTTCAGTCCCAAGAGTAACCCAAAAGAATAGAGAGAAACTAGTAGCTGATGCTATGAAGTCTGACTATTGGAGTAGTATTGGAACTGGCAGTCATCACCTAACAGATAACAAGGAGGTTGCTTATGCCTAAAGGTGAACTCAATGATGCTCGTGACGAAATATTTAATTACTTACATGAGTTACGAGAATCAGGAACTATCAATATGTTTGGTGCACCACAAGTAATTCAAGATGTCTTTGGCTTACCTAAAAACGTAGCAAGAGAAATCTTTATTGAGTGGACACAAACATTTACTACTAATCAAACTTAACATTCGGAAAAGAAAACACCTCTTGAAATGTGGGAGGTGTTTTTTTTCCTCCAATATTAATTGCTACTAATAGGAGTTTAGCATGGCAAAAAAAAGTATAGCTTTCGTTAAGGAAGTAGAGTTGGTGTTAGCTAGTTTAACACGCTTAAAAGAAAGAGCAGACGTAGAGAATTCACAGTTCAAATATAAGATTGATACGGCACACAATTATATCAACGATATTATAGATATATATAACGAAGTTTTAAATCGTGATTACACGGAAGATTATAACCACAGACCTAAACCAACGGAGGTTAAGAATGACTAAATATTTAACACAAGATTTGTTACGCAAATTAAATAACAAGGCTATCAAATATAAATACAATCGGAGTATCCAGCCTAGTTTTATCCAAGAGATACCCGAAGATATGCGTATGCCTATAACATTTACCATGCCACACAATGACATGGAGATGCGTATTAAATTTGTAGTAGCTAATCCATATGAACCAACGTCAGTTCACTTTGATGATGAGGGTGAACCATATGATGAGACACCTAACTTAGTAGACGTATGGTTAGATATGAGTATGAGAGATTACAATAAACTACCAGAGATATCTAATGGCACAGTATAGATACTACAAAAATCAGATACGTTTCAATGTGTTAGCTGATGAGATTGCTCCGTTGATGAGTTGGCCTACACAAATTGTTAAGATGTCTGAGATAATTGCAAAACATAATCCTAATTTCAATCGGAAAAAATTTGAGCAACGAGCAATCTCTGCTTGGGAAGAAGAGTATAAGAAAGACTTGCCGCCGATTGATGACGAGATTCCCTACTGATGACGCAGTTGTATTTAATTGCACCTCAGAAATCAGAGAGGGAATACAAGTGTTATGCTCGTAGTGATTGGCTTATGGTGACTCCTCGTTCCAAGTCAATTAACTACGGCATAATGCTTTGCAATCACTATTGGTATAACCCAAAGCACAAGATAGTTTTGACTACACCAATGGAAGATATGTTCTACGCAATGATAGGCAAAGACGGAGACTCGTTTGCTTTGAAGTGTAAGAACAAAGAACTTAAACCTAATCCATTCACTATTATAAGGAGAACCTAGTTATGAATGACGCAGAAAGATTAGCAGAATTATCTGCCCGACTTGAACGAGTTAACCCTCGCTCTCATGCAAGACGAACAGACCCAGCCACAAGTAAAGAAGCTGGTTATTCTCTTGACCCTACCAAACTTGAGGCAAAAGTATTACGCATCATTACCAACTTCGGTTCACATGGTTGTATATCCGACCAAGTGGAACACGAAATGATGAAGGTGTTTGATGTCAAAGGCTCAAGTGTAACACCAAGATACGTCAAACTAATTAACAAAGGTCATGTAGTAGATACTGGAATCAGACGTAAAGCTATAAGTGGTAAGCATCAGAGAGTTTTGATGTGTCGCACTAGCTGGGACAGTTTAACTAAAGAAGAACAAGATGAAATGTCCTAAGTGTAAGAATGAAACAAGCGTTAAAGACTCTCGTCTTCAGCACGATAACTCTGTTCGGAGGCGTAGAGTCTGTCTTGTTTGCACCAATACTATAAGAACTCGTGAGATAATTATAACCGACCATCATGTGCATCAACGAGATACAGTTGTAATACCTCGAAGAGTTAAACGTAAACTTAAACAAAAACCTATTCGTCCAAGAATAGAAACACTTACTGATAAAGATGTGGACTCTATGACAGACGAAGAATTAGAAAATTTAATTGGAGAATAATATGGAAGATTTTAAATACTCAACAGACTACATTGATTCTTATTGTCAGCGTTATCATGGGCATACAAACTGGCAGTATGTAGAATCAAATGACACAGCAGTAGCTACTACTATCATTATATATAAAGAACCTGATGGTGATGATGATGATTAGTATTCAAGTTGAGAATATAGAAGGAGCTTTGCGTTGGCTAAAGACTTGTCCTTACGAGTATTGCATATCGTCAATGTCAGGTGGATTTATACACATAAAAATATTCGTGCCGCTAGATAAAAAAATAGAAGTGGAAAGTTAACTGCGTTTATGCTACTGATTATAAATGAAAAGTTACTTAGAATGTTTAGAAGAATACTCAAAAGAAAAACAAGTCTCACTCAAGATTGGGTTCGACTTAGCTGGTGTGCCTTCTTCTACTTATTATCGTGTGAAGCATGGACAAGATATCAGATACACGACGGCACGAAAAGTTTATGATGCCATCAATTACTTTTCAGCATTACAAAAGAAAAGTTGTAGTGACTGAAACCTATCAGGACATAATCGCCCAGCTTGTAGTAGCTAGGCACAAGCAAAAATTGTCACAAGAAGAGTTAGCATATAAGATAGGGTGTGCTAAATCTCTTGTGCATAAATGGGAACAATACAAACGAGTGCCTAGTGGTTTCTTGTTAGCGTGTTGGTTAGATGCACTTGGCCTTAAAGTCAAAGTCCATAAGAAAACGATTATCAAATGATGGCACTAAGTCATACGTTTGTGACGGGTGTCATAACAAGACACGGGACTACCTAGTTTTACTCGCTCATGAAAAACCAGCAGTCTATTATACTATATGTTTGGATTGTTATACGGAGGAATCATGGCAAGTAAAAGTCGCAACAAAGGAAATTACCACGAAAAGAAAGTCAAGGCGTGGCTTGAGGAACAAGGCGTGGAGACGAAGAAAGTCCCTCTCTCTGGCTCGTTGGGAGGAGAATTTACTGGCGACCTCCACATCAAAGTCGGAGGAAGACGACTGGTAGTAGAGGTAAAGTATAGACACAAGTCTAACTTTCCTAATGTATTCAATGCGTTTGAAGACAGAGATGTTGTAGTATTTAGACGCAGAGATGGTGACCCTAAACAAGTTATAATGTTTAGCGAAGAAATATTTAATGAGGTGATAGCACCCAAATTAAAGGAGAACTAAATGTCATTTATATTAATGGCTCGTGCCATGAAAGCAGATATCAAAGACTGCTATGCTAAATGGTTACTCGTTTGTTTAGCTGACCACGCTGATGAAGAGCGACACAGATGTTGGCCTTCACTAGAAAGATTAGCTAAACGCAGTAGCATGAATCGTGTTACAGTAACTAGGAAATTAAATTACTTAGAATCAAATGGTTACTTGATACGCAAACGAGGTAACAGTATGAAGTCTACAATCTATACAATATTCCCTGATGACTCAGAGAAACTAGTTGCACAATGCAACGAGGTAGTTGCAGAGAGCAACCCTAACCTATCAACTAAACTATATAATAATGTTGCGTTAGACAAATGGTTACCTAATGATACATTAAAAAATTCTATAAATGAAAAAGGAGAACTAGACCATGACAATGAAACAACTCAGTTCATTAACTACCACCTTGCAAAAGGGACAAGGTTTAAAGATATCAGTAGGGGATATAGATACTGGTGTAACAACAGACTTAAGTGGAACGCAGAAAGCAAAAGCAGTAGCAAGATTAATGGAGGTAAACAATCCTCGCACAATAGACACAAACCTAGTTTCTTCAGTGGAGTCGTTGACCAAATCAAAAGTTAACAAAGATGTTCGTGTTCGATACCCTATAGATAAAGACCCAGTATTCAATCTTCAGTCAATCAACCTAGTAGGTAACAATAATGTATCGCTAGAAGAGGTAGAGAGAGCCATAGAGGTAGTGTCTATGAGTTTGGTAGCCTTACCTACCGACGAACTCAAGCAACGTCTGACTGTCCTTGCTACGCTTCTTATCAAGCCATCACAAGAATCAGCACAAGACGTAGGTATAAGAATTAAATCATTAGCTACTGAGTTATCAAAATTTCCAGCCGACCTTGTTGTGTATGCTATCGAACAAGTAAAGAAAACACACAAGTTTTGGCCTAGCTTTGCTGAGTTTTATCAGCATATCAGTTGGCGTATGGAAACTCGCCAACATTTATACACTTGTCTTTATAATAAAAGACTTGAGTTAACTGCAATTACGCAGTAAAATCATATCAACAAAAGGAGAACCGATATGAAATTATCTAGTGAAGAGCGTAAGAACTATCTATCAGGTAGCGACCTAGTAAGAATCTATAATGGTGATGAACTTGCCGTATGGAAAGAAAAGACTGGGCGTGAACAGATAGAAGACTTAACCTTTAACCTTCCAGTTCAAATGGGTATTCATACTGAGCCGTTTAATGCACAATGGTTTAGTCGTGAGTATATGGTTGAGTTATACAATGAACAGAAACAATACCAAACTACTTGGGAGTCTGTTCCTTTCTCTGGTCATATAGATGGTATGATTAAAGATACCAAGAACCTAGAGATAGTAGAGTTCAAACATACCTATGATAGAAATACTATGGAGGCAGTAGCCGAAAGGTATATGCCTCAAATACAATTATATTTATTTCTATCTACTGCTGATGGTTGTTACTTGTCTGTAATATTTGGCAATCGCAGATGGGAGTGTCAGTATATCAAGAAGAGCTTTGATTATATTGATAACATTAAAAAGGTAGGCATATCTTTTTGGGCATCAGTTAAAGAAGACATACCACCTAGTGCTGAAGAACTAGCAATAGATACTTCAATTAATGCTATACCTCTTGATGGTATGGTTAAGCGTGACGCTTCTAAAGACAATCACTTTCGTGTCTTAGAAGAATCTTACATTCAATTAGAAAGCTCTGCTAAAGAGTTCGAGGGTGTTAAGAAAACTATTAAAGAAAGTGTTAAGGATAATGAGCGAGAAGTTTATACCGATAGATTATCAATCAAACGAGATAAGCGTGGCTCATTAAGATTTACAATCATAGACAAAAAGGAGAACTAAAATGTCTGAAAAACAAAATGTTAATTTAGCGTTGTGGAATCGTGTAGCAAAAAGTGACAAGGAGTTTCTTAAACCCGTGTCATTTGGTTCACGAAAGTTCACAGCCATTGACCCACAATACCAAGTTCGTGAAGTAACTAAAGAGTTCGGTGTAATAGGACACGGCTGGGGTTGGGACAATACCACAGAATTTATACAAATTTCTAATGGTGATTGTGCAGTAGTAGCTCATGTATACATCTGGACAAAAGATAAAGCCAATAGATACGGAGCGTTTACTGGGTGTAGAACTTTCTATAATGCAAAGAAAGAGAGAACCAATGAAGACGCTCCAAAGATGGCAATAACAGATGGACTAACTAAAGCCATCTCGCATCTTGGTTTTAATGCTGATGTCTTTTTAGGAAAGATGGACGGCAATAAATATACTGCTGATACTAACACAGACTTTTAAAGGAGAACATTTATGTCTGATGAATATGATAATACTAACACTGGTGTAGGCTTCAAACCATTTGAAGACCAAAAGTTTATCTTGCAAGGTAAGATGGATATTGATGGCACAGAAGAACGCTTTGCTTATATTACGGCAGTCAGTCGTGATGGTGGCAAACGTATTGATGTCTACCAAAAAACTGGTGCATTGTTTCCCAACGATAAGAGTGACAACGAAAACAAACCAGACTATACGGGAACACTAGACTATAAGAATGAAAAGAAACGATTAGCTTCGTGGAAGAAAGTTCACGATACGAATGGTAACTATATGTCATTGGAAGTAACTGTTCCAAGAGATAGGGAGGAATCGCCGACTCAAGCGTCTGACTCACCACCACCTAAAGAAGAACAGAATGTTATTGACACAACTGATGCAGAAGAGATACCATTCTAAATACTAATATGTAGGTAGGGTTTGGATTGGTTCTCCTTTGCCTACCTACTATCCTTATAGTAACTAAAGGGGTGGCAGTAGTTCGGTAACACTTACTTACTAGTCACCTCTTTTTTTACTTAGGAATAAATAACCAATATACAAAAGATAACAATAACTACTACACCACCAATTAACTTAACTAAATCGTTGGTCATTATTTACCTCCATTAAATTTATCACGAAGTTTGTTGGTGAATTCCCATAAAGAACTAATTTGTTTTGACTGCATATCTACCTCTGCTCGTAGTTTAACAGTCTCAACATAAGTGTCACGCCTATCCAAATCTTTTTTTATTTGGTCTAAGTCTTTACGAAGTGAACGAACCTCACTCTCTAACCTAATAGCTACTATCAAAGCACCAATTACAAATAATACTTGATGCCAATACTGAGCAAGTATTTCCATCACACCTCTATAACAAGACCTCTTTGATAGCCTCTGTTTTTAGACATAGTTAATACCTCACCTCTACCATTAGGAACATAACTGCAATGAATCCAACCTGAATTACCACCTGAATAATATTCAAGTATTAATTGGTCGAATGGTAAAGTCTCTGATATCCACTTAGCTAGTTCATAGTTATCAACACCAGCTACTTCAAAGTCTACTGCTTCACCTTTAGCGTGTTGACTTTCATCTGAACTACCTATTGCACGACACAAGGCTTTGCTCCGATAACCTGATGACGGAATAATTGGCAGACCATAATGCTCTCTAACTGGTTCAAGTATATTCATACATAGAGCTTTCATATTAGCTATATGCTCAGGCTCGGGTGTATTATCTATTCCTTTTCTTAAAGCCGTTTGACTTTTTATCATTTCACCTAAAGTAAAATTACCTGACAGTTTCATTTTTTTCTCCCAAAGAATTTTGTTGCACCTCTCATTCCAAATGATGCCGCCACAATTAAACCCAAACTATATTGATACCATTCAGGCATTTCTTTTAACGCCTGAAATCCCTCGAACACTATCGTTCTTCCCCAATCACCACAGAACGATAGGATTAGTGGGATTGAAAATAGCACAGTAATCCACTCGTCCTTCCAAGACGCTTGGCTACCTTTAGCCATTTCTAAATCCCAATCAATTTCTCCAGTAGCTTTCTTCTGCATGACAGTAGCTTCTGCTTCTGCCATAGCTACTTCTTTCTTTGCGTTAGCTTTAGTCTTTGCAACCCTTCCTTCAATCCATGACCCAGCTATACTAGCTATTGGCCCTATTAATGCTTGAAACATATTAACTCCTATTCATATAAATTTTTTAATGCTCTTGTATAATTAACTTTTTTTGCTTTGCAGTAGGCAGTTGTATTTACTTTCGCCTTACCCTTTGGGTAAGAAGGCTGACTCATAATACGTTCAGCAAAGTATTTACATCTGTTAATATCATAAAAATAAATCTCTTCTCTTTGTTGCACATCACCTATAAAGATAAGTAACTGGAACACAAGTATCATTTACGTTGTGTCCAAGCAGTTGTTCCCATATATGTTGCGACTATACCTCCTCCCGTTATATAAAATAAATTACTAATATCAGATAAAGCATCAACCCTTTCGAGAGGAACAAAAAACATAGCAACAGTAAATACTCCCATTCCTATCAACGAGTATCTAGCCATTCTAAGTTGTGCAAGATTCTTTCTTAACTTAGATTCAGCCTCTTTTATTTCTTTTACATGACTCAACTCTGAATCACTAACTATTCCATCTCCATCTTCATCATACTCTGCATACTTGCTATCATGTTCTAGTTTCTTTGGTGTCATACTATCTCCCGAATTTCCAGAGCAAACCAAGTGCAACACAAATTACTGCAATGACGCCAAGCACTATACCAAAAGTGGTAACGTCCTTCATTAGCTCTTGATGTTTACGAAATTTGGCTCTACGTTTTTCAGCTTCAACTTCTTTAGCTTGTTGAATACGTTTAGCTCTTTCATTAATTATAGTTGCCCAAGTCCCATGACCGAACCTATGGTCAATAAGCTGACGCATTTCGTCCATTTGTTCTTGTGCTAACTTTGCATTAATAGTTTCTTCAGCAACGCTCTTAACGGAAAATGGATTTGAATTAGCATCAGAGCGAAACTTTTGTATTTGTTTCTCACCTTCAAAAAGATTATCAATGTCTTTTGCTAGACTGCTTATATCTCGTGCAGTTCCGACACCCTCTTTAATCGCAGATACGGCACTCTTAACTAATGCTATTCCAGCTAATGTTTCTGCAATTACCATAGGAAAACATCTCTATTAATCGCCTACCAATGCGTTCTTTAATTTAGTATGTTCACCTACAATCTTTTCTATATCTGCAAGAACGGCTTTACCAGTATCAGTTGATGCAGTTCTTAATGCTTTGAACTCTTCATCTTGCGTATACTTTGCTCTAATAGATTCAACACAAGCTCTGTTAATCGCCAAAGCATCTTGAGATTTAGTTGTAACCCAAGTCTTAGCTGACGAAGCAGTAGTTGCCGCAAAATCATCATTAGAACTTTTACACGCTTTGCCATGTGCTTCTTCAAGAAAGCCGTAACTGTTACCATCATCATCTGTTCCATACCATTGAGGAGCTTTATCTCCATCAAACGAAGTAGGTTCGATTAAATCTCCAGTCCATTTAAAAAGTTTTTGTGCCATAGTTTCTCCTTAAGGTCTTAGTTGTATCCATTGTCCTACATATGTAGCCGCAGGTTCTAATTGTCCTTGTCCATTATATCCTCTTACAAATATTCTACCATCTTCTGTATAGAACATTTCAAAACCTTCACTACCATAGGCATTGCCACCACTATTCATGTGGCAAATTTTAGTTTCAACTGAACTACCCCAATGACTAGATGATATTGTAGCTGGTGTATTAGCTGGGTTTAAATCAAGTTGGATATTTGGCATATTCGCATTACCACTACTTGCTTGAAAATAATCCATAGAGTTTGTGTAACCAGCCTTCCAAATTCTATACTTATCATCTTGATAATAAAAGTTAGCCGTTGATTGACCTTGTAATCCTCTATTTGCCCATATTCTTCTTATTGAAGTAGTAGGGAAATCAACATTAGTTTTAGTTGGTGCAGAGTTAGAAGTCGTAGAAGCTACTGTATGTGTGTATTCTGTTGTAGTTGATGGTGCTATTGGAGATTGTTGGTTAGTAGTAGAACCTATCCCACATATCCCAGTTCCATTATACCCCCAAACATAAACACTATTATTTGGACTTGCTGGTGTTCCACCTAATACTGCTCTTGTTGCATAATAAGAATTACCAGCACCGACCATTCCACTATATTTGGTAGAACCACCGATAGCAGTCCAAGCATTTACTTGAGAAGTTGAACCATTACCAACAGTTCCTACTGCATTACCACCAATGCCATAAGCCGTTCCATCAGTTTTAATGTAATGTGCGTGTGCATATAGCGAAGTATAATAATATCCTTCACCATTTAAAATTTGATAAACGTCATCTTGGCTGGTGTCAGTAAATGTAGTTACACTACCTACTCCACCATCAATTCCATTTTGATTATATCCAGCAAAGAATAAATTGCCACTGGTATCAACAACAAAACAAGTGTTGTATCCAGCATCTACCATAGAAACATTACTTAAACTTGATATATGAACTGGAAGTGTTTGGTTTGTAGTATTACCATTACCTAGTTTACCATAACCATTATATCCCCAAGCAAAAAGTCTTCCACTTGTATCAATAGCATAACAACCATTGTAACTTGCACCACCAGTGCACATTGAATTACTTAAATGAAACCCAGCTATCTGACACGATACACCTGAATGTGTAGCATCAGGGCCAAGTGTAGGAATCTTATTCCATGACCATCTATTAGTTGTATCGCCTAAACCAAGCTGACCATAGCCATTATAACCACGACAAAATAAGTCACCATCTTTAGTTAAAGCATATAAACTATGTGTAGCCGCCCAAAATCTAACAAAGTAGTCGCCATCTCTCATGCCACCATTGTCATTACTCATGCTCATCATGGTATAGCCACTATGTCCATATCCAGCATTAATGTTATTCATTGAATAACTATGACCATCTGAACCTTGCACACACAATTCATGCTCTGTGTTCAAATGATAATGCAGTCTATATAGTTTATACTCCATGCCTTGTTTAGCATTAGCTATTGGGCCCATTGCTGGATTAGCATAAGGATATTGTGGAATCCAGTTATTAGAATAATCAGCTAACCAAGCTCTTTTTCCATCTGCACCATAAGTATTTGTTGCAGTTGGACTTACATTCCAAGAAATTGGGTCACCATAATTTGCTTCTAAAACATTCCAGCCTTTGTAACCTGATTCATTTTGATAAGCTACGCTAGATGAAGATGCTTTTAATACTTGCCCAGAGTTACCTCTTGCTAATCTAATTTGATTACTTCCGTCATGTGTCATTATATCCCCAGCAGTTGTAAGAACTGTAGTTCCCTCTGCCATCACATTCCAGTAAGTTGTATTAGTTACTGCGTTACCAGTTGAGGCTAAGATACATATATAAGAATTGCCTCCACTCGAAACTGCATCATTAACTTCGTAAGCCGTGCTACTACTATACGCACCCTTCCAGTTAACTCTTAGTTTTCCGACATTAATTGTTGCCACTATGACCTCCTATGGTGTCGTTAAGATTAAATCGCCTGATGTGTCTAAAGAGAAAGTTACATTTGGCGAACTAAAGAAGTAGTTGTCATAGTTACTTAACGTAAACGCTTCGCTACCCCCAAGTGTTGAACTATCAACTACTAAATGACCAGTTGAAGTATCAATTCTTAATCCATAAAACACACCATTATTTGTTGCAGACGTTGCAAACTCATATGCAGTTTCGCCTGAGTTTACTTGAATAATTTTACCAGAATTACCAGTAAAACTAGTAGGAAGATTCGCACTAGCTAAAGATGCGGCGGCATCTGTAGCACTTTGTAATGCTTCACTAGCTTTTGTTGTTGCTATTCCAGCTTGAGTTGTTGCCGTTGTAGCATCTGTTGATGCTTGAGCAACATTTGCAATAACATTATTAACTTGAGTAATACTAGGCCCAGCTATTGCATTACCAGTTGTTGCGTCAAAAGCTAATGTGTTGCCTTTTCTGTCATCTAATGTAGGTAATGTAAGAGTAGCATCTGAATCAGTTGTATTTAATACAAGACTTCTATTAATAGAATCGTTTAAATCGGCGGCAATAGCTATAAATCTATCAAGCTCAGTATTTAAAGTTCCTATATTAAACGCACCTGATGTTGGAAAGTCAGTCGTTCTTTGTAAAGGAATCTCACGAGTAATAACTACTTTAACACCAGCAGTTGTGCCGACTATAGGCGTAGTGAATGTAATTGAGCCAATAGCACCATCACCACCAGCAACAGAATAGGTGCTACTACTTTGTAATGTTCCATCTGTATAAACCTTTAAATCAGTAGAATCAAAGAACTCAAAAGTTACGTCAAATAACGCTTGAGTATTTCCATTCGTTACTGTGTAACTGTCTCTTGGACTGTTATTTATTAATTCTATCGTCATAGCCGAACCCTACTTCTAAATACATTTTATTTCAACGCACAAAACATCACCACCTACTACGTCTTAACTCTGAACCCATGTCTCCCATGAACCCACGCAAAAACCATAGCTTTAAAAATGGAGCATTTTTTAATAACTGAGAACTACCTTCTCCATAATTACCTTGTAGTATTTCACCAAACCCTTTTCTAGCTACTGCATCACCCCAAGACATACCAGCACCACCAATACTAGTAAAAGTATCCATAGTTTTATCCCAATTAGTATCATCTTCTCGTGATTTAACTTTAGGATTAAACAAACCAAATCCCATATCTACGCCAAATCTTTCTCCATTTTCCATAGCCGTATAATAAATATCAGAAATTAAAGCCAACAATCCTGATTGGTCAAATGCTCTAAGCATTTTATCTTCAGCACTTAAATTTTCCCAATACCACGCTTTAGTTTTATCACTACCAATTAATGATGTTTGTGCTTTTAATTCTAATGATAGATAACCAAGACCAAGACTAGCTAATACACCAACAGTAGTATTTCTTAACTGACCTTGTGCCATAGATGCAGTTATTTTATTCATAGCGGCGAATGAATACGACATGAATTGGAACGGCATACCAAGTAAACCACTCTCAACTCTTGCGTAACCTCTAACCTTTGGGTCTTCTGACATTCCAAATTTACCAGCAATACGCATTGGTATATGAAATATGCCATCAACTAATACTGGCAAATCTGCTGGTGTTCCCATTAAAACTGTATTCAGGATTCCTGAATTAAGACTGCCTCTAAATGTATTTCGTAATCCATGATATTCTTTAGGCCATTTCTTTGAGTTTAATAAATATAATCCTTTTTCAGTTTTCTGAATTATATTCATATCTACTAATTCTTTTATCTGTTTAGCTTCTTGAGCACCTATGTTGTATCTACTTAGTATTTCCATGTCTTGTTGCTTTAAACCAGTAGTAGCTCGTTTAACTGCTAAATCAACAAAGGTGTGAACTCTGCACATAGAATCAATTTGTTTAAATGTTCTAGTCATTGGTGCTAAAAGATTTAACATATAGAAAGCACTTTTAGCTTCACCCGTTACTTTTTGATATGTTCCTCTAGCAAAAGGATTATTATTAAGTTCATTAGTTAAACGCATATGAGATGAATTATTAACTATATCTAAAATCTCACCAGCTATCCTACCTTCATAAGCGTTCATTCTTACTCTACTATCTAATACACTACTTAGTGTTTTAAATATTGTGCCTATCTCATGTTCAAATATTATTTTCGCCGCATCAGGTAATGTAGAAAAACCAGCACTACCAAGATAAGTCATTTGCGTCATATCTCTAAGAACTTGTGCAGTTCTATTGTCCCATGTATTTGAGTCACGCAATACAGAGCCAACAACTCTATCGTATCCTATAATAAAATTCTTTCTAGCTTCATCAGCATCAGCTTTAGTTCCTTTGCCATATATCATAATGTCATCATCAATATCATCTAAAACATCTTCAAGATTTTTGTCTCTAAACTTTTTAGCAAACTCATATCTAGGTGCTACTCTGTCAGTATAGGCTTTCATTACTGCTACTGGGTCTGTTTGTATAAAGTCTTTAACAAGCACATTAGGAATATCTAATGTTCTATGTTTAAAGTGTTTAGACTTACCCATTCCATAATATGAATTAACTTCTGTAGTTTCATCAACTAAACCAAGAATGTTATCAACAGTATTTTTAGCTCTTTCTCGTGTAGATACATCATCAGTCTTTAATTCTTTCTCTACCCACTTACTGTTTCCAGAGTCATCATGCTCCCTTACCCACAATTTATTATTTGTTTTATACCAATCAGATAATATGCCTTCTAACTCTGCTCTATTCGCAGTTACATAATCGTGATTCCAATACCTAGCAAACATCTTTTCTTCATTTGCTGGAAGAATAGGATTATCTTTTATATTTTTTAATTGGTCATCTAAGTTATTTATTTCGTTTTTCATACGAACAACAGATGCTTTTTTAAAGACCAGTTTGTTCCTTAATCTAGGTGGTAACGGGTCTTTAGCTAACATTCTTTTAATCATAGCATCAAGTTTAGCTAGTGCTTTATGTTGACCTTTTGTTAAACCACTAGTCTCAGGGTCGTCTAGTATTTGACGTAACCTATCTCTTTTAATCATAATATTAATTAATTCTTCAGTCGCATACTTTGGTTTAATTGTTGCACCAGTTAATACATCTTTAAATGATGGAGCATCTTTAGGTGCTTTAGTTAGTTCACCAAGAGTATCAGCTACCTCTTTTTCAATATCATCTAATTGTTTTTGAGCTATAGTTAATCGTCTATTAATCTCTACTTTTCTTTTTTCAAAGTATCTTTTACTACCTATCAACCCAACTTCTTCTAACCTAGTTCCCCAAGTTTCCCAAAAGTCGTCCATCTTTTTAATTACATTACGTTCGTAATTAGTGTTACCTTTCTTACCTTCAAGCCTACGCAAATTTGCATTAATAAAAAACTCTTCAAAACCAGACGGGCGTGTATCCGTTAGCCTCCCCTTACCAATCGGTGACTTAATCCCCGACCAGTCCATTATCATATTGTTTCCTTTTTTAGTGCCTAGTGCATATTGATTTAAAGCATAATCATATACTTCCATGTATTCGCCTTGCCATCTTTTCGCACCAGTAAAGACAGATTCACCAGTAGTAAATCCTGATTTGTGTAAATTAAGTAGAGTTCCATTATCACCAATTAACATAACCATACGTTTCTTATGTGCAGTAGGAACTCTCTTACTTAACAATGTAGATTTAAGAGGAGTAGGTATTAGTTTGTAAATAACACTATTAGTAAACCAACTGTCAGCTATTTTATATGGGTCATCAATATTAGCTAACTGTATATCATTACGCCTATCAATAACTTCAGTTTGTATTTGTGCTAGTTCACCTTCTTTATGAATAATAGCTTCATCAATTTGCTCTCTTGTCATTCCAATTTCTTTAGCACTCTTACTAGCTACACGAATCTTTTTCTTTTCTGTCATTACTCGGTCTAATGCCAAAACATTAATTCTATTTTCATATGCTAAAGTTGATTCACCTTTTTTCTTTTTTACCTTGCCGTGATACAATTCGTGAAAGAAAACAAAGTCTGTTAAATCATCAACAGTTTTAAATGCGTCCCTATTGTTAAATTGAAACTTCCAATGCAGTTTAGATTGAGCACTCGCTCCACCATCTTTAATTGCTTTAGCTAAAATTGTTGGGTCATTTGCCCAACCTTGCAATCTATTAAAAGCAAACATTATTGCATCTCTATTTACATATACTATGCCTTGTAACTTATTAGTAATATCTCCATAAAAATGTCTGCCTAATACTTTCTTTGGTAATTTACCTTGTGCTTGTAATGCTTCTATCTTTTTTGCTGGTGCAGATATAACGCCCTTAACATTAAATTCTTTTCCAAACTTTTTAACTATCTCAGCATCAGTTAAACGATTAATAGAACGTATAGTTGTCTTAAATAAATCTTTGATTATTTGTTTTTTCTCTTTAAGAGTAGGTGCTGTTCTTTCTATTTCTTTAAGTTTTTCTATTTGCTTTGGTAAAGATTCATTGGCGGCAACTAACTCATCATCAGTTAAATGACCCATTGGTCTATGTTCTTTTTTATCAGGTGCTACACCATTAGCTCTATCAATATTACCTTTATGTAATTTAACTTCTACATCAGCATCTTTAACTGTTGTCTCATATGCTTTCCATTTTCTAGCCATAGGAATTCCAAGTAAGCCACCTAATAGAAATCCACCAACAACGGCACTACCCATATTCATAGCTACTTCTTCAGGTGTTGCTAATATATCAGTTGGATATCTCATACCTTCTTGTATTCCAGTAACACCAGCTACACCAAGAGCAGTATTTCTACCAGTTCTTGCCATCACTCCCGTTGCACTTCTTATTGAACCTCTGGCTATTCCAGTAGCAACACCACGAGTAAGAGCAAACGGCAATGGTAATAAATTAGCTGGGTCACTTATAAGACCAGCAAACATATTTGCCATAAAGCCAAACTCACCCATTATTTCTCTTCGCTCTAAACCATCATCAATCTGACGTTTTAAATCTTCCATATGTTCAGCGTTTTTTGCATAAGCTAAATCATCATAATACTTTTCATATCCTTCCATATCGTTAAACGGATTATAGTCTTCGTCCATTCTGTCCCAATGGTCATAAGTATTTGATAACCAATCCCATATNGGTTCGTATGTATAGGTAGCGTGAGCTTTCCACAAATCACCAAAGTCATAACCCTTGTCAGGTTTAGACTCATAACCCGTAGCAGTNGGACTCCAGTCATAGTTCCGTTGACCAGTAGGTAGTGGTGCAAATGGGTCTATAATAATACTCATTGCGTNCTCTGATTTAAAATTGCTTGTTGTTCTTCTATAGTCATATAATCATTTACCGATACATCTTCAGGTTGTGCTTTAACTATAAAAGGTATTTTACCATTATCTGTAATCCTATGCAGAGGTATCAGTTTATCATCATGGTAAGTCATTAGATAAAATTGTTGATATTGGTCTGTTGTAGTTTCAGCACTACCAGCTACAGTAGTTGTATTGGTAACAAATGATTTATGTTTTGTTGGAACTAGAAATACTTTGTATGTTCCGTCAACTGGCAAGTAATCAGTAAAGTCACTTGACCTACCTCTTGGTTTATACATTCCATCTTTTAAATAAGATTCTTTTAATTTTTCTGCGTTCATAAATTGTTGAGCCATCATAGTCCCACTATTAGCACCCACATAAGGACTGTTCATCATTTGCTCATAGGCTTCCTTAAAAGGTTTTTTAGGAGTAACTAATATATACTTACCTTTATAATCAGGATTTTCGTCAATTAATTTTTGAACATTGCCTAAGAATTTATCTTTCTGACTTGAGTTAGGAAAAATCTTATTTAATGCAGAGGCCGATTTCATAGTTCTATAACCAGCGTGTAAGTCTAATACATAACCTTCTGTATCTACATAATGCTCATTGTATAATGTATTCAATCTATCCTTTACTGTTTCATGGTCTAGTCCTAAATTCTCTACAAGATACTTAGATACCTGACTTAGTTCCTTTACAACATTCAAACCTAAATCTGCAACTTCGTCCTCATCTAACAACTTAACTACTGCCGTAGTATAGTTAGTAGGTTTTTTATTTTGACTAAACTCTTCAAAGAAAGATGTTTTCCTTACTTCCATTGTAGCTTTTTCAACATCTTTTGTTGCTACAACTTCAGCAATAACTTCATCAAGATTATCTACTCCTCTAAATTTAACAATATCATCAATCAATGCTAATGTTTCTGTTGTATTAGTGCTTAGAGGATTTAACTTTAAACCATTAAATAAATTCTCAGTTCTGTTTCCAGTCCCATCTACTTCTATTTTTTGGTAGTATTTCATTTTACGATAATGTTGATACAAAGTTTGTGCTTCAGAACCAGTATATGTTCCGTTAGCTAATGCAGTCATTTGATTCTTAAATGCTTTAGGTATGGTATTACCATTCTTAGCATTGTTATATAATTGTTCACTAGATGGTGTCTGGTCTAAACTTGCAGATGTAGCAAAATAATTTTCACTTACATTGTGTTGAGTATAAACACTATTAGTCGCCGCATTATTTAGTTCTGCTGAAGTATTAAGAGTGCTATTGTTATCAGTAGTAACAACAGAAGTAGCTAGTTGCATAGATGCAACCTTACTTTTTTTAACTTCTAATTTATGTAAACCAGTTGCGTGACTTCTAAATTTCTCTACTACTTTATTTAACTGTGCACCATCTAGCAAAGACACTAAAGGCTTAAGTTGTTTTTGAACTGACTCAGATAACTTTTCTATTGTTGCAGAATTAATATTGTTAGCAATCTTGTTATATAACTCAGAATCTTTAACTATATCAACTCCATCATTAGTCTTTAACACAACGCTTTCTTTAGTTATTAAAGATAATGCAGAATCAACAATTATACTTTCATACTTTTCTTCAGTCTTTTGATTATACTCTTCAGTAAATAACGGCTCTTGTCCGTTTTTAATTGAAGTATNATTAAGTTCTTTTCGTTTCTTTTTAAATTCTTTTAATTTATTTACAATGTCTTTTGTAGTTTGCGTAAGACCATCATTATTATCTTCTGCTAATAACTTTTTAAGTTTTGCAGATGTCTCATTTAAATATTTATTTTCTGCTTCAATTTGTGCATTAGCATTTATTTGAGATTTTTCTTTTGAAAGTTGCCCAGCATAATTTGTATCTCTAATACCACCTCTTATTGTTTGAGAAATAATTTCTTTATGTCGAGGGTTACCAATTTCAATAACTGGTTTAAACTTACCACCACCATCATTATGAAGTAGTTTTAAATTTTCTAATAGTTCAGGGTGCTTTTTGCTAACCTCTTTTAATTTACTACCAACTGTTCCTCCATCAAACAAGAACTGTTCTATGTCTGTTTGCAAAACACTAGCCTCAGTTTCATTTAAAACCATACCTTTTAAGTAATCTGTCTGAGTAAATTTACTAACTAATGCACCTAGTATTGATTCACGATATCCAGTTTCAAGTTGTGAAGGTAATAATTTAGTTACTTGTGAACCCTCAATACCATTGTCATTAGCTAGTTTATATCTTTCATCATTTAACTTTTTATTGTTTGGAAAGAATGTATTTACAATAAAGTTCTTAACATCTTCGGGATTCTTAAGATTTGGTATTAGAGAAATATCTGATTTAACTTGAGTTGCAAGTTTAGCATTTAACTCTTTCATTAACTGAGGTCTGTCTTGAACTATCTGTCGCTGAACTGCATTGATATTATATGTTGAAGATACAGACATATTTGATTCAATGCTTTGTAATAGCTTACTTAAAAACTCTCCGTCTTCTGTGTTATAATTTTCATTGCTAAGTAATTCACTAGCAAACTGAAACATAGTTTGCTCTACTGTATCTGTAACCATTTCATCAGCATTAAAATAATATTTTTTATAAACAATCTTCTTGTCATCAAGCGAATTCAAACCCATACCATTTGATGACAACACGCTTTGTAACTTATTAATCTCATTAACAGATGAAGGTGATACTGGAAGACCACTTGTTAGTTTAGTAATCTTTGCTTGTAATACAGACTGACGTAAGAACTTAGTTGCCCACCTTGTATCTTCAGGTCTAAACACATTAGATTTATTAGCATTGCTAATTATATCATTAGCAATCTTCATACTTTTTTCTAAATCATCTACTGTAGCATTAGTTTGTTGTAACGATATAAAGTCTTTAGACCATGACTCTAGGTTCTCAATTACATCAACTCTGCTTTTTACTAACTCTCTATCAAATTCTTTTTGTTGAAGATTTAATTTAGATGAAGCTACATAGATATCGCCAATCTCGTTTATATAACCAGACCACATACCCTTTGCATTTTTAGACATTTGCTTTAGATAGTCTTTCATATCTTTAGCAAATAACGCACTACCATTATCTTTGTTTTGATGTTTAAAAGCTATTTTAGCAGAGTGTGCTTTTATCTCTTGTTCAATACTAAACTTGTAACGACTCTCAATAGTCTTCTCAAAAGCGTCTTGAGCAATAGTCCCAAAAGAAGACGGAGCCATGTTCCATGCTTCAGGATTACCAGTTTCAGGATTAATAGTTCTAAGATTATGTGCCTCAATATTTCTAGCCGCTGACTCACCCTTCTTCTGAGCAATCTCACTTAAACGCTTTGTAGCAATACCCAGTATCTTGTCGCCAAACTCACCAGCCTTTTCCCAACTTTCCACATTAGCCGTGCTAGGTTTAACAACACCTATAGTTGTATTACGAAAGCTAGTTCCTTCTCTGATTACTCTTGTGCCAAATCTTTGTGCCACTTATTCCACCTTATGTTTTTGTAGTATGATAACTATATAAGCCACTAGCTATTGCACTCATTGATTCATACCTTGCAGTTTCAAGAGCTACTCTGCCAGTATATAACGCTTGTTCAGTTGCTAACTTACCTTGTCCGTATTTAATCCAGCCGTCGGTATCTGCTCTTGTAACATCTCTTTCTGCTATTTCTTTTTGCTTTTCATTAAAAGCTATTATTGATTTATCTAAATCTGCATCTCTTCCTAGAAATGCAAACATAGCTTCATTAATCTTTGCTGACTGGTCAAACTTTTCTAACCTATCAATAGAGTTTTGTTCAGCTATAATTTTATTCTGACCAGTTTGTAATGCGTATTGTTGTGCTTCAAACTGTGCATTAGTGTTTCTTGCTTCACCTTTATTCATGGCTGACATAATTGATATGCCAGTTCCTACTGCTTGTAATGCTACTAACCAACTCATTAAAAACTTACCTCCGCTACTAAACCATTAATATCTAATGGCAACGGACTTGATTGTGATATAGTTATATCAGGGTCTTTACTATATCCAAGAAATCTAAATTCCTTTTTACCAGTTACCGATTGCCTACCTAAACTTAAATCATCTGTAACCTGACGAAGTATTAAGTCTGTTCCATTAACAGATACACTTTGAGTATTACGCATATCCAATATAACTTTACTTACACTTCTAGGTTGCCCAGTAAGAGGGCCTCCTTGTATTGCTCCGTCAAGTGGCATTGTTGTTGCCGTTACAGTAAATTTAAATCCTATTTCAACAGAAGTTAAAGTAGCATCTACTGCTGACACATCTACCTGATTACTAGCTACTGTAAAAGTTCCCAAGTAATCTGTGCCTGATACCACATCAACAACTGCACCATTTACAAAATGACCAGCTACACTAAAAACACCAGCCGTTCCACTAAATGTATTTGAAAAATCTAAGTTAACTGTTGAACTAAACTCACATAATATAAACTTTTGACCAGCACCAGTATTATAAACAACAGTCATAAACACTCTATCGTCTATTGTAATAATGCTATGAAACAAACCACTTGTTGTTATCTTTGTCCAACCAGCCCGTTTCTCTGCTCGGTTTGATGTAAACAAAGCCATTGAACCATCAAGATTAACAACAAACAAATAAGATTCGGGACGACTTAATGCACCATTTAAGACAGTCATTTGTATTGGGTCTGATATTAAATGAGGCGACAATGATGATACGGAGGAACTTACATACGCCGCCTCTGCGTCTGAGAATAAATATTCCCGACATACCGAACCAGTTTTCTGAATATAAACAGTAGCACCATCATAAGATTGTGGACGAACATAACTTGCTCCAAATGGCGTTTGCCTTTTAATTTGTGCATTAGTAGGTGTTATAGGTTCACTACTAAACGCTGGAATATAAAACTCTGATGTAGATGTAAAGATTTGTAAATCTCTGTTTGATACAATATGCCTAATACTGTTTATCTCACCAATACTAGCAGTCAAATTTAATGCGTCTGAATCTTCACCATCAGCAGTATTAAAGTTAAAATACTCATTTGAACGACTTGCCCATATGCCGTCAGGTTGTCCAATCGTTCCACCAAACCATAATCTATTCTCATGGAATGTAACGGCGGCTGGATAACCACGATAAGAGCTATATGATTGTTCGTCCCAATTAGTTATTGGTGCGTGTGATGTTATTCTTGGAGCACCACCTCCATCTACTGAAGCATTAGCATTAGCACCAGCAGTTATTACATAATGGTTTTCATCTATAACTTCTTGAACTGTTCTTGTTCCGTTAATATTACTAGCAGTAATTCCAGCAATGCCACCAGCTTTAGATATTGTAATACTATCATTAGTCTTTAGTCCGTGAAAGATATGCGTTACCTCTAAGTCAGCCGTTCCATCAACAGACCGAAAAGCATCAGAATCTAAATCAACTGATAATGTAGTTCCAGTAAGAACTGTTCCCGTTGCTTGAGTTTCACTCTGAACACTTGTTATTACTATTTCTTTTTTAGCATACCTAATAGTAGTGCCGATATGAAGTGACTCAGGATAGTTGCCACCTACTGCCGTTCCTCTTATATCCCAGTAAGAAGCACTAGTAGTAAGCGTTACCGAACCACTAGTTCCTGATGGGTCTAATGTAACACCAGCACCTTGAAAAGAATGATATGGCTGGAACATACGAGTGCCATCTGTATTAGTTTCAAAAGCAAATAATGAAACATTAAAGTCTGTTAAACTTGTTCTGTTTAATTGCCTGATAGCAAAAGTATTATGACATATAAACATTGTGTCACCAGACTGTGCATAAGTCAGTTGGTGCAATATTGAATCTGTAAAAGGTAATGCGTTTCCATCTGCATCTTGAGTAATAGTAGCAACAAGAGAGATTGAGCCATCTGTAGGCGATATCTGAAAACATCTTATCTTTTGATTCTCTAATGAAATTACATATCTTTCATCATCAGAAAATATAAAAGGGACTAGTCTGTGTTGTTGAACTTTATTATCTAAGTCAGGAGTAGTATCAAACTCGTATATCTTTTTAATACCAAATCTTTTAAGCAGACCACCTTCGTTCTTTAAAAAAAAATTCTCTACTTTAGAACCCGAATTCATATATACGTTAGTATCTGTTCTACTTACGAGTGACGGACTTATCTCTCCAAACTGGAAGTTAGAGATAGGAACTCTGATTCTAGGCATTAACTTCTCCTATTTGTTATAAAGCGAGAAGTTGTTAGCTTTCGTGTAGTTTGTTGTTGTGAGTCTAATGTTCTTGCTTTAGCCATAGCTCTTTCTGCTTGATTCTGCATGAGTGTAGCAAGTGACGCATCTCTTGCAATACTTGTTGCAAAAACAATTCCTAAACTATATTCGACTGCTAAAGTAAAGTAACTAGGCCAATCAGCTTCTTGTGCTCTAAATGTATAATCAGCAATCACTTCATCAGTTGTTGACGAATCACTAAACGCTTTATCGCCATATACACCATACTCAATAATATTATCATTAACAGTTAAGGCGTGTAACATAATCATATCTGTAGGTAGTTGGTGAGCAATCGCCCATCTACCAGTAGGCTTATCTGTTAATTGATTTAAAACTCTTTGGTTAGTAGCAAAACGCCAACGACTATTAACTAATGACGCTTGTGCAATGTCCTCATACACATTAACTGCTACTTGAGATTCAGTCGTGCCATCTGCAAAACTGGTAATAGGACTCGCACCTATCAAGATTAATGCTCTTGAACATATATCAATACCAGATTGTGCAACTGTGCTAACTGTGGACATTCAGTAAAAAGGGAGGGAGTTAACCCTCCCCTCCTTTTAATCGCTATCTGTTGCAGTTACAGTTAACCCGTCCACGACATCAACTGCCGAAGCCGTTACACTATTTGCATATGTGAGTGTAACCACTGGTGTTCCACCAGTAGAAGTTACTGCAATGATTACATCATTAGTGTTAAACATATTAGCACTATTTGCAAAATAATCAGCAGTATTCACAGTAGCAATAGTATCGGTTGTTGTGTAATGCCACAGAGTTAGACCCGAACCACCAGCTAGTCGAGTCAAATTTGCTTTATCATAAGCCATATCTAATTCTCCTAGTTGTTGTCTAAGACTTCATAGATTCCGTTGTCGTCAATAACAACTGAACCCATTGACATCATAGAGGTTGCGAGGTGAGCTACTTTCTCAGGAATGTAGTTTAACTCGGTTGATACATCAGCACCTACTCCAAGACCTACAGAACTGGTATGGTAAGCGATATTCTTACCAGCAGTAATTGCAGATGTAGAGAAGATTTTGAACCCTAAAAATTCCTTCATACTCATTCCACCAGCGAACGGAAGATTCTGGTCACCGACAAAATCAGATGAAGCGAACTCTGTTATATTAAACAAGTCTGCATATCCTTTAGGGTGCATAGCTAAAAAGCGTCCACCATCTTCAGGAATGTCAGCAGAACCCATAGTTTCAAACAAAGCCAACAAGTCAGCTTTTACCAACGCACCACTTGTATCGTTAATCTGAGTTGAGTTTGCACCAGCGTCCATAGCAGTTACAAGAATCTCGTCAGTCTTACGACCCAAAGCGGCGGCGGCACTTTTCGCTACTGCTTGTCTTTCGTCAATGTTTGTCTTGAGTTCATCAAGTTTATCAATGTATTCGGCGGCATAGTAGTCTGCCATAGTTGCCTCTACATTTGTATGCGTTAGTTCCATAGGACTAACCATACCATTTCTAGCTTTCGTTGAAGCAGTCCCAGTTCCAATCTTTTGGAAACGAACTGTAGAGCCTTGAACATTGGCTACCATGCGAACTGTGTTTCTTAACTTAGACCCCATTCGCTGATATGCCATGTGAACCTCGCTCTCGAACTGCTTAATAAAAGCTGTATCTATAGTATTAGCCAATTAAGCCTCCTTAATAAAAGTTTACATTTCAACTATCGGTTATCTGATTACTCATATCAGCATGGTTATCTCTTACGAGGCCATTCAATGAAACACAGGCCGTTGCTTTATCCTAATAACATTACTTTCTATCTTTCTGCAACGCACAAAACGAAGCATCTCAAATCCATTAATATTAAATGTCTCGTTTCTAAAGGTAAAACCACACCACATTAACCACATAATTGTATCAGAATGTTCAACTGGAACTACGTTACTTATCTCTTCATACTCACCTTGCAGTATTTCAATGACACCCTTACACCCTCTTAAGAATGGTCGATAATGTTTTTGAATACCATAAGTTCCAAGAAACCACACACTAGCTTTCGTATTGTCCTCATCAAACGGAACTGTGCCAAGCATAGCTATGACTTCTTCATCAACAAATATAGAATAAGTAACAGAGCCTTTTAAACCGAATGACTCAGTTAAGGCTTCAATAGGACTAACATCATGGATTGCACACTCTCTTTGGTCGTTAAGCCTTAGACTCTTAGAGATTTTCAATGCGTCATCTAACTCAGCATATGTTAACCACAAGCGTCCTTCTCGCTTGAGTTCTAAACGATTCATTATCCATATAGCTTTTTAAAGCCATCTTCTACTTGTTTTACAAAAGCGTTATCTCGTTTTGCTGGGTTATGATATCGTTCATCTTTCATCATAGATTGTAAATCAGCTTCATTCATAGCCGATACAGTATTTGTTTTATTAGCTACTGGCTCTGCTTTAGAATTTTCCATCATTCTTTCTATTGCCATTATACCATCAGCAGTTGTGCATAGTTGTTCTACTGCGTCCCAACTACTACCTTGAAAATGTTTATTAGCAAATAAGTTAACGGCTTCTATTCTAGCTTCAGCGTTATCCCCAAGTTTATTAATTTCATCTTGATAAACTGGTTCACCTTGTCGCATTTGATTTACATAAATGTTAATGCCTTGCTCAAATTCATCTTGGCTAAATCCATTTTCATAAGAATGATTAGACCACCATTGTAGTAATTTATTATCAGTAGCTTGTTCAGCATCTAAGTAATCAGGAATTTTATAGTCACCAACATTCTCAGGTCTGTCTGCTAGTGATTGAGAAAGTATATCTTCTTCTACTTTCTTGCGTATATCCTCTTCTTTTTTACCAATCATTGACTCTAGTTCAGAATATGACTTAGTAAAATCCTCAACTGATTTAAACTTTTCAGGTAACCATTCAGGTCTTTCTACTTCTCCTGATTGAGTTTCTTCTTCTTTTTGCAGTAAAGAACTAGCTTGTTCTGCTACTTGCTCTACAACTTCTTCTGTAGCTTCAGCTACATCTTCAGTCGTTACTTCTTTTTCTTCATTCATTTTTTCACCTTATGTGCGTGTTGAATACGATTTTCTATTAGACCAACGATATAGCGTTGACCTTCTATATGACGTAATTCATCTGTTGAAACATTTGCTCCATTAACTAGCTCAATCGTTATGGAACGTAAATACCTTAACACTTCTTTGCCCGACTCAGTAGAAAAGCATTGTGCTAAAGTAAGGCTGATTTCACTATCAAGTTGTGGACTTCTTGTTATTCCGTCTACACAAATTTTAGGCTTGTTGTTGTTCTTCTCCACTTACCATTCCTTCTTGTGCATCAGCTTGAGGATTATCGCCAAGTGTTTGTGCTTGAGCTTGTTGCATAGCTTGTTGTTGTGCCATCTGTTGTGCCATCTGAACTAACTGCCTCCTCTCTTCTGCATCTCTAATTAAAGTATCAGGCACACCAAACTTCTTGGCTAAATAAGCGGCAGTCTCTTCTGAGTTAATTAATATATTTAATATCTCAGGGCCAAATGTTCTTTGCACCATTTCCAAGAATCTATGAACAGAAGTAATATCTTGGTTATGTTGTGCTTGAGCCAATGGCGAAACGCTACGCACCTTAACTTCCCTACCATTAATAGTAGGTATTTCTATTCTGCCTTGTTTTTTTAGAATGTAAACAACTCTTTGTAAAACTGGTTGAACTAACTCTACTTGCAATCTACCAAAAGCAGAACCAATACGCCTAGATAAGTCAGCCATTCTTTCAGCAACTTCTGTTGCACTAGCTGGTGTTTTGTTCGGGTCACCAAGCATATCATTATACAATGCCCGTTTAATATTTAATCTCATATCATTTAACACAAGACTAGCAACATCAAACGAACCAGCAGATGCTACGGGTTGCAATCCTAAACTGTTAGGAGCTTTCGGAATGATAGTTCCGGGCACG
>PAAT01000175.1 GCA_002698965.1 Rhodopirellula sp. | reverse complement strand
ATACAGCTTCACCTAAGCATTAGCTCAGGTTGCTGTTGAGGATGAGTTTCTCTTTTACTTTTTCAGTTCAACTCTTTCAAGTACTACATCTCTCACGTTAGTTGGCATGTCAGTAGACTGTGACCAGTAGCCTCTCTTTAACCAGCATGGCATTATGCTTAGCTTAGGCAACATTACTTTAAGAACCTCGTCGTGATTATAAGTAATCTTTTGATTCTTATTGTTAGTGAATGTTATGATTTGGTTTCTACCTTTCCATGACTTTCTCACTACAAAATTCTTTCTTGTTATTGGTGGAAAGATTTCTTTTAGTTCTTTCTTACTTAGTTTACTGATTGCTTGATTTAATTTAGTATTCATAATTTTTAATTTTAATTGTTATTATTTATTTTTATATTCTTGTATTAATTTATTTATTTCTTTTATGTTTTTAAAGTGATAATGATATATAACTTTATTATTATTTAGTATTGTAAAATCATACATTTTAAATTTGTTAGAGTAGACTATTTGAAAAACATTTGGGTGTTTTTGTGTGTTAAAGTATTTATTCATTTTATTATTTTTTAATTACACTTATATTATCTACTCTACTTCGTATTCACTCTGTATTAGAATCCGCCGAACGTAATTGTGTAATCGTTGAACAACAGGTGATAGATGAGGTTAACAAACCCGAACGCGAACAGCGTTGTTAATCCGATTAGTACAGTGTTGATTGCGTAGTGTGAGAATTTTCTTTTCATAATATAATATTTTTTATTAGTTATTTACTTAGTTACTTACATAGTTATTATCCATAATTGTTCGTATTGCCGCCGTAAAAAGCTAAAACATCCGGGGGGAATCCGATGAAACAGGGCCCGGTGGGGTAAAAATAACGGCTTCGGAAGAGGCGGTACAGGGGGTATACGAATGTGCAACCCGTTAACTCATTATTTGTAACCTATCTTATAATATACGTATCTTATAATAAATAATGTTATTATTTATTTATATATGACATAAGATATAATTATATAAATAGTAATAAGCAAGCGTCACATTATTAAAATTTTTAATTTACAAGTGATTATATACATATGGCACAGAAATTAACACCTAAAGCACGTAGAAAAAAAGCTACGAGAGATAAAAAATACGCTATGACTGAATGGGGTAAGTACAAAAAACGTACTGCTCAGAAGAAAAAGTGTAAAAAGGGTTATGATTATGACCATAGGCTCAAAAAGTGTGTAAAATCCTCTAAAAATCGAGCCGGAGGTAAAGGAGGTACCAAAAACGAAAAAACCAAAACGCGTTACGGGTACTAAAACCATATAATTTTGCACCATAACACTAATAAAACCAAAACCAATGACATTTTATTACAAAACCTACTCTTGGTCACAAAATGATGCAGGAGTGCCCGAAGAAACCAGAAAGCTTTGGGAACACATTTCAGACAAAAAGAACTGGAGGATTGTACAACTACCAAACGGTTTTTATCAAACAGAATACAAAGACATCGACTGTCCTTGTGATCCTGAAAAAGATGAATGCTGTGAAAAATGGAACGATGTAACAAGAAGAGAAACTATAGAAGGAGCAGAAGCTGCAATTGATGGAAGCATCGAGCACTATGCTAAGAAAGTAGATTTCTTAAAAGGACCGAAAGTAGTTAAAACATTTGAATAATTAAATATCAACAATTAAATACAATTAAATGGAATATAATAACCCAAGCGAGTTAATAAAAAACTTGTCATTTGGCTTAGAAGCTAAAGATAAGATAATTGCTGGTGTAGACAAACTAACAAAAGCAGTCAAGTCTACACTAGGCGCATCTGGTAAATGTGTAATTTATGAAGACATGCGTGGAAAACCGGTGATAACAAAAGATGGTGTAACCGTTGCGGATAGCGTAGTCTTACTTGATCCGGTTGAAAATATAGGCGCAACGCTTATAAAAGAAGCTGCTAAAAACACAGTGAGAGAAGCAGGTGATGGTACTACAACAGCTACTGTCCTTGCTGAATCACTATTAAAAAATGCTTTAGAAGTTGACGAACAACCTCGTGAAATTAAGAAAGGTATTCGTGATTACGCTAATAAAGTATATAAATACTTAGATGATGTATCGATTCCAGTAGAAGGAAACATGTTACATAATGTAGCTGCAATATCTTGTAACAATGATAAAGAGTTAGGAGATATAATATCTGACGCTTACACTAAAGTAGGTAAAGATGGTGTAGTTTTGATGGAAGAATCTGATACAGATCTAACACATGTAGAAATTGTAGATGGTGTACAATTAGAATCAGGGTTAAAATCACCTCATCTTATTACAGATAAAGATAAACAAAGGTGTGATCTTGAAAACCCGTACATATTAATAGTATCTTCACCGATTCCAAATATAAGAAAGATACAACCAATACTAGAACATGTTATAAAACAAAATAGAGCTTTACTTATAGTAGCAGAGGTTGAACAACAAGTGTCAGCTACGTTACTAATGAATAAAGTTAAGGGTAATATAAAGGTAAAC
The DNA here is from genome assembly GCA_002698965.1 of Rhodopirellula sp. Classification (GTDB taxonomy): domain Bacteria; phylum Planctomycetota; class Planctomycetia; order Pirellulales; family Pirellulaceae; genus UBA721. The sequence continues at coordinate 16,242 of PAAT01000175.1, read as the reverse complement.
TTTATAGATCCTCCTGGTTTTGGACCTACAAAACAAGATACAATTGAAGATTTAGCACTATTAACGGGTGCAAAAGTAATAAACGAAGAACTAGGTGATGATTTAGATCTTATAGAACCAAGCGTTTTAGGTGAAGCATTTAAATCAGTTACTGAAGAAAAGTCTACAGTGCTTACAGTATCAAAAACTGGAGAGCAATTAAAAGAAAGGATCGCTGATGTTGAGAAAAAAATCAAAAAAGAGAAGAATCCATACTTAAAACGTAGACTAGATCAAAGATTAGCCATGTTAAATGGGTCAGTTGGTCTAATAAAAGTAGGTGCAGACTCAAAAATTGAGTTAAAAGAAAAGAAAGATAGAGTAGAAGATGCTATTTATGCTGTAAAAGCTGCTTTAAAGGAAGGAATTGTTCCAGGTGGAGGAATTGCTTTACTAGATGCAGCTAAAAACTGTAGCGTAGACACTGAGTTTGAGCAAATATTGCATACTTCTATAAAATCACCCTTTGAAATCATCTTAGAAAACGCTGATATGAGCGATTATGCTACTTCACAGTACAAAACTGGTCAAGGAATTGACGTAACTACTGGTAAAAAGCAAGATATGATCAAAGAAGGTATAATAGATCCGGTTTTGGTTACAAAATCGGCGCTAAAAAACGCGATTTCAGTGGTTTCTACTATAATTTCAGCAGATTGTGTAATATCTAACATAAGAATTGAGAAATGAAAGCAATAGGATATTACATTTTAGTAGAAAAGATAAAAGAAGAGCCAAAAAAAGTGGCTGGACTTATATTAACAGACAAAACGAACACTGAAAACAGGTATATTAAAGCAAAAATTATATCACTAGGTAATTTGGTAAAGGGTGTTGAAGAAAACGACGTAGTATTTTACGATAAACATGCTGGACATGGTATTAGAAAGGAAGATAAACTATATCATGTTATACAAATTCAAGATATAGTTTTAGTAGAATGAAATTAAGTGCACAAGATCTTAGGGAATTAAATTTATTTAAATATTACAGGCTCGTACGCAAATGGGCCTGTAAAACCTATGATCTAAAAGACGCTGACTTAGAACTTTTAGTCTATTTAGATTGCAAATCGCGATTTACACGTAATAATTTTATAGATGGCTCTTATACTTACAGTTGGGACAAAAACCGCTGGGAGCGACTTCGGAAAAACGGTTGGATCGAAGTTTGGAGACATAGAAACCGAACCACAATTAAATATAGTATATACAAAACCTCATTTAAATGCAGTCAACTTATATCCCGTATATACAGAATCCTATTAGGGGAAGAGGACCTTCCAACTTCAGAACGAAACGTTTTTTATAATAATAAATCATATACAGACAAGGTTTTTAATAAAGCTATTGATGATATGATTAAAGATAAAGATAGATAATTATGCTTACAAAAGGAATAGGCCCACAGGGTCTTGGTGCTGTTAAAGGCCAAAATGTAATCAGTCGCGATTGTGACTGTGAAAAAAATCTACCTAATTGCGATTGCAAAGAGAGTCCTGCAAAAATAGCTCCATTAGCAGCTGTTGCTGTTAAAGCTGCAGCACCAGTTATCGCAGGTGCGGTAGCAGATAAAGTAATGGGATAATGGCATTTAGAATGAAAACTATTGCTCAATTACTGGGCATCGATGAACAATTATCGGTCTTTGGAAGACCAGTTTTCGTTAAAGATTTAGAAGGTGGAGTAAAAGCTGAAGCAAATAGAGATGGTACTACATTTATAGATAAGGATATACCTAAAAACGAAATAAAAGAAGCAATAGTTCATGAAAACGTACATCATGATCAAATGCAACAAGGTAGACTTGGTTATGATAATAAAAACGTATATTGGAAAGAGGACACAGGTTCTCCTTTAGAAATACATCCAAGAGCACTTATGGAAGAAGGTAAAGGTAGTTTAGACTGGGAAGGTGAAGCGTACGATGAAAGTAATAAAGTTAAAAACAAAAAAAATGGCAAACGAAAAAAGTAAACCAATAACACAAAAAGCAAAAGAAGGTAGTGGTAATTATCCAAAAAACCAAGAAGTTTCTTTAAATGCAGATGGTTCAGGTGGTCCAGTAGATATGGGTACACCTTTTAAATATAATCCATTTGGAAACACTAGTAATGCTTCAATGTGGTCTAATGAAATGAGCTCTGGTAGATTTACAGGAAATGTGGCTGAAGGAGCTAAAATAGCTAAAGATATTTCAAAAGCAAGCTATGATATGAAAAATACTGATCCAAATGATCCTCAACACAGTAAACCAGGAACAGGAGAATTTATGAATTTATTAAATAACTATTCNGGATAAAATTATGACTAGATACAAAAAAGGTGCCCCTTTTAAACTTAAAGGCTCACCATTCAAACAAACAACAACAGAATCTGCTGGACAAGCAGTAACTGATCAAAATGAATTAGTTAATGTAAACAGAATAACAGAAACTAAAAAAGCTAAACCAGCTAAAAATAAAGTAACAGTGACTGATAATCAAAGTTACTTTAATAGTTTTAATAACCCAAAAGATATCGCAGGTGGTTTTAATCCAGATTGGGATCCTGATGGTGAAGAATTTAAAACATGGGCACAAAATAAATCTATGTCNGTTGGAAANGAAGCAANACCAGGTTCTCAAACAATAAGTTATCAAATGCAACATATTCCAAGTAACANNCCTGGTACAAAAGGTGATATGGTTGATGGTTTTCACGTTGGCGATGTAAGAAGCCAAATGGTTAGAGGAAGAAGAATAAGTAATTATGATAACAAGTTTAATAGAAAAATAAATAATACAGAAAATAAATTAAATANGTTNTCTGGAGAAAACAANAACGAAAAATTACAANNTAAGNTAAATAAAATGTTAGACGGTTATACTCCTGATCAAATTGCTAANATGGGTAAAGAAACAATTACTGATGAGTCTGGTAACGAAATAGCTAACCCAGATTACGATGCTGGTAGATTTGCTGCATATAATAAAAAGATGCAAAGCAATAGATACCAAAGAATATCTAGCAATCTTGCTGAAAATCAAAGGATGCAATCATTAAATACAGATAAATCTAAAAGACAAAAAAATTTAGAAAATAAATTATCAAATTTAAAGCTACAACAGGAAAATAATAAAGTAACACAAGGTTTTCATACTGATGGTGTAAATCAAGGTAGAAATATAAATTTATATAGTCAAGATGAAATGAAAGGATTAATTGAAGCTGGTGGTAAAGCTAAAGGCGCTACCGCTGGTTCAAGCAGTGATAGAACTATTGTAACTAATCCTGGTGATTACGTAAGCTTAAGTGATTTAACTGGTGATGCTGGAACAACAAGTTTAGGATCTGGTGGTGATGGTGCTGGTGGTGATGGTGGTGATGGTGGTGATGGTGCTGGTGGTACTGATCAAAACAACAATCAAAACAATGATCAGAATAATAACCAAAATGATCAAGATAATGTAAACAATCAAAATCAAGGCGGTGGTAGTAATGACGAAAGAGGAGAAAATGAAAAAGAAGTAGATAGCACATCTGTAGCTAACAACATTCAACCAAACAAATTCTTTATACCTACTCCAATGGGTAATAATCCTAATAAAGCAAATAAACAAACTGCTTTTGAAAATTTATTAGCTAACATGAGTGATAGTGGTCTTGATGGTGCTCCTGAATTAGATGGTACACCGTATATGCCAAAAGAAAAATCTACAAATAAGTTTGGTGGACCAAAGATGAAATTTGAAAGATCAGGTACTCCATTTAAACAAAGAAATAAACATAAATAATCATGGGAAAACAAGGACCAAAATCAATGAACATAATAAATAAAGCAAGGATGGGATCAGCTATGCAAGATGGCGTAAATCCTCCAATGTTAAAATCACAAGGCGTACCTATGGCACCAAGTTCTCCTGCAAAAATAGCTCCACTTATTGGGATCGCTGCAGGAATTGCAGGAAGAAGACTTTTAGGATGGGGAGCAAAAAAGCTTATACAAGGACAAGCTAGAAAATGGTTAACAAACAAAGGGTTTAAAGCAGCTGGTAAAAGATTTTTAAACAGTAAAACTGGTAAGTTTGCTAAAGGTGTTAGAACAGGTAAAGAAACTACAGGTCTTGGAAAATTCCTTAACTTTGGATCATCAAGTGTTGTAAGACCATTCCAATCACTTGCTAATATTACTGGAAACAAAACTCTTAGTAATATTGGTAGACTTGCTGATTATGCTTCTTATGGATATGGAGGCTCACAATTAGCTAGTTCGTTTGGTAGTGAAGCTAAAGATTCAGGGGAAAGTAATTTACCTCCTGGACCATATGTAGCTCCAGAAGCACCTAATAATAATAATAACAGTAACAACAACAAACCATACGTTAAACCAGGTGGAAAAGCTACTGGTAAAATTGCTGATTATGCTAGTGGTAGTGATGCTAGAAAAGCTGAATATGATGCAAGAGGTTGGAAATATGATGATACAATTAAAGGTTATGATAAAAAAGGCAACAAGTTAGCTTCTGATAATAGAACAGCTCCAAAACCTAGTGTTAATACTAATCCTTTTGTAGATGTAAATAAAAAACCAGTTGCTAAAGTTGAAACAGTAAAACCAGCAAGTTCTACATCTTCTGCGTCTTCTGCGTCTTCTGCGTCTTCTACAACTTCTTCAAGTTCACCTAGAAAACAAATTCCATTTGAAAATCCTACTAATAGACAACAGATTAGAGTTAATAAACAATACAGGAAAGCAACCGGTATGAATAAGAAAGATATTAAAACCGCTAAACTAGAAGAGAAAATGAATATTTCTGGTGATGGTTTAGGTGGTAGAATATTAAGTAATAGAGTTATCAATAGATATGATAGAGGTATGGAATCTCAAGTTAATGTATCTCCTGATAAAAAACCTGTAGGAATTAAACAACCTGTAGCTAAAGTAAACGAATTAAAACCAAAAGACGTACAACCTTTAGCGACTAAACCGATGTCAGTTGATGTAAGTTCGTTAAAACCAAGAGGTGAATTACAAACAACATCACAAGCAAATAAAGCACAAGACGAATTAGATCTTAAAGGATCACCATTTAAAAGAAAAGGATGTGGTCCAAGAGGGTTAGGTTCACAATATAAATAAAAATGAGTAAAATATTAGCTAAATTATTTGGCAACGCTGGAGGTAGTGTTGTTGAAAAGATTAGCGGTGTCGTTGATAAGTTCGTTAGAACAAAAGATGAGAAAGCAGCGTTTGAAAAAGAAATGACTGAAATACTTATTGAAGCAGAAGCCGCTATGCAAAAAAACGTAACCGAAAGGTGGAAAGCAGATTTAGAGCACGGAAACTGGTTAACGCGTTCAGTTCGTCCTCTCGTTTTAGTATTCCTTATAGTGGCGACCGTGCTCATGGTATTTATTGATAGTGGATCATTACAATTCGAAGTTGAAGAAAAATGGACAGATTTACTTCAGCTAGTCCTTATGACTACCATTGGGGCCTATTTCGGAGGTCGAAGTGTAGAAAAATATAACAAATTTAAAAACGGACAGTAATGCCAAGAATAAACAAATATCAATTAGATTCGACTATATCAGACACAGACAAACTACTAGGTACTGACGAAAATGGCAATACTAGGAATTTTAAGATAAAAGACCTATCTAACTTTTTTGCGGAAAATTCAGGTACATTTAAGCATGTTCAAAACTCTGCTTCTGCTACTTGGACAGTAACGCATAATTTAGATTTAACAGACCACTTACCACATGTGTCTTTAAAAATTGATAGTGGTACATATGATAACGTACAAGGTACTGGAATAGTAACTTACGTTAACAAGAATCAATTAACAATAGCATTTAGTTCAGCTCAGTCTGGATTTGCTTATATTAAAAAATAAAAACTTAAACTTTAAAACAACAAAACTATGGCAATACCATTTTTAAATCATTTAGACGTTAAAGGAAACATATCCTTAAACGACTATAAACTACAGGACTTTGTTGTAGATCACTCGAATACCACAGCTGCTGGAAACACCGCGGGTAAATTGATTTATGACTCAGGTTCTTTAAAATTTTACAATGGTTCTTGGCAAACTTTAGGGACATCGGGTGGGTCTGTAACCTCAGTGGCAATAACTGGCACTGATGGTATTGACGTAGATTCTGGTTCTCCTATAACGGGTTCAGGAACAATAACATTAGGACTAAGCGGAATCGCTAATTCTAAACTAGCAAACTCTACTGTATCTTACGGTGGTGTTAGTTTAGCATTAGGTGAAACAGACGCTACACCAGCTTTTGATCTACAAGACGCTACAGGTTATCCAACGTCTTCATTAACTGGAACAATTACTAACGCTCAACTTGCTGGTTCAATAGCTGCTAGTAAATTAGCGGGTTCAATTGGAAACGCTAAATTATCTAACTCATCAGTAGCATACGGTGGCGTTACTTTATCATTAGGTGGTAGTGATGCAACTCCTGCTTTTGATTTATCAGACGCAACTAATTATCCTACATCATCATTGAGCGGTACTATTACAAACGCACAATTAGCAGGATCAATTGCAAACGCTAAACTTGCAAATAGTTCGATAACTGTTGATGGTTCAGCTGTTTCACTAGGTGGTTCAGTAACTACATTACAACTTGGTACATCAGGTTCTACTGCTCTTGCAGGTAACACAGCCGTTGACAATGTTTCAGTTGCAAACTTAAAAACAGCTTTAGGTTCTGGTTTTGCATCAAACGCTGTTACAATTGGTGATACCGATGATGTTGTCACAATAGGTAAAGATTTAGTAGTAACTGGAGACTTAACCGTATCAGGTGATACAATAACAGCTAACGTTGGAACATTAGAGGTTGAAGATAAAAACATAACGGTAAACAAAGGATCAGGTGATACTAGCTCAACAGCAGATGGAGCTGGTCTTACTATTCAAGATGCGGTAGACGCTTCTAACGATGCTAGTTTAACATGGAATGCTTCAAATGATAAATTTGTATTTTCACATTTAATAGACGCACCAGGAACATCAATATTTGTTAACTGTGATATATCAGGTGATGTTGATGTTGATGGAACACTTGAAACAGATGCGTTAACAATTGGTGGTGTAACATCCGTACCTTTTGAATCGGCAGATCATTCAAAACTAGATGGTATTGAAGCTTCAGCTGATGTAACAGATACTACGAATGTAACTGCTGCTGGCGCACTTATGGATTCTGAATTAACAGATTTAGCTGGTGTTAAAGGTGTAACAATTTCAACGTTACAACCTAAACCATCAGAAGGTGCATTTGCAAATGGAGATAAAACTAAATTAGATGGTATAGCCGCTGGAGCACAAGTAAACGTTGCTACAAACCTTTCACAAACTACAGCTACTGGATCGTTAACAATAGCATCATCAACAGGTACAAACATAACTGTTGCTGAAGCAACTGGTAGTATTGCTGGTTTAATGAGTACTACTCATCATGATAAACTAGATGGCATAGCTACTAGTGCAACTGCTGACTCAGCTGCTTCAGTTGTTGAAACAAAAGCGGGTTCTAACTCTTCTAAGTTTGTAACACCTGCTTCTTTAGCTGGTAGATCTGTAACATCAACTATTGATGTTAGTGCAATGGATGCAACAGTGTTAAAAGCTTTAATAGATCATGATCTTGATACACCAAATGTTATTGTTGAAGTTCATGGACTTACTTCAAAAGAAGTTTATATCTGTGAGTATCATAAGGATAATAATGGTTCTGCTTCTGATGATCACTTAACTTTCCATTTTGCTGAAGTACCAAGTGAGGATTTAGTTGTAACAGTTACTTCTTGCAAAAACGCAAGCTCAGTAACAGCTACTTATCCTGCATCTTAATAATAATTAAAAATACGGCGGTACTTCGGTACCGTCAGTATTAATATAACTATAATAATATGCCTATAAATATGAATGCCGCTGGAGGCATAACACATCAAGATGAATTCCTTTTAAAGGGTTCTGCACCTACTTTACGTTTCACTGATACAGACACGGGAGCTGATTCGTATCTCACAGCATCAAGTACTGCTGGAGCTTTATCCTTATGGGCTGATTCTGGAAGTGAAGCAAATACAACAAAAATATATTTTGGGTGTGATGGTAAAGAGGTTGGTCATTTTAGGGGAGATAGTAATCAAATAAGTAGTTTAAGATTATTTCCAGAAAAAAATGATTCTACTTCTGCTGGTATTTTCTTTGGTACTGCTGCTGATGGTTCTGGTCCTGGCATTGGTACGTGGAATGATGTTAGAGTTATGTCTATGGATGAAAATGAAGTAGTTCACTTATATCCAGGTTCTAATACTACAGGTGCACTTCAATTAAAATCAGCTAATGGTCATGTAGAAACTGCAGCTAACTTAACAGTTGGTAGTACATTATATGCTAGTACTATTGAGGATAAAGGTGCGGACATGACTATAATAAATGCGCATAATGATGCTGCAATTTGGCTTAAAACTTCAACTGGAAGCTCGACATATTTAAACTTTAAAGTTCATGGTGCTGGTCATACTGAAACCGCAGGTAATCATAAAATTGGAGGAGCTTTACAAAGAACCTACACTACAGTAACACACTCTAGTAATACGCATACTTGTAATTTAAGTGTAAATGATAATTTTATAATAAATGCTAACGCTGCTACCAATACTATAGCTATGACTATTGCAGATGCAAATATTGGTCAATCTGGTAATATAGTTATTGTAAATGCTTCTTCTGGTACTGTTGCTTTCGCTGCATTACCTAGTTATATGCTAACACCTGATTCAGCAACTGTAAACTTTGTAACAACAAATAGTGCTGTATCTTTATTTTCTTATCTAGTTATTAGTGATGATGATGCTGGCAATAGGAGAGTACTTGTTAATTATGTTGGTAACTTCGGATAAAATAAATAAGTATGAAATGGATACCATTTGCAAGAAAAGATTTCTGGTTAAAGAACACGACAGGATCGTTTTCAACATCAACGACTACAACTTGGAGTACATCTAAAAGTACTACAACAACATACAATACTTCTCATAGTACTACTACGACATATAATACTAGTCATAGTACTACAACTACATTTAATACTAATACGTCTAAAGTAACTACGACAACATTCAACACTAGTCAATCTACTAGTAAAAATACAACAACAACATACGCTACTAGTCACACAACTAATACCACTACTACGTGGAACACAACTAGAGACACAACAACAACTTGGGAGACTAGTAAAAACACTACTACCACGTATAATACTAGCCGTAGTACTGACACTACAACAACGTATAATACAAGTAAAAATACAACTACTGTGTACGCAACAAGTCATACAACGAGTACAACGTACAACACTAGTACCACTACTACAACTAGTTATACAACTTATTACAACACAAGTCAAACTACGACTACCACGTGGAGTACTAGTAAGAGTACGACTACTACATATGCCACTAGTCATACAACTAATACAACTACAACCTGGGCAACAAGTAGAGATACAACAACAACGTATGCTACTAGTAAAACAACTACTGAAACGTATAATACTATGCATGATACAACTACTACGTATACCACATATTGGAATACTAGTAGAAATACTACTACGACATATAATACAACTACAACGTATAATACATATCACAGTACAAGTCATAGCACAACAACAACTTTTAATACTAGTTCAAATACAACGACTACGTATACAACTTATTATGTTTCTTCATGGAATACAACACGTAGCACGTCTCACAGTACAACTACAACATACAACACGACATATGCTACCAGTCACAGTACTACAACAAGTTATAATACAACTTATAACACGTATCATAGTACTTCTCATTCAACGACGACAACATATAATACAACGTATAACACTAGTAAATCAACAACTACAAGTTATACCACATCATTTAATACAACAACAACGTATAATACTAGTCGTACAACAATGACTTCTTATGCAACTAGTCATACAACAAGTACAACATATTATACAAGTAAAAATACTACTACAACTTATAATACTAATAGAACAACTACTACAACTTGGTCAACAAGTCATCAAACTGATACGTTTACCACAAGAAACACTGGTACAACAATAACAATGTGGAACACTGGTAACTACACAAGTAGAACAACATTTACCGCTGGTGGTGGAGGCGGTGGCGGTGACTGCTTTAGAGGTTGTATGTAAATTAAATAATTATGGCACATAGATTTAGAGATTCATACTTAAACGCAACATTAACATTTGCAGATGATAAAATTACCTGGTTTTGCCCAGAGATGAATGACGTGCGAGAAGTTATGATGTCTTGGGAACAACCTATTATGAATAAAATGGCTGAGGTTGCTGTATCTTCTGGCGATCATGTTTTAGAGTGTGGTTTTGGTATGGGTATATTATCTACAGCTGTTCAAGCTAGAAACCCAGCATCTCACACTATAGTTGAATGTCATCCTCAAGTACTAGTTAAATTAAATGAGTGGGCGGCTGATAAACCAAATGTAACTGTAGTAAATGGTAAATGGTTTGATTTATTAAGTGAACCAGAAAAATACGATGCAATATTAATGGACACTTATGTTGATGATGATTTACATCCTAAGTTTGCCGGTTTTTGTCAAAAGAAAGCTAAAGATAATTGTAAGGTTAGCTGGTGGAATTTTAGTGGTGGAACAACAGATGAGTTTATGAAGTTTTATTGGGATAATGTAACGTTTACAGAAGTTACAGGTTTAACAGTACCTGAAAATACTTATTATAATAGAACAAATTACTTTGTGCCATTAAAAGTTTTAAATCAAAAAGCAAAAACATATGGTATAGTTGATTCATCAAACGTACACACATCTACTAGTGAAACAAGAAATATTTATAAGTTCGATGCTGATCAAGATGTATTAACGTGTGCAGATCCATCTAATCCTAGTCTAGTGGTTAAAAAAGGTATGTTATCATATGGTGTTAAGTGTAAAGGTATTTATAATATAAACAACGGTTTATTAGTTGTTACTGGAAATCATCCAATGATAGTTAAAAGAGAAGGATCTTGGATTGAAAAAAATATGAATGAATTAGTTATTGGTGATAAGCTATATAAAGTAGATAATACTGAGGTTGAAATTACAAATTTAAACTTTGATAGCTCTGAAACAATATATACTGTTGTGAGATTAAATTCTGATGACAATTATTTTGTAAATGATATATTAATTAAAAACGGAGGAAAAGATGCCTAATACTACTACAACATGGTTTACCGCTTGGGCAACAAGTAGAGAAACATATCATGCTACATCGTACGATTCGTATTATCAAACGTATTTTAATACTAGTAAAAACACCACTACAACATATAATACATCACACACGACAACTACGTCATGGAATACTAGTCATAATACAACTACTACGTATAATACTAGTCACAATACTACTACTACTTACAATACTAGTCATTCTACTGGTACATCTCGTAATACGTCGCATAGTACAACTACGGTATATAATACATCTCATTCTACATCTCATAGTACTACCACAACGTATAATACTACTTACGCGACTAGTCGTGGTACTTCTCATAGTACTACTACAACGTATAATACATACCATAGTACATCTCATAGTACAACTACAACGTATAATACAACTTGGTCAACTAGTTCCAATACGTATAAAAGTACAAGTCATACAACAACTACAACCTGGAGTACGAGTAAGAGTACAACAACCACGTATAATACAACGTATGCTACAAGCCATAGTACAGCCACTAGTCATACTACTTCAACAACCTGGCAAACGAGTCAGAGTACGTCTCATACAACTGAGACTACGTACTATACGTCTCATAACACAACAACCACGTATAATACGTCACATACGACAACCACAACGTTTAACACTAGTCAGAGTACTACTACAACAACTACGTATAATACGCAAAGAAGTACAACTACAACGTTTAACACTAGTTCAACAACAACTACAACGTGGCAAACAAGTCATGGTACATCTCATAGCACAACAACAACATATGCTACGTCAAGAGATACAACGACTACTTATAATACAAGTAAAAGTACAACAACTACTTACAACACTAGTCACACAACTAGCACGACTACTACGTATAATACTACAAAAACCACAACCACGACGTTTAATACATCGCAGTCAACAACTACAACATTTAACACGTCACAGTCAACCACTACTACCACTACGTATAACACAAGTAAAACAACGAATACAACTTTTACTACAACTTGGTCAACTAGTACTAACACAACAACTGTTTACGCTACAGCTACAACAAGAAGTACTACTACAACCTATAATACTAGTAAGAGCACAACTACGACTTATAATACGTACCATAGTACAACTACAACATTTAATACTAGTCAAAGCACAACTACATCTTGGAATACAACCACCACGACAATGACGTCTAGATATAATACAACAAGAAAAGATATGTCTACTATGGTTGATTATTTAAATAGAGGTGCGTTATCAACTTTTAATTCATCAACACAACAAAACTTCTTATCTGTTTGTAGTGCTACAATTAATCAAACATATTATCACAATGGTAGTGGAATACTTCCAGTCGGTGGAGATGTTGTTAAAGACGGTAGTGGTAATTGGCTAGCTGCTGGATATTATAGAGTTGGTGATGGTAGTAAATATATTAGAATTATGAGTAGTGTTGGTGTTGTTCAAGGGTTAAACGATTGCGCTTAGAAATAAGTGATATTGTGTAACTATATATAATAACGAATTAAATTTAATAATATGGAAATGTTTAATAAAAAGGTTTTAGACGGAAGAATAGGACCATTAAAGAAAAATACAAACTTAGATGACTTAGAACAAGTTGAGGGTTATGTAATTAGAAAAGCAAGTGAAGCTGGTTTAGAGACTAGTTATGATGTTATGGCAGAAGAAATGCCTTATTTTAAAACCATGGGTTATACGTCATATGGAACTAGTTTTATAATGCAACCCTTGAATCTTAAGTTTAGAACTGAGCAGATAGACGATGCTTATGATGATAAAGATATTGATGTTTTAGATTGGGCTGGATATTTAAATAAAAATATTCAAGAAAAACAAGCTAATAAATATCAAAATAGAAGAAAGGTAGATACAAAAAAATATCCTTATAAAGATTATTTAGTTGTTTTACCTGGATCTAATAAATTAAAAGAAATAGTGTGTTTAAATAAAATGATAGCAATATCAAAAAAATATAAACACAACATATGGTTTAAACCACATCCTATCACTAAACATCAGTTTATTGGTGAGCTACAAGATTTATTTGGTGAAGAAGCTATATTACATAGAGATATGGATTTATATCATTTTTTAGTTAAAGCTAAGAAAGTATACACAACACATGTGAGTGAAAGTGCTTTATATGCGACTATACTTGGTAAAGATATAGAACCAATAGATGTTTGGCAGTTAACACATAAAGGATCTTTTCATCATATCAACGCTAGATTATACGATAATAAAAACATTGAATGGGTTAATAAAACGTTTTCTAGCCCTAAATCAGGTGTTATTAATCCAAACGTTGATAAAAATTGGAAAGAAAAAGTAGATAAATACTTTGAGTATATTTTAAACAAAAGATATTACTACAAAGATTGGTTTATAGACAATAGAAAACCAAAATCTAAAAAATAGTAAAAAGCGTGACAATTGCGTAATAATATAAGAGTAAGAAGTTTAATTAAAATTTAATAAAATGGCAAAAAAGACAAAAGATTTAAAAATCACAAAAGACGAACTAAAGTCTATACAAGTTGTAGTAACTGAAATTAATCAGTTGCAGATGCAAATAGGTGGCTTAGAAGTACAAAAAGACATAGCTTTGAGCAGATTAAAAGAAGGTCAAGGGATGTTAAGAAAACTACAAGCTGGGCTTGAAGATAAGTATGGAAAAGTCTCTGTTAATTTAGATACAGGAATTTTAAAACCAGTTGAAGATGAGCAAGCACTTAATAAGAAAAATTAGTATAGGCAAGGATTATAAAAACGAAGCTATGCATTATTCTGTAGGCCAAGAGGTTTATGGAGGACATATGATAGATTGTATTGTCGAAGAAGATGAAAAATATAGTATATTCATTATAAAGAATAACGAAATTTTACCTTGGAAAGACTTTAACAAAAACATGGCAATAGCAGTTGAATATAATTTAGAATATTAGTGAAATCACTACATGATTTCGTTGTTGAACCTTTTGGTGGTAGGTATACTAACCAAAAAAAGGTAGGTGATAAGACTTTAATATTGAATAGTGAAATAACTCACCATCAATATGTTAACAGAATAGGTGTTGTTAAATCACTACCACTAATTGGTAAAACAAATATAAAAGTAGGGGATCAAGTTGTTGTTCACCATAATATATTTAGAAGATGGTATAATATAAGGGGTGAAGAAAAAAACAGCAAAGGTTATATAGATGACAATAGCTATCTATGTACATATGATCAAATATTTGCTTACAAAAGAAAAGACAAATGGAAAGCTGTTGAAGGCTACTCATTTGTAAAACCAATTGAATCTAATGATATATTTAGTTTAGATAAAGAACAACCTTTAATAGGTGTTTTAGTATATTTAGACGACACCAATAATGAATTAAAAAAAGGTGATCTAGTAGGTTTTACACCCTCTAGTGAATACGAGTTTATAATTAATGGTGAAAGATTATATAGAGTTAGATCTAAAAATTTAACTATTAAGTATGAATATCAAGGAGAGGAAAAAGAATATAATCCAAGCTGGCTATAAAGCTGTTGAAGAATTAGTAAAAGTTGCTAAAGAACCAATAGTAGATAGTGGAGATGATATAACAGCTGATAGATTAAAAAACGCTGCAGCTACAAAAAAGTTAGCTATATTTGATGCGTTTGAAATACTTACCAGAATACAAGACGAGGAAAATATATTAGAAAATAAACCAAAAGAAGAAGAGAAAACTAAAACTTTTTCTGGGTTTGCTGAAAGAAGATCCAAATAATGTATAGTCAAGATTTATATCAAATAATAGAACCTGTTAAAATAAACACTTTAAAAAGATTAAATAAATCAAAAAAGTGGCAATATGGATATAATAAGGAGCATGATCTAGTTGTTATATCTAAAACAGGTGAGATAGGTGATATATATGAAATACAAAATCTTAAAATAGCTTTACCTAAAGCTCCTAAGAATATACATAGATTTAAAAGTGATAAGTTTGAGGTTGTTGAACAACCAAAAGCTTTACAAAGAATTAAAACTATATTTGATTGGAAAGAATATCCAAATGATTTTAAAAATCAATATATAGATTACATAGAGGAAGAGTTTAAAAGAAGAGATGAGGGCTTTTGGTATTACAATAAAGGTACACCAACATATATAACAGGAACACATTACATGTATTTACAATGGAGTAAAATAGATGTAGGACATCCAGATTTTAGAGAAGCAAATAGATTATTCTATATGTTTTGGGAGGCTTGTAAAGCAGATAAAAGATGTTACGGTATGTGTTACTTAAAAAATAGACGATCTGGTTTTTCTTTTATGGCTTCTGGTGAACTTGTAAATATGGCTACATTAGCTAGTGATTCAAGATTTGGTATATTATCTAAAACAGGTCCTGATGCTAAAAAAATGTTTACTGACAAAGTTGTGCCAATATCAGTTAATTATCCTTTCTTTTTTAAACCGATTCAAGATGGTATGGATCGACCTAAAACAGAATTAGCATATAGAGTACCAGCTTCTAAATTAACTAGAAGAAATATACAAGCAAGTGATAGACCAGAGGAGTTACAAGGATTAGATACTACTATTGATTGGAAAAATACTGGAGATAACAGTTATGATGGTGAGAAATTAAAAATACTAGCTCATGATGAAAGTGGTAAATGGGAAAGACCTGATAATATATTAAACAACTGGCGAGTAACTAAAACCTGTCTTAGGCTTGGTAGTAGAATTATAGGTAAATGCATGATGGGTTCAACGTGTAACGCGTTAGATAAAGGTGGTGGTAATTTTAAGAAATTATATAATGATTCAGATGTTACAAAAAGAAACCGCAATGGACGATGGCCTGCTTAGTGGTGG
>PAAT01000174.1 GCA_002698965.1 Rhodopirellula sp. | reverse complement strand
AGTCAGGGTGTGGACTTGTATCGTCACGATGGAATACCGCCTCTTTCCTATTGGAATTCTAATGATGAGGCCGGTCGTCGCGGGATTTCTGAAATGAAGCACGTGGAAGGACTGTTGGGATATTGGGATGCATTGAAAGAACGTCATCCGATGTTGCGAATCGACATTTGTTCTGGTGGTGGAAGCCGTAATGAACTCGAAACACTTCGTCGGGCCGTTCCACTATGGCGTAGCGATTATGCCTACGAGACGACAGGTATGCAAACATTGAGTTACGGTATGGCGATGTGGATTCCATTTTTTGGTACGGGAATTAATACGACCGACTCCTACACTTTTTGGAGTCAGTTGGCCCCCTCCAATACAACCACTTGGGACGTCCGACGTGAAGACTTTGACTTTGAGGCGGCGAAGACGTTGTTAAAGAAACGACGGGAAGTGATTCCGTATTATTACGACGACTACTATCCACTCACTAAATACAGGACGGATAATGATGTCTGGATGGCCTGGCAATTTAATAGGCCTTCAGATGAGTCGGGTATCGTTATGTCATTCAGGAGACCTGACAGTCCGGCCTCACAAATGCAGTACAAATTGCGTGGTTTAGATCTTTCAGCGACTTATGTCATTACAGATCTCAATGGAGATGTTGTTAGCAGAGCGTCGGGTGCGAAGTTGGCAGGAGAAGGTTTGATGGTCTCACTGCCAACTCCCCGATCAGTTGCCGTTTACAAATACCGTAAACGTTAACCCGGCTGTTCCTCAATGGTTAAAGGATCTCGATATGAAATGTCCAAAATGCGGAGCGATGCTGACCCCGTTGCCGGTGGGCGATATTACGGTGGATAAGTGCCAGAGTTGTGATGGGATTTGGTTAGACCATGGCGAATTAGAAAAACTTCGTAAGACCGGGCTTCGGGATATTGAGAAGACACTTGAGGAGCAATATGGTAATCCACCGGCTCCCATGTCCTCACTGGATGGCTATCTCCGGTGTCCGTATTGCGCGGATGAGGGATTACGCACTAATTATGTGTCGTACATGCAGCCGGTGAAAATGGATCACTGTGCGGTCTGTTTTGGTATGTGGCTTGACAAGCGTGAATTGGATAAACTGCTCGAAGATAAGCAACAGTTGGATGCAGTTCAGGTGGAAGGTGGTATGAAGGCAATGTTTGCTGCGCTGGCAAAACGAATAGGGCGTTAAATTAATCGCTCCAGAACTTTACCGCCCTCAGCGATTGGGACGGGACGTCCCTGCGGTCCAGGAACTCTGGTTTCAGGATCAATCCCGAGTCGGTCATAGATTGTTGCTGCAATATCCGCAGGGGCAACGGCATCTGATAGCGGATAAGCGGCATGCTCGTCGGACTCTCCATAGATTGCGCCTTGCTGTATGCCGGCACCGGTCATTAGGGCTGGGAAACAGTAGGACCAATGGTCTCGGCCATCGACATTTCCCCGGTTTAGGAATTTGGGAGTGCGGCCAATTTCACCACAGACCAGCACGAGCGTGTCGTCGAGCATACCACGTTCTTCCAAATCAAGCAGGAATGGAGGTAAACTGCGGTCGAGTCCCGGTAATAGATGGTCCCTGTTGATTTTGGTGAGGTCGCGATGGCTATCCCAACTCGTAGTATCATCCCCCCGAACAGCCATGTCCCATCCCACGGTGACGTACCTTGCGCCGGCTTCCACGAGCCGCCGACTCATTAATAGTGACTGACCAAAAAGGCTCCGCCCGTAGCGGTCTCGCATTTCGTCTGATTCCTTTCGAAGATCAAAAGCCTGCGCGACATTGGGGGAGTTAATCATATGGAGAGCTTTGTTTCGCAAAGCACCAAAAGATTGTGCTGCCTGAGCTTGGTCTAATAGATGACGCTCTTTGTCGAACTGGGATCGGAGATCAAGTCGGCGGTTAAGCCTGTCGATTGTGATATCCGGCGCCCGGGTTAGCCCGGGCGGTTGGAAGTTCAGTTCCGAATCTTCACAATCACGGAAGAATGGATTGTCTCTGGTGTGCGACTTGTTGATCCGAGTTGCCATCGGGTTGTAATCTTTGCCGAGCCACCCGGCATATTGCCCACTGTAGTCGTAACCCGCGAATCGTCCAATCGTGTTGGGAATCATAAAGTAGGGTGGGATTTCCGCTGGAGGTCGTTTGTGGAGATTGCGGTCGACATAGGAGACGACGCTCCCAAATGCAGGCCAGTCTTTGTCTGTAGCACTGACATTAGCCGAACCTCGTTCGGCCGGGGGAAGTGGCTGTCCGGTTTGAATAAAGTGGCAGCCGTTGTGATTGTTTTCACTGTGATTAAGAGTACGTATTAGTGCGAACCTGTCAGTGATCTGAGCTAGATTAGGTAAGTGTTCACAGAAACGCAGTCCGGGCGTCTTCGTAGGAATCGTTTGGAAAGGACCTCTTATCGTATCCGGCGCATCGGGACGTACGTCGAACGTTTCAAGTTGACTGGGCCCTCCAAATAGGAAAACAAAAATAACGGCCTTTGCCCTTCCCCTGTGAGAACCCTTTTTTTGAGTTTGCTCTTCGGCATTGAGTACGTGGTCAAAGTGCATACCAAGCATGCCGGCCCCGCCGACTTGCAATAATTGCCGCCGCGATACTCCACTTTTATTTCCCAGTACTTGAAGCATGGTCGCCTCTCAATTCTCTTGACTCCGTTCAGTATAGTGAAGAATCGACTGTTTTTTACAGAAAACCCCCTCGCTTGGACCATTAGTGAGGGTAACAGCAGCAATATAAATTGACCTGATTTTGAATTCTTCCGATAATAAAAGCGTAGTAACTATTTATTCAGGTTTAGCTTCGTTGTTGATATGAATCACTTTATCCACCCCCAGTTTAGTCGTCGTGTAGCAGTTCAGGCTGGTGCTGTAGGACTACTTGGCTTGGGGATGAATCATCGCAAGAGCCTGCAGGCTGCGGACATCAAAGAATTCAACTCGATGCCCGGCTACGGTAAGGCAAAGTCTCTGATATACATTTTCCTGTCGGGTGGTTTGGCGCAACAGGACAGTTTTGACCTTAAGCCGGATGCTCCGGACGACGTGCGAGGTGAATTCAATCCAGCCTCAACCAAAACACCTGGGACACAGATCTGCGAACATCTGCCGGGTTTAGCATCGATGAGTGATAAATGGTCAATTTGTAGATCACTAACGCACCCCACGAATGGCCATACCCTTGGTCATTTCTTTATGCTTACCGGGCGTAGCGAACCCCCTGCTGGGTTCCAGGGGGATCGGAAGCCCCGTCCAACGGATTGGCCTTCCATCTCGTCAATCGTAGGTGATGCCTTGCCACCTCGTTATCACAATCTCCCCCCGTCGGTAGTATTGCCGGAACGGCTTGTACACTGGTCCGGTGGTGTGATTCCCGGTGCTTATGGTGGATTGATGGGATCCCACCGTGACCCATTCTTCATTGAAGCGTCGCCCTATGGAGACCCCATGTGGCGGGGGGCTTACCCGGAATATACCTATCCAAATCAAAGTAAGAAGCCACCAGCGAAGGAGGACGGTCGAGTTTACCAGGCCCCTAACCTGACTCTGCCGCACGGAATGAATAGTAGACGTCTGGGCGGACGACTTGGATTACTTAATACACTCGATGGACAACGAGCGAAATTGGAATCGTCCGCTAATGTAGCTGGATATGACAGTAATCGTCAGCAAGCAATCTCGTTACTAACCGATCAAAAAATTCGGCACGCTTTAGATGTCACCAACGCAGATGCTGCGATGCAGGAACGATACGGAGCCAATAGCTTCGGTTGGTCGCTGCTTATGGCTAAACGTTTGGTGAAAGCGGGCGTGAATATGGTACAGGTAAACCTTGGGAATAATGAAACTTGGGATACTCACGGTGATGCTTTCTATCGCCTGAAAGAAAAGTTGTTTCCACCGACGGACCGGGCTCTTTGTGCATTACTTAGCGACCTGGAAGCGGAAGGACTGCTGGATGAAACACTTATCGTGATGGCTGGTGAGTTTGGGCGCACCCCAAAGATCTCCCTGCTTAGCGATTCCTTTAATGAACCGGGACGAGACCATTGGGGGGCTGTGCAGACGGTCTTCTTTGCTGGTGGTGGAGTTCAAGGTGGCCGCGTGATCGGGGCTTCAGATAAAATTGCTGCCTATCCGGCTGCAGATCCGCAAACGCCTGAGAATATGGCAGCGACGATGTATCATTGTTTGGGAATTCCTCACACGACTGCCTGGCACGACGAGGAAGAACGTCCACACCACATCTACCATGCATCGCCAATCGAAGGCCTGCTCTAAATAATCGCGGCGAACCACCGAGAAATTTATGATGTCCTCTCCGGAATTCAATAGCACCGCTGAACTGCCTTCCCTTCCAAAAGCTTTGACTCAACGAAGTTTCGTTGGTTGGCTTTCTCTTTTTGGACCGGGGGCTGTGGTCGCCAGTGTAACAATAGGAACGGGTGAGTTGATTTTTTCCACTCGCGGTGGAGTCTTATTTGGCTACAACATTCTCTTCCTTTTCATTTTTATTTCATTGCTGAAGTGGGTCCTTGTATTTGGGACTTCTAAACACTTGCTGCTGACCGGTGTGCACCCATTTCGACGTATGCTCGATCTTCCGGGCCCGCGAGGCTGGATGGCGCTGATGTTTTTGATGATCATTTTGGTAGCTCAGCCTGTTTGGATCAGCTTTCATAGTAGCGTGCTAGGTAATTATTTGGCGTTACTGACAGGAACGACGGAGTCTCTGAATGGTGCTGCGCAATTCCTGTGGGCAATTGTGATGATCGGTGGTGTCCTCTCTCTGTCGCTTTTTGGCGGCTACAATGTCATGGAAAAAGTGCAAATAGGAGTGGTTGCCGGGTTGATGGTCGCCGCGGTTACCTCGATGGTCATGTACAATCCCAATTATTTTGAAATCCTGAAAGGATTTGTGACCCCGATTTTTGGTGAATATCCGGACTGGATTAGTACAAAGCCGGAATTCAAAGAAATTGCGGCTACGAATAAGTGGGTGGAATTGACCACGTATGTGGGAGTTATTGGTGGCGCGGGTTTTGATTATATGGCCTATACGACCTGGCTTCGTGACAAACGCTGGGGGTATGCAGGGAGCAACGCACCATCCCTTGAATTGTTAGAGGAAATTGCGAACGATCCAAATCACAATGCTCGTAAATGGCTCAAGGCCCCGGTGGTTGACTGTGCGATTAGCTTTGCTTTGATCATTATCTTTAGCGCCGTATTTGTAACTTCAGGTGTTGAAATGCTGGCGCCGGAAGAGGCAATTCCAGATAGCGGTGATATGCTTGGGCAACAGGCTGGGATTCTTACCAACGTACATCCGTGGTTGTACCCGCTATATGTCGCCGGTGCCGTCTTGACGATGTTTGGGACACTCTACGGTACCTTTGAAATTGGCGTGGCGATCGTGATGGAAATAATGCGATCATTCAATCCAGCCTGGGCCAATTCAAACCGGCCAAAAATCGAACGGAATGTGTTGTTTTGGCAGACATGTTTAGCGTTGGTCGTTGTGCTAATGATGTTCCAGGTAGTCTATAGTGCGGGAGTTGCGGAAGGTGATAACGCAAAAAGCATCATTCTCAAAGTATTACGTCCGGTCAATTTGTTCACCGGTGTTATTTCCTGCAGTGTTTTTTGCTTTGTGAATGCTTGGATTGAAGAAAAATACGTGCATCACAAACTACGCTCCAAAGGCATTATTCGTCTGGCATACTTGTTTGCGGGAATTGTGTTTGCCGTTCTCGGAGCAATGGGAGCGTGGATGAACCACCGCGTTGGCGAAGGATTTCTTGTGACTCGCTGGTTCTCGATTGGCGGCCTAATTGCTGTCGTGGCATGTAGCATACTATTGGCGAATAAATTCCGTGCCTGGGTCGAATCTAAGCAGTCCTGATTGTCAGGGTACCGAATTTGTTTCGAATCCATAAAGCCATAAAGCAGGGAAGCACGTGTTTCTAGGCCTGTGCTTTAATATCGCTAAACAGCTTGCGGGCACCATTGACGATCATTTCCATGTCCGTGCCACATTGAGCCCACTGCACACCTTGCCCGAACGATTTGAGTGCGAATTCAACGGAAGCACCCATGCCCATACCAATATAGAGGCCGGCATCACGCCCCTTTTTAATCGTCGTCTCGATTAATTCGACAACTTCGGGATCTGAAGTTTGTGCTAGCTTGTTGACTGATCCGGAGAGATCCATTGGCCCCAGGCAAAGACTGTCCAGGCCTTCAATCTGAACAATGCGGTCCAGATCTTCAACGACGGCTTTACATTCAACCTGTGCACAAACAAAAATTTCGGCATTGGCTTTTTCAAGATAGGCATCGCCGCCGAATCGACCGTAGTCGGTTGGACGTCGAGGCCCGAAGCCGCGAGTTCCTTGAGGAGGGTAGTAACAAGCATCGACAAATTGTTTGATTTCTTCGTAGGACTTGGCCTGGGGCAGGATGATTCCCTCAGCGCCGCTGTCCAGTACCCTCTTAATCCAACCGATTTCTCCAGACGGTACTCTTACTAAAGAAGGAACACCGGTTGCACGGCAGGCAACCATGTGCCCTACCAGAGATTCTATAGTCGTCGGGCTGTGCTCTAGATCGAGCCAGACAAAATCACACTCACTCGCAACAGCCTCGGTAATCGATAAGTCGCTGTAGGTTACAGCCACTCCAAGACAGGGTTGTCCGGCGTCCATTTTGTCAGTGAATTTTTTGATGTTTAGATACATAGGTAGGGCAATTTCCTTAGGCGTTATTAGAGTGCTGAATTCACGGCAGGTAATACTTCGTTAGCGAACAGTTCGTAGGTGGTCATCCATTTTTCTTTGTCATCCCAACAATGGGCAACCAAGGTGATATTCCCAAATTCGCCGACGGCTTCGCGTAACCTCAGCAATTGTTTGGTGACGGTTTCCGGTGTACCGGCAATGACTATTTCATCCATGAAGTAGTCCATATTCAGGTCTTCGTCGCTCATGTCTGGCGAAGGCTTCCATAAGTCCACGCCATTGGGCGCTGTACGGCGCGTCAGTTCAAGAATGTACTCTAGGCATTGACCGAGCGAACCTTCGCGTGCAAACTGTCGGGCCTCTTCATCGCTCTTGGCAACAACAATATTCCTGGTGACCGTCCAGTTTTGAGAGGTCGGTGTAAGGCCTGCGCTGGCCGCTCCGCGCTGGTACGTTTCCCACTGATCTTTAAGAACATCAGCATGAATCATGTGGTGTGAAATGAAATTGAAACCTTTGGCAGCCGCATTTTCCAAACCTTTAGACGCACGGCTAATAGATGGGACGAAAATAGGAGGTAAAGGTTGCTGAAGCGGTTTATGTAAAGCTCCGATACCCATTTCCTTATCAATGTGTGCGTTGATACTGAAATCTGTAAATTCGCCCTTGAATTCATAAGGTGGGTCAGACGTCCAGATATTCATGATAACGTCGATGGCTTCTGCAACCCGCCTACCGATTTCCGGTGGAGCGACATTAAAGGCTTCCAGATCGGTTGGTACGGCCCCCGGACCAAAGCATACGTTGAGTCGGCCGTGCGAAAGATGGTCCATGAACGCAAGGCGATTGGCCACGTGCACTGGATTATGGTACGCCAGACATACTGGTGCCGGACCGATCCTGATGTTACTGGTTAACCCCAGGACTTTACCCAGAAAAATTTCCGGAGACACGATGTTTTCGTACGTTGAGGAATGGTGTTCTCCAACCCAAAAATCATCAAACCCAAGTTCATCACATTTAATCGCGAGTTCGATGTCTTCGTCGATCATTTGGACGTATGGTTTTTCGGGGTTGTGAATTGGCATAACAAACATGCCGGATTTTAGTTGGGTGGCCATTGTTGGTTAACCTTCCGGTGAAATGTCGAGTTTTGCGGCGTAATCCAGCATGGCGTTCCAGGTAGTGTCGTCGACAGGAATCCCTTGCTTTAAGCGTTCTTTTTCCCGTCGGAATTCCAGTTCACCTGGAACCAAAACCTCATCAAATCCTTCAGCTGGCGGGGATGATTTCATGTAATTAGCTGATTCCGTCAGCAGGCTCTTAAACGTGCCGGCCTGGGTAAACGAATTCGTGTTGATTACCAGGAAACAGACGCCATTGCCAAAAGTTTCAGTGGAAGTTGTACTGACACCCGTAAAAACAGCGCCCATGATTTCCACCAGCAGGCCAAGCGCATATCCCTTATGTCCTACCTTGCCACCGAATGGGAGGATACCACCCTTGGGAGGGCCGTAGAATTCGTTGGGATCGTTGGTGGGTTTTCCCTCGCCATCAAGGATCCAACCTTCGGGAACCATCATTTCCTCATTCTTGTAGAAACGAATTTTTCCTTCGGGCGCCACTGAAGTTGAAAAGTCAGCTACAATTGGATCGCCATCGGTAGGAGCACCATAGGCAATTGGATTTGTTGCGAGGCGTCCTTCGCGACCTCCATAGGGAAGAACATGATGTCCATAGATTGGGGAATTGCAGGTGGCAATTGCGATCATGCCAGCATCAGCAGCCGTATTGACATAAGAGCCTAATCGTCCGACATGGTTGCAGTTACGCGTGATTATACACGCCGTACCCTGCTCGGAAGCAATGTCGATACCCGTTTCAATGGCTCGCGTGGCACCAACGGCTCCAAAGCCGAAACTACAATCAACTTCGGCCGTTGTAGCCCCGGTCTGCTTGATCTGTACTTCCACTTGGGTTTTGAGACTGCCGTCTTCGATAAACCCTAAATATTCAGGAATACGCATGACACCGTGCGAGTCATGTCCCATCAGACTGCTTTTAACCAATTCGGCAGTGGCCAGATCGGCTTCCATTTTCCCTGCCCCTAATCCTTGGAACAACAGGCTACCCAATCGTTGGATTTTTTCGTGAGAATGTAAATGGCTCATTATCTAATCGCAATTGGGTTACCTGGGGAACCCGTAGCTCCTTTTAGTCGTAATGGTGCGAAGACAAATGCAAATTCAGTGACTTTGTCTTTTACTAGTTCAGTCAGGTCTAAATTTTCGATGTGATAAACACCGTTCTTGGTAATATTCCATTGATGAACAGGGAAAGACTGCTCTGAATCTTCGTGAGGGACGGCCTCGATCGCCCATGTGTCTGCACCAATCATTGAGACGTTATGATCGGTTAGGAATTTTGCGGCTCCCAGTCCAAGGCCAGGCTCCCCTTCACCGTACAAATCGTTATCGTTCATCCATAGTTTTCCGTGGCCAGTATGGATCAGCACAATGTCTCCCGGCGTCAAAGTAAGCTTGGCTTTTTTTAGACAGGCTCGTAATTCTTCAGCCGAGATTACATAACCGGCTGGCAAGCGGTCCGCACCTCGCAACGCGGCGACATCAAGGAGAACTCCACGCGCAAAAAAGACACCGACATTCTCGACCCCCAGTTTCTCGAGGCCGTATGGATTCCCAAAGTCGGACAACTTGTTTCCATTGTAGAAAACATGCTCCCCGTCGATATGCTTTCCGACGTGTCCGAGGCCGTCAAATTGAGTTCCAACCTGCCCTATCTCCCCACTCACTAATTCGTCATTAGAAACCATGCCATTAGCACCGCTTGGCAGGCCGGTTGGGAGACCTGGGATGGTCAGACTGAAATGACGTTTTCCGGGAATAGGCATTCCGTGTTCATATAGACGCCCCAGTTGATAAACTTTGCCTTCCGTAATCAGATCTTTGGCAGAAAGAAGTTCTTCGGCCGTTTGCAGGTTCGCCGCGCCTCGCTCGTCGTCCGGACCGTAAGGTGAAGGCCAGAAATTCTCACCTATATCAATGAAGGTGTTCACGGTCCCAAAAACTATGGTCGTGAGGCAAACGATGGCAAACAGGCTTAATAAGTTGAGCTGTAACGGCTTCAGAAAGAACTTGTGAGGCGTTCGCTTCATACGTAATCTCCTTCGGTAAAAAGAAATGAGTCCTCATTTTACCATGTTTGAGACGACAGTTCCCTACTTGGTCACGACTCGCGGATGTTTTCATATAGCTGATCGGCAAACTGCACCATATATTGGTAATCGGCACCTACCATCGCCCAATTCGCTCCCGCTGCGTGCCAGCGTTTTGCGGTTGCTGCACTACTTCCCATTCCCACACCTACATAAACTCCCGCTTCACGACACTTGTCAATCGAGATTTGAATCGCTTTTACGACGGTTGGGTGGTCGATTTCTCCTGGTAATTCGTAAGAGCCCGAAAGATCGTAAGGCCCAATCACTACGCCGTCTAATCCTTCGATGGAAACTAAGGCGTCAATGTTATCTACAAGCGCCTTGGACTCGATTTGCCCGACAACGAAAGTTTCACGATTGGCTTGCGGAAGATAAGTATCATTCCCAATCCGACCGTAATTGGTACTGCGGCGCGGACCATACCCCCGAGTTCCTTGCATCGGATATCGACAGGCATTCACGAATGTCTGAATTTCTGCAACGGTTTGCGCCTGAGGTAAGATAATGCCTTCAGCACCTGCGTCCAAGACGCGTTTGATCCAGGCAATCTCACCGGATGGCACTCGGACTATCCCTGGCACGCCACAGGCACGACAAGCGATGATGTGATTTACCATGGACTCAAAGTTGGTGGGGCTGTGTTCCAGATCGATCCATATGTAATCAGCCGTTGCGGCAAGGGCTTCTGTGACGGAAGCATCAGAGAAACTAACCGTTGGTCCGACACACAGCTGGCCGGCATCCATTTTTTCCTTGAAGGCCTGAATGCTGTCGTACATATCTTAATACCGTCTTAAATAATACGTCTGTTTACCAAGTCCAGCCGTCGCGGATTTCAGCATTTACCACTGCCCCGTCCGGCCAGTTCCCATGGCGAAGATTCGCGATGCACTCGGCAGCCTCTACGCCCATCATGAGGCGAGATAAGTGGTCACCAGATCCAATGTGAGGACTGAAGATTACATTGGGTAAAGTGAACAGAGGGTTATCTGCGTTCGGAGGCTCCTCCTCAAATACATCTAGGCCGGCTCCATACAGGTGACCACTCTTCAAGGCATCGAAAAGATCAGCCTCTACCTGTAGCGCACCGCGAGCCGTATTGATTAGGACACTACCTGGTTTCATTTTCGAAAGAAAGTTGTCGTTAACCAGCCCTTTGGTTGCTTCTGTAACCGGGCAGTGGATACTGACGTAATCACTGCGACCTAGTAAGTTATCCAACTCGACTAATTCGATATTGTGCTGAGCTACAAACTCTTGATTGGGGTATAGCTCATAAGCAATGACCTTCATTCCCATGGCGACGGCTCGAACCGCCAGACTTCGTCCAATTCGCCCCAGACCGATAATTCCCAGGGTCGTACCCCGAATGGGAAGTGTTTCCGATTGCGGCCATCGTCCGGCACGACTGTGCTCATCATTTGTAAGTACCCCTTTAGCCACGCCAAGCATCAACATTAAAGCATGTTCTGCGACCGATTCATGATTGGCATTTGGGGTGATGCAGACAGCTATGTTGTGGTTGGTTGCTCCGGGAATGTCGACACGGTCGTAGCCAACTCCACTTCTGGCGATGACTCGCAATTCAGGACAAGCAGCCATCACGTTTTCAGTGATGATTGGACCTCCGGCAAGTACCGCATTGCATTTTTGCAGCTGAGCAATTGTCTCTTCCTCCCCTTTACCTCGAGAGAACGTAGGGTCATCCGGGTAAATGACTTCAAATCCAGCGTCTTTAAGTACTTTTACATATTGCGCGTCATGCATTTCGTACATATGTTCGGGATCGATCAGTACAACGTCAGTAGGCATAGTGCTCGTCACTTCCTCTTTGATATCTGCTTGTTATTTAATTACTTAATGTCGTCTTTTTGAGGACTGTAAACAAGCCCACAGACGACTTTGGGATTTGGTGAGGATCATCGGGATTCACTAATGCAAACAACTTCTTTCATTGTGCGGTGATAAAGCCGCCCGTCAGCATAAGAGATTGAATTGACGGTCCATGTTTCACCGGCAGGCCCGAGGTCATTGACAGCCAGAATTGCAGAGCGATCGAAGGTCTTTGCATTGGCATCCAGAACGTAGACCAGTCCCGTCATTGAGGTGAAGTAGATTCGATCGTTGACAACCGTCGGAGCACCAAGAAATGACTTCGTGAATCCACCAAGTTTGATCCGCGGATCTTGAGCCACATCGAAACCTCGTGAATTCCGTGTGTTATTTGGTTGCACTTCGCCAAAGGTCCATGCTTCCAAACCTCGGGCTGTTGGGTCAATCTGACTCGGTAATTCCAGATACTCTGTCTTGCCGCTTTTAGTATTTACTCGGGCGACCTGCCATTTGTCGCGAATTAAAAAGTAGAAATGTTGGCCTGCAACAATGTTCGTATGTCGCAGGTCTATGATGCCGCGAACAACTTGGTTCTGTTGGGTTTCATATTTACCAGCATCTTTGTTCCACAGCGTCGTTGTGGTATTGCTAAATAAATCGTGTTCGTGAAGTTGATTCCCTGTTTTGGAATCCAATACGGCGAGTTTGAGTTGTCCGGTTTTCAGCCAGTACGCATGGCGTTCGTCCCAGTGTTGATTCGCCAAGGCCCCAAATGGAACCTCTTCCTGTGGGTCCCAGTGCCATACCGCTTGCCCAGGTTTGTCGCCGAAAAGCTTTGTAAGGCTTAGACCGTTCGGTCTCTCCGGCACTTCGTGGGGACCTCCTCTGCCCTGCAGGACATACGGCAGACCATCGAAGGTGCCAAGAATCGGGGTGTTATAATGGGTAATAGCGTCTTCGGCAATCCAGACGGTTTTACCTGTTTGTTTATCGATTGCCCGTAAGTAGTTCCACCTGCGTTCCCCTTCCTGATTCCTTCTGGGGTCACCGTCCGGTAGGGGTTCCACGTTGAGAATCCAATCTCCAGTCAGAATAGGCTCATATTGTTTGTTAAACGGGGCTTTGGCCGACGGAGTCCATTCCCTGTACCAGATCCTCTTTCCCTCGACCGACCAGCATCCCATTGATCCGCTGGCATTGACGAACCAAACGTACTTGCCGTCGGTTATAGGCGTGGGGGAACTGGAGTCGCTAAAGCCATAGTTATAAGGCCCTTCGACCGACCCTGTTAATGGTGTACTCCATCGGAATTCTCCGGTATTGGCGTCCAGGCAGTAAGCAACGATATCCGTGCCCTTCAATGAAGGTAGCTCCCTAATCTTCTTCTCGATATCGGAATTTTCTTTTTGGATAGCGGCGTAATCCTTTGAGTGACTAATGCGCACTCGATCCATCTGGCTTGTTAATCTTCGTTGCTCTGCCTCAAGTTCTTTAATTTTGGGGTGGAACCGACGAACGCGGTCTCTTAGTTTAGCGATGTTTTGCTTTGGATCTTCACCCAGTAACATCTCGATCCGTTTACGGATAAGTTCGGCGATTTGCTCGTCGTGATTTTTGTAATGTGAGTTAAGAGCTGCAAAGTCAGTGTTGCTATCTAAAAGTTCTCTATCGACGGTATCCCGGATTTGGGTTTTTTGTTGGTTGATGTTCTTCAGCTCGGCTTTCAATTCATCCGGATCATGCTTTGGTGTCCAGGGTTTCATGATGGACAGGAAAGCCAGTTCGCCATGAATAGCAATTCCACTTTGACCGCCTTCGGGCAAACTCGTTTTCCAAAGGATGTTATGTTTCGTACGAACACTGAAATTTAGGGGTGGTTGAGGGCCAGTGACCGTCCAATCCCCGTCCGGTCCGCCAGCCATCGGCCAATTGTGCTCGGCAGAGGCGGAGAAGGTTGTGAAGGAAAAGAGTAAAAGAGTAAATAGCTTGTACAAGTCCACGAAGGGTATCCTTTTTCTGAGGAGAGGCCGCAGTGGTAAGTCACTGAAAGGTACGTGAAGACAGAATTCAGGTAATTAGTTCATTAATAACATGCGCGTCGTATACATCGGTTAGTCGTTCGTTGCGCCCGTTGTGCTCATAAACCAATTCTTCGTGATTTAGTCCCAATTGATGTAGTACTGTAGCGTGATAGTCAGAGTACTTTGTTCTTTTTTCCACACTGCGGTAACCAAAGTCATCAGTCGCACCGTAGGTTTGGCCGCCTTTGATTCCGCCCCCGGCCATCCAAACACTAAATCCGTAGGGGTGGTGGTCTCGCCCCTCACTTCCTTTCCCTGAATCTCCTCGAAGTTCGGCTCCGGGAGTACGTCCAAACTCGCCGCCCCAGAGAACCAGCGTACTATCAAGAAGCCCTCGTTGTTGAAGATCTGTTAATAGAGCTCCAACAGGACCGTCTGTTTCCAGACAGCACTTTTTGGTGTTTTCTACATTGGAAGTATGGGTGTCCCAGGGCTGACTTTTCATCATAATTTGGACAAACCGGACCCCGCGTTCGATCAGACGTCGAGCCATCAGACAACGTTTTCCATAAGATTGCGTGACAGGATTGTTGAGCCCGTATGCTTCATGCGTGGTCGCTGATTCCCGAGAGATGTCGATTGCATCGGTGGCAGTTAACTGCATTCTTGCCGCAAGCTCAAGATTGTTAATGCGAGCATCCAGTTCCATTTCATCGGGGTGTCGTTCTTGATGTTGTTTGTTTAGAGAACGTAGTAGATCCAGCTTGCGTTGACGGGTGTTACCCAGAAGTGATTTGGAGGGCTGTAAATTAAGGATGGGTGAACCNTCACTGCGAAAGGCAGTNCCTTGATAGACAGGAGGAAGCCATCCGCTTGACCAGTTTCGTGCGCCGTCCGTGCTTTGACCCTGTGGNTCAGGTAGGGCAACATAGGCAGGCAGGTTTTGATTGACTGTTCCCAGTCCNTACGATGCCCACGAACCTAACGTGGGGCGGCCCGGGATGATTAACCCCGTCTGCGCTAGCCAAATGGAATGTTCATGGTTTCGATGTTCACCGTACATAGACCGGATAACGGCTATTTTATCGGCGTGTTTGGAAATTGCTGGGAGTTGGTCTGAAAACTCGATGCCGGCTTCCCCGTGTTTGTGGAATTTGAACGGCGTCCCCAATAAATACTTGGTGCGTTCCTCGTCATCAGCTACGGTTGCGGGAGGCGCCTCTCCGCTATGTTTGTTTAACAGCGGCTTAGGGTCTAATAGGTCTACCTGGCTGGGGCCGCCATGCATAAACAATTGAATGACTGCTTTGGCCTTGGGTTCGTGGATTGGTGGACGAGGTGTCAGGTTATGAATGCGTGGTTCCGCCTTTGCGTCTTCATTTAGAAGTGTCGAAAGGATCGCTCCTCCAAGACCGGCCCCTAATTGTTTGAGGGTTTGTCGGCGTGAGATTTCATAATGTTCGCGAGTCGTCAGATTTGTCATGAGTGATGTTCTGCGCTTCCTAGTCGATGTAACTGAATTCGTTACTGGAAAGTAGTACGTGACATAAATCGGTCAATGCTTGCTTAAGAATAGATCTGTCTACAGGGAGGCCCTCTTTAAGAGGCCCATGGAACCCTAGTACGCTATCCCAGACTCGGACAACCGAGTCATCTGCTTGCAGTTGGGTGATTTGCCACTGCCAGTCGAAATTGTCCGATGGCAGCGTCCCGTTATTGTCGTTGACAAATAGTATCTGTTCGCCCTCCTCGACGTCTACTGGAGGTAATTCAAATTCCTTGCGGCCATGGGCGACGACCCACTGGGCCAATTGCCCTTTGCGATTGCTGATGGCGGTGACGCGTACGCCGTCGCCCGCAGGGGAGCCATGGTTGACCAGACCGTTAACTTTAATCCTCTGGGAGGAGTCTGAGGTCCAGCGAAGTATGACTCCCATGTCACCACCGGGATGTCCACTTGTAGCATTAAGGCCTTCCCACATGCTTCCCATGTAAGGGTAGCCCGGGCCTAATTGCCATTGTTTGTTTTCAAAGTGCGCGAAGGGTTTGAATTCGGTTTTTTCCGGGGTTTCTTTATTTACATTTCCCGTCCCGTACGACCATGCGTCTGGAGCCCCCGCTCTGGCAGAATAGGCTTTGATTTGACCTTCAAGAAACTCTTGCAGCAAGACTTGTTCCTCCGCTTGCGGTTGACGCCCGTAGGCAGTAGTAACCGTTCTGGTGACGAGGTGATGCTCACCCTCATTCAGGATTTGTTGCGCAAAAGCTTCGGCGGAAAGATTAGCAACGTCGCTGTTCATAAGTGAAAGCGCCTGAAGTGGAACGGTGGACTGGCTTCGGCGAATGCAGTTGGTTTCAATGTCCGGCTGGTCAAACAACTGGAGGATGGAAACAGGAGCCGATCGTTTGTTTCTTATATAGATGCTCCGGCGTTGTGGAAAGCTACCAGAACCAACGACGACTTCTCCGCTGGAAAGAGTTTGGATTCCGACCGGAAATCCATACATGCTTGAATCCAAGGCACCGGCAATGAAAAGCAAGGAGTCTCGAAGTGACTCCGCTTCGAGACGTTTGAAGTTCTGTCTCCACAGGAGTCTGTTTTGAGGGTCGGACTGTTCAGCCAACCTGGCTCGGGACGTCGTCCGGCTGGATGACTGCTGGTAGGCTCTGGAAGTCAAAATGGTTTTGTGAAGATGTTTCAAGCTCCAGTGATTGTCTTCTAGCTCGACGGCCAGCCAGTCCAGTAGTGATTTGTGAACCGGGTTTTCACCTGCCCAGCCGAAGTCTTCGAGTGTAGAGACAATACCTTCTCCGAAGTGATGGAACCACAGGCGGTTGGCGATGACACGTGATGTAAGTGGGTGACGTGCTTGAGTTAGCCATGTTGCAAATTGTGCTCTTCTGCCGGAAGTATATTTCAAAGGCTGTTCTGCTGTCGATTCAAAAGAGATTTTAGTTCGAAGCATCTGAGGCACGCCAGGGCTGACCAGTTGCCCCGGGGTTTGGGCATCGCCCCGCAGTAATAATGGCGTGTGGGGGGCGTCGTCCACGTCATAAGCAGCATAGGTGCTGTCGTAGAAGTGCCGCGTATTGTTAAGTCTGGTTATCTCGGCGTTCGTTTCGTCAAGCCGTTCTTTGAAGTCACCAAGTGTCCCTGCCAACTCTGCCTGAAGTTTGTCTGCGGGTGGCATTAAGTGTTCGGTATACCGCGATACTAAATATTTCTCAATGTCCGTGCGTTCCGCGTCGTTCTTGGCAAAGGCCGCTTTGACGTCCTCGCGAACTTGGTCATCGATTCCCTCTAGCCGGATTTTAAACAGTTCGTTTTTTCGGGATTCAGCTTCGGCGGCCAGTTGGTCGTTGAGTGTTTTAATCGTCTTGTCGACTTCAGCATCGCGTAACGCTTTCGCGTCTACTTGTTTCTTGCTGGCTAAAATTAAAGTCCTATCGGCAAAAGGAATCCAGTTATCGGGACTGTAGACCGTCATGAGGACCGATTGCAGTTGATAATATTCCTTCTGGCTTAATGGGTCGAATTTGTGATTGTGGCATTTGGCACATTGAAGAGTCAGGCCCATCAAGCTTGAAGTCATGATTGAAACCTGAGCATCAATGGTTGGGTAGTAGTAGAAACCATTGACGTTTTTGATCGTGTTGAAGTCCGGACGGCTTGAGTCGGGACCCGTTCTCAGGAATCCCGTTGCATCTAATGCTTCGATGCTGTCGGCAGAAAGGCGGTCTGCCGTATGGTATTCATTGTAGTAGTTTGAGATTTCATCACCGGCTAATTGTTGGCGAACGAATTCGTCGTATGGTTTGTCAGCATTTAATGCCCGAATGACATAGTCACGATAACGCCAAATCAGTTGTCTGTCCTGATCGGCTGATAAAACCCCGGCTGAATCACTGTATCCTGCAATGTCGAGCCAGTGTCGACCCCATCGCTCGCCATATTTGGGACTGGCCAGGAATTGGTCGACGAGGCGTTCGTAAGCATCTGGGCGGTCGTCCTGAACGAAATCCTCGATTTGCTCCGCACTAGGAGGAAGACCGTGCAGGTCAAACGATAATCTGCGAATAAGGGTGGCGCGAGTAGCTGCCGGTGAGTAGGATAATCCGTTTTTTTCAAGCTTCGCAAGCAAGAAATAGTCAATGGCGTTGGTGGCGAGGTTCGAGCTCTTGATCTCAGGTAATGGTACCGATTTAGGTGGATAGAAGGACCAGTAGTCCAGATCAAATTCGTCGTAATGACCCTCGGAATTCTTGGAGGCGAGGACTTCATTATCATTGGCCACGGCTCCATCGTTAATCCACGTCCGGATGACGCCGATTTCTTCTTTTGTTAGCTTGACGCCTTGAAGAGGCATTTTTCCCGAGCTGACCACATCAAAGAGCAAACTGCTTTCTGCTGCCGAAACACGAATCGCAGGGCCACTTTTGCCCCCTAAAACAATACCGCCTTTACGACTAAGATCCAGCCCGGCTTTAGCTTTCTCTCCCTGATGACAGGACAAGCAACGGGCTTGGAGTATCGGCAGGATCGCTGACTCGAATACCAGCGGGCCCTTTTTAGGAGCTTCGTCCGAGAGACAGGTGTCGACGGACAGAAATGTAATCACGATAATAAGAAGACGGTTCATAGATTAATTTTAACAACCATCTTCCGAACCTGCGAAATAATTATCACAATCCAGCCCGAACTGAAATCAAGAATCGCTAAAATAAATAAGGCATCAAACAG
The DNA here is from genome assembly GCA_002698965.1 of Rhodopirellula sp. Classification (GTDB taxonomy): domain Bacteria; phylum Planctomycetota; class Planctomycetia; order Pirellulales; family Pirellulaceae; genus UBA721. Next base: position 24,508 of record PAAT01000174.1, on the reverse strand, counting down.
ATAAGGGGAGAAGGATTGTGTCAAATTCATTCAGTCAGATAGGGTTGTTGTGCGTGATTACTGTGGTCTCTTTAGGGGCAAAAAACGCTACTCCATCTGCCCCGGAAGCCTATCGAGCCATTGTTTCCAAATTGGAAATACGGGAAACAGGGAATCTGATGTTTGCCCGCTATAATGGCGCGAACCTTCAAGTCTTGGAAGAATTCCTTGAACAATATCGATCAGGTATAGAGCATGAGAAAGTTCTTTACCTTCGAGCCCATACGATCTGGAGCCTCCGTCGATATGATCAGGCGCCTGAGGCCTACGCCGAATATATAAAACAGTACCCTGAGGGCCGCTTTACCAGGATTTCCCGTTTGCGTCAGGGAGCAGCTTATTTGTTCAGTGGGCAGTCAGCCAAAGCGTTGCCCTTGCTGCAGGCTTTGGAAAAAGATTACCCGGATCGCCCTGAAATGTATGGGCGTGAGTTGGCTTACGCCTACTCACGTACGGGGAAGCAGGAGCAGGCATTGTTTTTTATGGAAGTTGTTGAGGTGAAGATGCAGGCGGCGGGCAAGCAGAGATTGCTGCCCCGTTTGCAAAGTCATTTTGATATTATTCGCATGGTAGGTAAGCCAGTACGCTCATTTAAGGTGCAGGATCACCGGTCGGGAAAAAAACTCAGTGACAGAAGTCTAAAAGGTAAAGTTGTATTTATAGATTTCTGGGCAACCTGGTGCGCCCCTTGTCTTGCTGAATTGCCCTACCTCCAAAAGGCTCATGCCCAACTTGCTAAGGAGGGGTTTGAAATATTGTCGATAAGCCTTGATGAAGATCGGGAAAGCTTTGAGCGGATGATCGACGCGAGAGATATGGATTGGTCCCATTTCTACGACGGAAAAAAATGGGATAATCAACTCGCCGGCGTATTTGAGATTCACAGTATCCCGGCCAATCTATTAGTTGATAAAGAGGGGATCGTCAGAGCCGTCAATCTGCGAGGTCAGGCTGTGCTGGATGAAGCGAAAGCCTTGCTTCGACAGAAAGCTAAATGAAGCGAAACTAATTGCCTTGGATTTGGTTTAATGACAATGGGGCGTTAGAAAATTACTTAGTTGGAGTGAAAAGCGGATGAGATTCGGGATGTGTTTGTTACCTCTTCTAACACTGCTGGTGGGAATGCCCCCCGTAGATGCTGAAGAGAACCCTGCGGTTCGTATTGTCTGGCATGCCAACCTTGAAAAAGGTCTCGCATTGGCTAAACAAACCAATCGGCCTGTCTTTCTAGTCTCCGGGGCACCTGCCTGTCTTGGCGTTCCAGGCATTTGGTGACCAGGGTTTACTGGTTCAACCAGTCGGTTCCTGGTTCAGGAACCTGTCGTAGAAGCATCGCGTGATTGGGTCTGTATTCGGTTGCTTACTTATGAAAGTGAGAGTGAGTATAAATATATGGAACAATTGCTGGGGGTCACTGACGGGACATTGCCGAACACAGTGTTTTGTCTGCTATCCCCGGACGGCAAGACAAAGTTGACTCGGCCTACACGTGGCCCCAGTATTTTTCGCACACCGGAGAATATGGCTGTTCAGATGAAACGTTTGGCATCTCGCTATAAGCCGGCTGTGCCAAACTCCTTTGTTGCACCGGTTCCTCTTGTTGACCGAGTCGATCTGGCAATGAATGTGGCTGCCAGTGATAATCGTCCGCTGGTCGTCTTTTATCACCCCTCCTCAGCCGATTTGAAGATGTTGGTTGAATCCTCCAGACCGATTGTTTGGGATGCCGAATTGGCGGGCCAATTTATGTACGCGGCCACATCCAGCAAAGAAGACCTTAAGGCCATGGTTAATGCATCCGGCGACGCCGGAGTTTATATCGTGGAACCTGACGAATATGGGGTGTCAGGTAAAATCGTACGCCACGTCGAATGGGATGAAGTGGCAGACAGCCTTAATCGCGAATTGTTACGTGCTCTGGTGAAATTTGAGCCATTTCAAAAGAATCATCAACAACATATTCGAGATGGCTATGTATTTGGGATCGAGTGGGAAACGATTGTGCCTGAATCAGATCCGATGTCTGTTCAGGCGAAGCGACGATTTAAGTCCCGCTTCAACGGAATGGATTAAACGATGAACTCCAGAGTTTGGTATCTTTTTCTTGGCATGCTTGTTGTCGCGGTGAGTGAAGCCAACCAGAAGCCCGCCGGGGAAGGTTTTCGGGGGCCAACGGTTGTTGCCCACCGTGGATTGATTCTCGATGCGCCTGAAAATACGCTCGCGAGCTTTAAGGCATGCCTGGAGTTGGGTTTTGGCTTTGAATTGGATGTACAGCGGACCAAGGATGGGCATTTGATGTGCCTGCATGATACGACGATCGATCGTACGACCGGTGGTAAGGGCCCCCTGTCTGAACTAACTCGGTATCAAACCGTTGGTTTAGATGCCGGCAGTTGGTTTTCCCGACGCTTTAAGAATCAGCGCATCCCTGGAATAGATCAGGTATTCAGTTTGATTGCGTCCTACCCCAAATCGTCAGCAATTTATGCTGTCGATATTAAACTGGATGATGCAAAGGTTGAAACGGATCTGGTCGTCCTGGCAAAGAAGTATGATATTCTTGATCGGCTTTTGTTCATTGGGAATACAATACAGGATGCTCAGGTTAGACAAAGGCTATATGCGGCAGACCGAACTGTACAGATGGCGGCCGTTGCCCACGATTCTAAGGAACTTGTCGTCTCGCTTGCCAATCCACTGACGACATGGGTTTATGTGCGTTACCTCCCCAGTCCTGCAGAGATCACTAAGATTCGTGCCCGAGGGAAACGGATCTTTATCGCCGGGAACACGGTTGCAGGTCACCAAGCTGATAATTGGGCGTATTGTATTGGCCATGGTGTCGACGCAATTCTGACCGATTATGCAATGGAACTCGGGCGTCAGCTTCGCCGTTCCTATCAGGCTAAGTGAGCCCGGGCAGTTCGTCGTCGGCAGTCCCGAAGTGATCCACATTGACTCCCATACGATGAAGCATTGAGAGATAATATCCATTGAGGTCAGTGTTTTTTGAGTAATCTAGATAACGCCCGGTTTTAATGTTCAGGTTGGAGCCACCGGCAAATAAGACTGGCAGATTGTCTGCTGAGTGTTCGTGACCGTCCCCTAAACTAGACCCGTAAACGATCATTGAGTTATCCAGTAAGGTGGCGTCTCCTTCTTTGATTCCACGCATTTGGTCGAGTAGGTATGCGACTTGCTCATGATGCCAACGCGTTACGGCATTGTACATCCCGCGTTTCTCTTTGACGCTGGACCAACTGGTGAGCCCATCATCATCTTCCGTTTCACCGGAGATATCATGGTAATGAGATAACGCATGCCATGTTCCCTCGACTCCGTCGATAAAGTTGAAATATCGATTGCTTTGTCCGTGATCAAGCATGAACGTTGAAACTCGAGTGGCATCTGCCCAAAATCCTAATACGATCATATCCAGCATCAGTTTCATATATTCGCCGTGATCCGCCGGGATGCCTGCTGCAGGCCGTTTTAGTCGCTCGTTGAGCAAGTCATTGTCTTGCGCAAGGGCAGCTTGTTTGTCGGAGAACTTCAGCCGTCGTTCGATGGCCTGTATAGAGGTTAAATATTGATCTAACTTGTCCCTATCCACAGCTCCTAACTGTTGCTGTAAAGATTTGGCATCTTCTAAAATTAGATCCAGTACGCTACTATCCGGCGCAAATTGATCTGAAGTACGGAACATTTGGTCAAAGATGATTCGGGGTTCAATTTCGCGGGCTGCTGGCGTTTGTCTATCGATCCAGGAGATCGTATTGCGAGGAAGGCTTTTAGAGAAGAATCCCTCGCCGCGGACTGACAACTGTAGCGAGTCAAGGAGTGTATCCTGACCTACATGTTTCGCAGCTAATTGGTCAACGGACATTCCACCTGCACTAACCTCGCGTCCAGAGTATTCACCACCTGTTAGCCAAGTGGCGGTTCCCGCCATATGTCCATTGCCACGGGGTGTCCAAACATTGCGAGGAATGAGTAAGTCTTTTTTATGCCTGTCCAGCGGACTCATCCATGGATTCAGCTTCTCAAGTGTGCCGTCGGCCCCGGTTTTCTCTGGCCTCCAACTCCCTTCCGCCACACCGTTTGGGAAATACAGAAAGGCCATCCGTGCCTGGGGGGCTTGCTTATCGAACTCCCCGTTCGCATCGGACATGCATTCAAGAAGCGGTAAAGCCAGAGACGCGCCGATTCCCCGGAGGACCGAGCGACGTGAAAGATGCCACGGTTTATTCATGATTAGCCTCACTTAGTTTCTGAGGAGCCAACTTATTTTGAAATGGATAGCTGTAGATAATGCTCTTGATGAGGGTGTGTAATTTGAAATTGTTGGCCTCCATCTCTTTATAGATAGAACTAATTGCCGGTTCGTCATAGTATTCAAGTTGACGACCCAACGCATAGGATAATAACCTGCGAGTAAGCTGTTTTACGAATTCTTCGTGATAACTACCAACGATAGCGAGCTTTAAACCGGCCGGACCGTTCACTTTAGTCCCATTTGATAGGGTGGTCTGCGTGCTGATAACCCTGCCTCGATAACGTGTCTGGTAACGTCCAAAGAAATCAAAGCTTTCAAGCGCCACGCCGAGTGGATCGATTTGGTCATGGCATGAAGCACAACGTTTGTTTTCTCGATGTAGTGCTAGTTTTTCTGCGGTGGATAAGTCACGCCGACGTTCAACACTAGGTTCAAATTCAGCAGCTCCCGGAGGTGGGGGAGGTGGTGGAGTGCCGAGTATTGTAGTCAGCACCCAGTTCCCTCGTACGATAGGACTCGTGCGACCGGGGAATGAGGTGACAGCTAGCAGACTACCCTGCCCCAGCAACCCACCACGATGGGGAGAGGTGAGATTGATTTTTCTCATCTCAGCGCCGCGAATGCCGGGGATACGATAATGTCTTGCGAGCTCTTCATTGATAAAGGTATAGTCTGCCAATAAGAGTTCTGTAGCGGAAACGTCGTTGCGGAACGCGTTATTGATCAGCATTGACGTTTCCTGCCTCATAGCGGTCATGAGCGTGTCGGTACACCAGGGGTTGTCAATGGGATCCATGCGGATACGAGTCCCCAGATGCTGAAAGCCAAGCCACTGGCCTCCAAAGATGTCCCCTAGAGTGTCCGCTCTGGGAGAATCCAACATGCGTTGAATTTGTTCCGCGAGGACCGTTTTGTCAAACAACCTTTCCTCCTTTGCGAGTTTGAAAAGTTGGTCGTCCGGCATGCTTGCCCATAGAAAATAGGAGAGTCGGTTTGCCATGTCATAATCAGAGATTTGGAACTCTTCGTCCCGTGCAAGCATCGCTTCAGATTTGAATAGGAACTGCGGGGAAATCAGGGCCGTATCGATGATTTTCTTGTACGCTTGGCTGAGGTCTTTTGTTTTCCTGTAGGTGGCAAGGAACAAGGCCTGATACCGTTCTTTTTCTTGCTCTGTGGCTGGTCGGCGAAACGCCCGGGAGAGAAAGGTATGCAGGAACAGTGCTGGCGTCACCGGACCTTCTACACTTAGATTTATTGCTAGAAGTGCATGTAAATCTGAATATTCGTCTCGGAGGATCGTATTGCTGATTTCGTCGGAAGCATGGACGAAACGCTCGAATAACTGAGGTTGGAGAAAGAGCGTGTTGGCGGAGTTGTCAAAGCCGCTTTTACCAGTTAAGTCGGCCGGGAACTTTGAACTGGGGCTCAGTTCGATTCCAAAAAGATCTGACAGAGTGTTATCGTATTCGATATTGGATAGCCGTCTCGCAGGCTCGTAACCAGGGTTCTGGATCGTCGAGTAATCAAAATGATCGATTTTGTTGACAAGAAGCTTCAGCATCGTCTGCCGGTCTTGCGAGCTCGGTTGCTCAGAATCTTCAGGTGGCATTTCCCCACCCTTGATTCGATCGATGACGGTTTTCCATTGCTGAGCGTTACGAACGAGAGGTTTTTGTTGTAGTAGCCCGGGTACGTCCAGTTGGCCCTGTGCTTCATCTGAATTGTGGCAGTCGGCACAGTGTCTTTCGAGAAGTTGTTCAAGCTGCTGCGCGTGAGCATATTCGGCGAGGCCGAAAAAAGAGACGGTAAATACCCAAATCAGTGTTCTCATGTTTCTCATTCTAGTAAAACGTGCTTTTGGGGTGCAGGGGAGACATTGGGTGTAATTAAATGAAAGTCGGCCAAAGAAAGCATATTTGGTACAATCGATGGTATTAGTCCTTCATTGCGACTCTGTTTTTGCGCGTTATAGAAGTGGAATTCCGGGGAAAGTATGAGCAAGTCTCTTCTTAGGTATTGCATGAGCCTGACATTGGCTGGATTGCTGAGCGGTTCGGTTTGCGCGGATCATTTTGAGGACGATATCAAACCCTATTTGCAGAAGTTTTGCTTCGACTGCCATGGTCAGAAAGAACCAAAAGGAGGCCTCAATCTAACGGCCTTTGACTCGGATCGCAGTTTGGTGAAAAATTTTCGCCGCTGGGACAACATTACAACATTTATACGTAGCGGGGAGATGCCTCCGAAGGGATCTCCTCAGCCGGAAATTGAACAAAGTAATGCGGTTTTAGCTGCTGTCGAAAGTGTCCTGCTGGAAGAGGCTCGTAAACACGCCGGCGACCCCGGCTTTGTGCCACCACGACGTTTGAGCAATACAGAATATGATCATTCTATTCGTGATCTCACGGGTGTTGATATTCGCCCCACCCGTAATTTTCCTGCCGACCCTGCCGGTGGAGAAGGTTTTGATAATACTGGCGAAGCATTAAGTATGTCTCCTAACTTGCTAAAGAAATATCTCGCTGCAGCTCAGGAGGTCGCTGATCACTTGTTGCTGAAGACTGATGGTATCACCTTCGCACCGACGCCGGCTGTGTCGTACAACGAGCGTCGGAAACTTACCGAGTTGGCAATCATAGATTTTTACAATCAGCGAAAGGTGGAAGTCAGGGCGTATGTAGAGGCGGCGTGGAGATATCGCTACGCCGCCGGAACCGGCCCCATGGAGATGGGAGCGTATGCGGAAGCAAATGGATTGAGCGCCAAATATCTCAAGCTCGTTTGGGAAACGCTTTCCTCAGCAAGCTCAGGCGAAGGATATATGAAGCAGCTTGGGGCGCATTGGGAAGCAGTTCCTATTCCGGCAGAAGATCGGTCCATCCCTGCTGAGTTTGAAGAATTAATGAGATTTATTGAGTTCGGGCGAAAAACGCTAACACCGCCTTTGAAAGGTCTCATTAAATCGAATGCGGGTAACTGGCCCATCCACTGGTTGGATTTTCGTGCCAAAACAGCGGCCGTTCGTGATCAGTTTTCCCCGGAACAATTGCAAAGTGAAACGTTGGTGGTTGCTGGGAAGGTTCCGGTCCTCAAGGAAGGGGAAGATCCCCATACAATTTCGATACGTTTTGAGAAAGGTTATGCCGAGGAAAACGGCTACGTGATTATTAAACGTCCGATGTTTAGCTACGCGCGGATTCTGCCGAAAAGCGAAAAGGATGAGACGGAAAATCATAAGGTGGTTGCACTCAAGACCGTTCTTGAACAGTATCATCCTGAACTCGCACAGCAACTGAATTTTGGTAGCCACCCCGTTGCTACTTCTGTTCCCGAAGAAGGGTTGGACTCGGAGTGGCTTGTCGTAAAGACGCCGGCATTGATTGAAATTCCTTTTACACCTGAAATGCAACAGGAATTACAGGGTAAACATTTGTTGTTGCCATGTCAGTTGGATGCAGGTGTAAGTCGGGACAGCAGTGTCTTTGTAAAATATCACAGTGGAAAATTGCAGAACGCTAAATTTGATGACAACCCGACTCATCTGATCTATAAGGACGGGAAAGCCGCAACGCGATTGGCTAAATCGGTAAGTTCGTTTTGCAATGCCTTCCCTAACCGATTCTTCTACGTTGATGACAAACGAGGTTTGGCCGCTGGTTTTCATTTGGTGGAGGGGTTCTTTCGCGATGACCAGCCTCTCATGGATAAGGTGCTTACCGATGCGGAAGTGAATCAGCTAAATAAAATGTGGGAAGAACTCGATTTCGTTACCAACCGGACGGAAACGCTTTTGCGGGGATTTGTTTGGTTTGAACGTTCGGAACGACACGTTTTACACGGTCGCGAATGGGACTACCTTCATGCAGGAGATCCTAAGTTGGTTACACCAGAGATGCTGGATAAGTTTGAAGTACAGTATCTGCGGAAGATGGGAACACCCTCTAAGGAGGGTACGGAGGAGGCTCGACGTCGCGTCATTGAACCTCAGGATCCTAGTGAGAAGTTTGACATGGTTCATGGGTTCTTCGAAGACATTCGTACCGGCTTGAAGAAACAACAGGATGCCTTGGCAACTGCCGAGCCAAAAGGTCTTGCTGATGTGCTGGAATTAGCGAAGCGAGCCTACAAGCGTTCCTTAACGGAATTGGAATCGTCCAAGCTGAAAGGTCTCTACGAGGCATTACGTAAGGATGGTCAAACGGTGGAATCCAGCTTGCGAGGAATGGTGACGGCCATTTTGATGTCGCCGGAGTTTATTTATCGCTACAACAATAATCGTGCTGGTCAGGGCGTCGTTCCTTTAGACAGTAGAGATCTTGCTAGTCGCCTGAGTTATTTTTTGTGGTCGTCAGTACCTGACGCAATGCTGCTTCAAGCCGCAGAGAAAAATGAGTTTGCAGAGACAGGTCATTTGCAATTACACGCAAGACGGATGCTGCAAGATGAAAGAATTGTTGCTTTGGCGAGAGAGTTTTTTGGCCAGTGGCTTCGGTATCGCGATTATATGGAAAAAGATCCTATCAATGCGTTAGCATTCCCGGAGTATACCGACGAATTGCGTAATGCGATGTGGCAGGAACCTATCGCGTTGGGAGAACATGTCATTCGAAGTGATCTTCCGATTACGACGTTGCTCAATAGCGACAAGACTTTTGTAAATGGTGTGTTAGCGAAACACTACGGTGGAGATATTAGAGAGCAATGGGTTCGGTCTAGTGCGGAATTACGTAGGCAGTTGAAAGATACGCAAGAGGATGCCTTGTCGGATCAAGAGATGGAGGCAACCTGGTTCGAAGTCAGCGGTATTCGAGCAGAGGGACGGGGCGGTTTATTTGGAATGGCGGTAATTCTGGCCAAGAATTCAAGTGGTGAAAGAACAAGTCCTGTTAAACGCGGGTTTTGGACGGTGCACCACTTACTAGGGCAACATTTTCCCCCACCGCCGGCAGATGTGCCGGAGCTTCCGGAAACACTGAAGCATGGTGAGCTTTCATTGCGTCAATTGTTAAAGGTACACGTATCGGATACCTCTTGCGCAATCTGTCATAAGCACTTTGACTATTTAGGATTGGCACAGGAAAGTTTCGATCCGATCGGTCGATTGAGAGATAGAGATGTCGGTGGCCGTCGCATTGATGATGCCGTGACTCTGCCGGATGGTGAAACTGCTAAAGGCGTGGATGGATTAATTAAGTATATTGAAGAGCATCGAAAACAGGAGTTTGTGAGTAATTTCTGTCGTAAATTCCTGGGTTATGCGTTGGGCCGAAGTGTGGAACTGTCTGATCGGCAGCTACTCGATGAAATGGAACAGGCTTTGGCGGACAATGATTACCGATTTTCCGTATTGGTGATGAAAGTTGTTGAAAGTCCTCAGTTTAGAAATCAACGGGCGCGGGACTTTGTAACGTCAACTAGGTAATTGAGTCGATAAAAACAACAGTTCGATATATATTGAAAAACAGAAAGACAACGGTTCTTCCCGCTACCGTATTCAAGGAACTTAAAAATGGTTAAATCCCAAATCTCTCGTCGCATGGTTCTGACTGGTCTTGGAGCCAGCGTGGCTTTGCCGTGGCTGGAATCCGGCCAATTGCTGGGTGTCGAAGAGGCCAAAACACCCCCTCGGAGATTCGGGTTTATGTTCTGGGGCGATGGTATTCATCCGGAGGAGTGGTGGACAAAAGGAAGTGGCGAGAATTTGGAGTTAGGCCCGGTCTTTTCTTCACTAGAAGATATTAAAGGTGATATTAACTTTATCCACGGGTTAAAGCATCCAAGCAATGTTGTTGGTGGTCATGCGAAAGGGGCGGCCGGGATGTTAACAGGGCATGCCCCGCAAAACGGACGAGATATTGAAGGGGAGACAAGTCTCGATCAGGTGCTGGCTAATGCCTGGGAGGATGAAACCGTGTTGCCCAGTTTGGTTCTTGCATGCGAGCGCCCGGTCAGCGGTTTTCATGAGTCGGGATATTCGATGATGTATGCCAGCCATCTTTCGTGGCGCAGTCCGGTTTCCCCGGTTCCAAGTGAACTTTATCCGGCGTTGGCGTTTGATAGTTTATTTGAGAGCAAAGGTAGTAAGACTCATTTGAGCGTTCTCGATTTGGTGCGCGAGCAATTAGGAGATGTGTCACGTAAGGTTTCGTTTGCTGACCGGGCCAAGATCGACGAATATGCCACAAGTGTTCGTGAAGTTGAGCAGCGACTGGCTAAGATGCAGAAACGCAATGTTGAAGAAACAGCTGATAACACCGCAAGTCCAAATTCAGAACGACCCACCGATGGTATCCCAAATCAATTGGATGAGCATACCCGGGTAATGTGTGATGTCATTGCGTTAGCCTTTCAGACGGATCGCACACGCGTGAGTACCCTGGTTATGGCAAATAATCTTTCAGGACAGATTTATCCCTTTTTAGGGCTGAATGTTGATCATCACAACTATTCTCATAGTTGCCACGGGGAGGAATTTGCTAAGATTACTCGGTTCTGGGTGGAACAGTATGGTTATTTGGTTCGCAAGCTTGGCAGTATGCAGGAAGGAGACGGTACCGTTCTGGATAACTGCTGTCTGATGGCTGCCAATGAGCAGTGGACCTTCCATAATGGAGCCAAGGTGCCATTGATGATGGCAGGAACGATGGGCGGTGCGTTTGACACAGGTCGTACGCTCGACTTCGAAAAAGCTGACAATGACAAGATGAGTTCGCTATTTCTAACGATCCTCGAACGTAATGGTCTGAAACGCAATACCTTCGGTAACAGTTCGGAAGCTTTAACCGGAATTTAAGAGTTTTCCAATTAAAACTATGGCTGAATAAGTCTCAGTAATTCCCGTTCCTCTTTCCCTAATCGAATGATAGGGACGGTGATTTGTTCACTATTTTCAGTTTCCAGGATTACGTTAGATGCTGAGACTGAAAGAACCTTTGCGTTAATCGAGAAGCTCCCGGAATCATCTTTCCATTTTCTAATGGCGTAAGGGTTGAAATCAGGCAGCTCGAAATCGCTGCCTTCAAGGCGATGTAGCTCCCGCATAATTAATTCTCGTCTGGCATTAGTCTGACTGAGAAGTGCTAGCCTAGTCAGAGCATGTACCGCTTTGGCTTTTCCTCCCCGGGCATACTGAATCAGGAATGCCTTTTCGATTTCACGTGCCTGTTTAATAGCTAAACTGAATTCGTCATTTTTCTCAGCTTCTTTGAGAGCGTTTCGATATTGGTTCTGTAATGCCACGTCGAAATAATAAATTCTCTGGCCCAGTAGTAGCGTGAAGAGAGATTGGATCCGGTTTTCTTCGGAATCTAACAGGGATTGGGCGGATTCTAAGTCTGTAAGACCCTTTTGTCTTAAATTGGCAAGCAGTTCGGTAGCTTGGACGCTGGCCTCAGAAAAGCCCGCGTTGGGCCCAAGAAGCCCTGACTTAATGGTGGACTGGAAGCTTATCGAAGTGCGATATAGATCACCTGCCTGAAAAGCGGTCTTTGCAATGGCCGTAGTGTCGCTTAAGCTTTTTTCCTGAGCCGGCGTGAGTATTCGACCTGCTTGGCGTAAAGCTTCTCGCATCATGGCTGGCAATTGGTCGCCAGGAAGCCCCCCACTCGCGCCATAGATCTTCTTGTTGTCTGCGCGAATCACATAGACGAAGGGAAGACTGTTGCCCTGAATGGGAAAGTTGCGTCGAACATTGCTTGCGTCGGCAGTGTCGACATTAAGTTTGAGTGGGACGAACTGTACCACAAACGGTCTGAGAGCGGGTTCGTTTACAAAACGTTGCTCTAAAACCTTGCAACTCGGTCAGCCGTCCCGACCGAGCATGATGAACATCGGCTTTCCCGATTGCTGTGAAAGCTTTTGGGCCTGGGCAAAGCTGGTTTGGGCACCGGCAACTGGAAGAAAGACTAAACTTAGAAGCAGCGAGATCGAAAAAACGAATGGTTTCATGGATTTGCTTCCAGCAATTTAAAAAGGGAGTTTTATCTGACGACTAAATAGTATCTCCCGCCGGGAAATTAGGAAACCTCTAATCTCGGGCGAATTGAGAATGGGCTACTAAGACGGTGCGTCCTAAGGACCGGGAATTCTTGTTCTGGTATGTAGAATGATTTGGTTTCCTTGTTTCAAACGAGGTAAAATATTAACCATGAAATTTATTGTTTTCACATTTGTGTTGTTCTTCAACTTAGTCGGCAATTGTCAGGAACCGTTACCTCATAGTGTGCGGTATGAACATTTGATGATTCCGATGCGCGATGGTATCCACCTAAGTGCCCATGCTTTTATTCCGGCAGATAAGGGGCCTTGGCCTGTTTTGTATGAGCAGCGATATGCGGATGCGTCGAGTCGCGGGCATCAGGAAGCCTTTGCGGATATTGCCCGCTACGGTTATGTCGTAGTATGTGGGAATTTCCGGGGTAGCCAAAAGTCGGAGGGGATTTGGGTTGGCTATCGCAGTTTAAGCCTTGGGCGCCACAAAGACAGTTATGATGCGATTGAGTGGTTGGCGAAGCAATCTTGGTCGACCGGTAGAGTTGGAACCTTTGGGAGTAGTCAGGCCGGGTACGCCCAGAATTTTGCGGCAGTGAGTCGTCCGCCAAGTTTGGTGGCGCAATACATGATCGATACGGGACTTAGCCTCTACCAGGAAGGCTACCGGATTGGTGGAACCACACGTCCTGAACGTTTTCAAGGAATGGATCGTGTCTGTAGAATACCGGAGCACAACCAACAATTGATGCGAGAATGGTTTGAGCACCCTACCTTTGATCGTTATTGGAAAGCGGAAGACACCTCACGTCACTTTAGAAAAATGAATGTGCCCTGTATGACGATTGGAAGTTGGTATGACTTTATGAATCAGGGGTCCATTGCTAGTTATATTGGGCGTCAGCATCACGGGGGACCAGAGTCTCGAGGCAGTCAAAAGCTACTGATTGGTCCCTGGCTCCATGGTCGTTTTAATAAAGGGAATAAGGTGGGCGAATTAACCTATCCCGAAAACGCTGGTCTCGACATGGTTAAGCATATGACTACTTGGTTCGATTATTACCTTAAGCGAAGGGATAACGGAGTAGATCAATGGCCGGTAGTCGATTATTACGTTATGGGAGCCACGGGGGAACGAGGTGCTCCAGGCAATGTCTGGCGTCAGGCGAAAGATTGGCCTAAAACGGAAAACACAGAACGTGAACCCTTATTTTTGGCCGGTGGGGGTAAGTTGCAGTGGGAGTTGCCCGGCGAGCGTGCTGAAGGCATCACGAAATATGTTTCGGATCCCCGTAATCCAGCAGAGATTCCGGGAACCAGTTTTCCCGGGGCACGCGATGCACGAGCATTTGAACAACAGGACAATGTTCTTGTCTTTGACACCCCCGTTCTGGAAACACCAGTGGAACTGACGGGCGAAATCACGGCAAATCTATATGTAAAGAGTACCGCTCCGGATACCGACTTTATTGTGCGAGTGAGTGATGTCTATCCTGATGGCCGCTCGATTCTAATTGTGGATTACATACGTAGAGCCCGTTATCGCCGAGGATTTGATAAGCAGGTATTCCTCAAAGAAGACACAGTTCACAAGATCCAGTTTCACGTTGGCCATCTGAGTCAGGTGTTTAACACGGGCCACAAGATTCGTGTTACCGTATCAAGTACGGGGGCTCCGCTGTACGAGCCTAATCCTCAAAATGGAAAACCAGAGGCAATTGCATTTCCTGAAGATGCACGAAGCGCGGTTAATACGATTTATCATTCGGATAAGTATGCGTCTCACCTGCTTGTGCCTCGAGCCGACACAACTTATGGAAGTAGATAGATGAAGCGAAGACAATTTCTTGGTGCAAGTGCAGGTGTATTGGCGACCGGTTCCGTGGTGTCTGGTACCACAAGTCAAGAGGCGGGTAATCTGTCAGTGGCGGCTAATGATGTTTATGCCATGGGACAACGCCGGGAATTGTTCATCGATGACTTTATGGTCGATGTTCTTGAAGGTGAGTTAAGCTATCGCCTTCATTCCCCTCAGGCGGAGGAGATGGTGATTCGACAGGACAAGCCCTGGGAGGGCAACGCAAGTAGTTACCACACCGTATTTAAAGATGGCGACACTTACCGGATGTATTACCGGGGACATAATTTCGACATGTCCGGCGGCACACTAAAGTTTACTCACGGAGAATGCACCTGCTATGCCGAGAGTGCAGATGGTATTCATTGGGAGAAGCCTGAATTAGGTCTCTTTGAGTTCGCAGGAAGTAAGAAAAACAATATTGTTTGGATGGGGCCGGGGAGTCACAATTTTAGCCCCTTTGTCGATCAGCGCCCGGATTGTCCTGAAGAGGAACGCTTAAAAGCAACGGGCGGTTTGGCCCATAATGGTGGCATGCGACTCTTCAAGTCCGCAGACGGCAAACGCTGGACACCAGTCGGTGATGAAGGGGTGATCACCGTGGGGGCATTCGATTCGGCCAATATTGCGTTCTGGGATAAGTCGCTTGGGAAATACCGAGCGTACTATCGTATCTTCACGGGAGGAACGACGACCGCTAAGGTTTGGAAGCCAGGGGGGATTCGGGCGATACGAACGGCGGTTTCGGATGACCTCATTCATTGGGAAGGTTTTCAGGATTTAACCTACGGTGATTCACCGCCGCAGCAAATGTATACGAATAATGTAATTTCTTATGATCGGGCGCCGCATATTCTAGTCGGGTTTCCTATGCGGTATGTCGAACGCGGGTGGAGTCCGACGATGAAGGCATTACCGGACCTGCAGAACAGGGAGTTGCGTTCGGAAGCGCATGTGCGTTATGGAACGGCGCTGACAGAAACTCAAATCATGACTAGTCGAGATGGTGTCAGATTCAAGCGTTGGGATGAAGCGTTCTTGCGGCCGGGCGTGGAACGCAGTGACTCCTGGTATTACGGCCATAACAACGTTGCCTGGAATATTGCATTAACATCAAGTCGTTTTGAAAATGCAGAAGATGAACTGAGTTTTTATGCCGAGTCCGGTGGATGGCATGGAGCAGGCAAGATTCTGACTCGACACTCATTGCGACAAGACGGCTTTGTTTCGGTGCATTCAACTCTCAAGGGTGGTCGTTTAACCACGCGGCCGCTCACGTTTTCCGGCAGTGAGTTGGAACTGAATCTTAGTACCTCGGCGCTCGGCTATGTCAAAGTGGAATGCCTGACAGCTGAGGGGACGGTTGTTGATACGTTTGGTTTAGATCAGGCAGATGAGACTTTTGGGGATGCACTGAGCCGGAAAGTGACTTGGGACGGCTGGTCCGGATTGAAGAAACTGTCTGGTAAGCCAGTTCGTCTGCGTTTCACGCTTAGTGATGCAGACCTTTACAGCTTTAAATTTGTCTAAGTGGACGAGAATTCCGAAGGTTGAAAGCGATTAAATGTAAAGGGGGGCGTCTACAGCGACTATTATCCCCGAGAACGACGTGAGCCACTGGGATTTCGGCGAGCTCGGGATGCTCCACCACTACCCCGGCGGTTACCACTTGCCCCTCCGCGAGACTCGTTGCCTCCATCGCGACCTCTTCGTGATGCACCACTACCTCGGCGGTTACCACTTCCTCCTCCACGCGATTCGCCTCCTCCGTCGCGTCGGCGTCCCCGTGAGTCACCGTCACGACGTCCGCGCGAACCTCTTCGGTCGCGATCTCCATCGCGTCGTCGTCCGCGATCTCCATCCCGTCCGCCTCGATGATTGCGGTCGCCGTATCTGTTAGGTCGTGCCGGGGGTTCTTCTAACCCTTTGACACCCTCAGCAACGTGGCCTTTGTCAGTTTTAACCCTTTTAAAGGAAACTCGTTGGCCTTCACCAAGTGAATCGAATCGCCAACGCCCAAAGACATTACTCATATGGAAATAGAGCTCTTTGCCGGATTTCGTCTTAATAAAACCGAATCCCTTATCCGACAACTTGACGATAACACCTTCAGAAATTCTCGCGCGTCTGGGAGTTGGGCGAACTTTCATTTTTCTCGGTCCGTCCGAGTTGTTTTCGGTGGGGGGATTCTCTGATTTGCGAAGTGAGCGTTTTACCGGAGTTTCAGGTTTGTTCTTTTGCCCTTCTGTCATTGGAATCTCCAGGAGTTCCGATAATTCGTCGGTTGGTTCTGGTTCAACGATCTCGTCAAGGCGAGTGTCTTCGGTCATTAAGATCTCCATTGATTCCGATGATTCGTCCATCTGTTCTGGTTTAACGATCTCGTCAGGACGAGTGTCTTCGGTTATAGCGTCGTGTTCATTCGTAATGTTATCTGTTTCGGCGTTTGCTTCCTCTTCCATCGACGAAATCTCTTGAGTGGTAGTAACTTCCCTTTTGATTTCAGGGGTATGGTATGAATCTCCGGGGTTTTTCATGATCTGGATGGGAAACCCAATGAGCGTTTCAATTTCAGCCAGCGTTCCCTTTTCATGGGTTGCACAGAATGATACTGCGACACCTTTGGCACCGGCGCGACCAGTGCGGCCAATGCGGTGTATATAATCCTCAATGTCAAACGGGAGATCGTAATTGAAGACGTGAGTGATGCCATCGATGTCGATCCCTCGGGAGGCAACATCTGTGGCAACTAAAATCTGAACGTTTTCTTTGCGGAACTTGTTCATGATACGCTCTCGCTGGGTCTGGCGTTTGTTGCCATGGATCGTATCGGTTTTGAACCCTTTCTTATTAAGCCACGTGGTCAGTTTGTCCGCCGTATGCTTCTTGTTGACAAACACGATGGTTTGGCCGGGAGTTAGTTCGTGGAGTAACCGAAGGAGAAGAGGCCGCTTCTTTGCATTCTCGACATGACAGAGATACTGAGTGACGGTATCCACTGCCGGAAATTCGGGCGCGATGTCAACTCGGAAAGGATCCTGCAGCAAACTACCTGCCAGTTTAGCCACCTTGTCGTCGATCGTTGCCGAGAAGAACATGGAGTGTCTTTTATCTGGAAGTTCTGCCATGATTCGTTCGAGATCCGGTTGAAATCCCATGTCGAGCATACGATCTGCTTCGTCGAGGACAAAAGACTCAAGTTCACTCAGGCCTAACGCACCTTGTTGGAGCAAATCGATAAGGCGGCCTGGTGTAGCGATGACGATATGAGAACCTCGCTTCATGGCCTTGATTTGTCGAACTTCGGAAACTCCACCGTAAATCAAAGTGTGACGGAGGAATAAGTTTGCTCCGTAGGTGTCAAAGCTTTCCCCAATCTGGATCACAAGCTCACGCGTTGGAGCAAGGATCAATGCTTTGGGAAGAAAAGGGACCGCCTTACGGTTCTTTTTTCCCAACCTGTTTAGGATCGGTAAGGCAAATGCAGCTGTTTTTCCGGTCCCTGTTTGTGCGCAACCCAGAATGTCTCGGCCTTCGAGAGCTGGGGGAATGGCCCGAACCTGAATTGGCGTAGGGGTGACATAGTTGGCATCGGCTAACGCACGCTGCAACTGGTCGATCAGATTAATGTCCTGGAAGTCCATAGAAGTTCTAAACGAGGGCGAAGGCATTCAACACACGACGGAAGTCTTCCTGACTATAGCTACCCTTGCTGTAGTCGAATAGTGCAAACCCCAAAAGGCTCGTCGATGATTATTCAATGACCTGAAGCCACCATGGTCGCTTACCGGTGCCGACAGTTCCTTTGCGTGAGAGCACGCCAGTCCGTCTGTTTCGGCTAAAGATTGCAATGGTTCCGGAATCCTGACCGCCGGCATACAACCACTTGCCACACGGACTAATCACAAAACTACGTGGGTTTGGTTCTGTCTCATAAATTCCGACAAGGGATAGCGTACCCCAGCGTTGATGGATTTTGAATGTGGCAATACTGTTGTGTCCCCGATTCGCGACATACATAAACCGGCCGTCAGCAGATAGCGTCATTCTGGCGGTTGCCCCTTTGCCTGCCGGCCATTCTTCGGGGACAGATGAAAGAATCTGCTTTGTGATTAACAGACCGTTCGGTTTGATCTCATAAAAAACGGCCTTATTACCCTGCTCGTAATCACCATAAAGCCATGGTTTTTTGGGGTGGGTTGCAAGATGCCGAGGCCCCGTGGATTCAGGTGAGACAAGTGATCCGTTCTCAAGAACCGTTAGTTGACCGGTGCTGTCGTCAAAACCAAACTGCACAATCAGATTCGGTCCGGTGTGAGGGATATACACGAAGCGATTATCGTTAGTGGCAGCGACTCCATGAGCGTTTAAAGCGGTTTCGCCAAAGAAGGCTGCTTCCTGTTTCAGTACTCCCATATTATCGACGGCGTGAACGGAAACTCGTCCCGTATGATAATAGGCGGTGATTAACCACTTACCTGAATGATCTTGCCAGTGATAAGCCGGGTCGCGATCGGCTTTGATTGTACTAAGGTGCTTTAAGCTACTCGTGGCATGATCAATAGCATAGGATGCCAGTTCACCAGCATTCCTCAAAGACACAAACAGAGTATTTCCGTCCTGAGATACGGACATAGGGCCAGGATCGGATTCTGTCTTGTGATCG
Organism: Rhodopirellula sp.; assembly: GCA_002698965.1. Lineage (GTDB taxonomy): Bacteria > Planctomycetota > Planctomycetia > Pirellulales > Pirellulaceae > UBA721. The sequence goes on along the minus strand of PAAT01000174.1, from coordinate 5,674 downwards.
CGAACATGGGTTAGCTCACCTGTACGCGTGTTGATTTCGAAGATTGCCAGATGCTGTTCATCCGGGAGGGAGACGAGTAGAAAAGGTTTGGCAAACAGGGAACTGCTGTAAAGAACTGCCAATATACAGAAGAGTATTCGATTAAACACACGGTGGTCCTTCGTGAGATGTTATGACGATTGATGAGGAGCTATAGGTTAGCTAAGTATGTTATGAATTACTTCACCGTGTACATCCGTTAAGCGGAAATCTCGTCCCGCATACCGATAGGTCAGCCTGGTGTGATCTAATCCGAGTTGATGCAGCAAAGTGGCGTGTAGATCATGGAAGTGAACTTTGTTCTCCACAGCATAATAGCCATATTCGTCAGTCTCACCATATTGAATGCCGGGCTTCATACCTCCGCCAGCAAAGAACATGGTACAGGCATGAGGGTTGTGATCGCGCCCGTCGCGCTCGCCCTGCGAAACCGGGGTTCTACCAAATTCGCCGCCCCACCAGAGGATGGTGTCTTCCAGTAAGCCTCTTTGTTTGAGATCCGTTAGTAACGCAGAGATCGGCTGATCAACTTCCATTGCGTTACTGCGGTGAGCGCTTTCCAAAGCGCCATGTTGATCCCACTTATAGCTGTGAGAGAGTTGAATGAAACGGACTCCGGCTTCCGCGAAACGGCGGGCCATCAGGCACTGCAGCCCAAAATCTTTTGTAGGGCCGTTGTTGATTCCATACATTTCTAGCGTTTTGGCCGTTTCCGTGGAAATGTCCTGTAGCTGGGGCGCTTGCGTCTGAAGCCGGAAAGCAAGTTCAAAGGATTTGATCCGCGACTCTAACTCAGTGTCTGGCCCCGTGGACTCGAGATGCTTTGTGTTGATATTCTTGAGCATCTTTTGCTCGAGTTGCTGGATAGCTGTTGAGGTAGAGCCTTTGATAAAGGGTATCTTGGCGTTTTCACTTGCCGTGCCGGCATTGCCAATTGGCGTACCCTGATATAATGCTGGCAGAAAGGCGCTGCCCCAGTTGTTCGCACCGCCATGAGTTAGCGATGGACAGACCGTTATGTAACACGGGAGATTCTGATTCTCATTGCCAAGCCCATATCCCAACCAGCTGCCCATACTTGGGCGAATAAACGTATCACTTCCCGTGTGTAGTTCCAACAGAGCTGCGCCATGTCGTGAGTTTGATCCATGGATTGATTTTACAAATGTTAACTCATCCACGTGCTTGGCGATGTGTGGGAAAATCTCACTGACCCACATTCCGGATTCACCATACTGCTTAAACCTGAATGGCGACTTAAGTAGGTTGCCTGTTGCTGCCGATACTACGCGAGGCTTGGCAAAAGGAACCGGTTTGTTGTCGTCTTTGGCAAGCTGGGGTTTGTAGTCAAAAGTGTCGACTTGACTTGGGCCACCATGCATAAACAGAAAGATGATCCGTTTGGCCTTTGCTGGAAAGTGGGGCTGACGCGGAATGAGATTAGGTTCTTCCGCTTTGGCGCTTTGGTCCATGAGTCCCGCTAACGCCATGGACCCAAATCCGACCGCCGTATTCTTTAATAATTGTCTTCGTGTTTGCATCAGACTACTTCTTGACTGTCGTCGGAATCTATTCGACGTAAAAGAACTCGTTAGTGGAAAGTAAAACGCGACAAAAACTTTGCCAGGCCGCTAGCTCGGCATCTTCTATGGCAATCCCGGCACTGGAAGCAGCGCCAGTAACCTGCTGTGTGTAAGCTTGTGCATCCACAATTTCCTGTTCATTTGGGGTTCGTCCCATGATCACTGAATAAGCACGCTCAATTCGATCGCTAGAATTACTAGCGATAAGGCTTGAAGCTAACGCTAACGTGGACGCATCAACTAGTGAACTGTTCATCATGAAAAGAGCCTGAGGTGCGACGGTTGTTGTGTTGCGATCGCCATTGGATACCGCGGGATCAGGGAAATCTAAGGCCTGTAACACTTCGTAGACGGAACTACGTACTACAGGCAAATAAACGCTGCGACGGTAATTGTCGAACTCGTCCGTGATGTTCGTGTTAGACCCGGTGACATAGGCGCGATTCTTAACCTTCAGGAGCGTGCCTCCCATTTTTGTATCCAGGCCGGGGCCGAGCGCTAATACGCTGTCTCGTATTTCTTCCCCGGTAAGACGACGGCGATTAAAACGCCACAAGAGCTTGTTTTCAGGGTCAGTCGTATTTCCCTGCTCGCTGTAAGTGGTACTCATTTGGTAGGTAGCAGATAGCATAATCTGACGATGTAATTGCTTTAAAGAGCCACCGTTTTCAGTTAGTTCTAGTGCTAGATAATCGAGTAGTTCAGGGTGAGTTGGCGGTTCTCCGAGTGTGCCGAAATTATCAACACTGGAAACGATCCCGGTCCCAAAATGCCAACGCCAAACGCGATTTGCCATGACTCGGTTAACTAGGGGGTGTTGGGGCTGTGCTAGCCAGTTTGCCAACTCCAGACGCCCGCTTTGAGTCCCGGTGATCGGCTCCTGTTCTGAACCTTCAATGATTTGCAACATTTGCCGCGGAACGGTCCGGCCCAGTGTAATGTGACTGCCTCGAAGGTGTATTTTAATATCTTCGGGAGTCCCTTCGGTAACCCCCATGGCGATTTCGAAGACAGGTTTTTGGGATTCTAATTCGTTAATAGTTTTGGCAATCGCCTGCCGCTGCTCCATTTGGTCCTCAGGATAAGCGGTTGCGGGAATTGGATTTGGCGTCGATGTAGGAAATTCACCTTTCGAAATTTCATCAAAGACCTCTTTGTAAATGACCTTTGCATCGTCTCCGAGGTTTTTGTTGGCATGATGACTATCAACAATTAATCTGCGATATAAGATTGCAACATCCTCGATCGAAGATGGGGGTGCCTTGGCGAATAGGGCTTTTAGTACGGGCGGGGCTTTGGTGCCGAGTCCTTCCTCCGTTTGTAATTCTTCGAGTTTCGGCTTGGCCTTCGTTGCAAAGTCAGCGTCTTCTATAGCGACTAATGCCAACCATGTTTCAAGAAACGGATGGGTCTGTAGCTTTGCTGCAGTGAGGCTGCCCAAATACCATAACCAGGAACTTAGGAAAGTGGGGTTAATGTCATGTTCCCGACCTGCGGTGGTCAGGCTTGGCGGGGCCGGTGTGTCGAAGGGCCAAATATCCGCTTCCGGTTGAAGGACTAATGCGAGCTTGTCAATGTGCGGATAAACCTTGGGGGAATCCAGTTTGAGTACATGTTGGCCCTGAGTTAGTTCGAATTCAACTTCCGCAACCCATGTTTGCGTGTCCGGGAACCATGAGCCGGTGACTTTACCGAGAATGTTATCGGCTATCATTTGGTCGTCAAGTTTGACACCAATCGACCGGGAATCGAGAGCGGCATAGCGAATTTCCAGTGTGTACGTTCCGGGCGTGTTAACAAGGATATCAAATTCGGCATAACCGCCGTCACCGCCGCTGCCGACAATCCCAATCTCTTTGCCATAGCTTGCGGATAAGATGCTCAGCGTCGTGCGATGAGCTGCCTCTGCCTCCACGGCCAGATAGCCATTGGTAACGGTGAAGGGTTCGTCCTGTTTCTTGTGGACAGTGATTCCTCCGGCAGTGATTGCTTCATCGAGGCTGCCAACCGCCCGTGCAGCGAGGAGGTAGCGGTCTGCTCTATGCTGCAGCTCATTTTCGACTATTTCAACAACACTGCGATTAAGTTTATTTTGTTCGGCCCGGGCCACCGCAATCTCATCGGTCAATTGTTTTAACTTGGCACTGGCGGTCGGCGAAAGCAGTGGGTGTTCATACCAATCAGCTACGACGTTGTAATTTTCCATCGACTTCGTGCTTTTGAAGATTCCGGCAAGTGAATAATAGTCTGCTGTGGGGATGGGGTCGAATTTGTGATCATGACAGCGTGCACAGCCTAAGGTTAATCCCATGAACGCTTGACCCAAAGTATTTACCTGCTCATCAATAATGTCCATCTGCATTTTAACGGGATCATCTTCTGCCAGCATTTTAGGGCCGATGGCTAGAAAGCCGGTCGCCCGTCTCCGGTCTTCAGCAGCGAGCTTGTCTGATAGTTGAGGCATTAGATCGCCAGCAATTTGCTCTTTGACAAATTCACCGTAGGGCTTGTCCAAATTCATCGCGCGAATAACATAATCCCGATATTGATAAGCAAACTCATACGACAGGTTTTCGTCCAGACCGTTAGAGTCCGCATAGCGAGCAACGTCCAGCCAGTGGCGTCCCCATCGTTCACCGTACCTTGGCGATCCTAATAACCGATCGATTAGATTGCTATATGCATCGGGACTGTCGTCGCTAACGAAGGTGGAAATCTCCTCTGGCGTCGGAGGTAGTCCGGTAAGATCAAACGTGGCCCGACGAATTAATGTTCGTTTGTTGGATTGAGTTGCTGGGATTAAATTGGCCGCTTCCAGTTCTGCCAGAATAAAGTAGTCGATAGGAGTTTGTGGCCAGTTGTTATTGTTGACCGCGGGCAATGAAGACCGCTTCGGTGGCTGGAAGGCCCAGTAGGTTTTTTGTTCTTCGGTGAATTTAGCCGTCAGTGCATCGGAGCTTTGGCCAATGTTTGCCGTGATACCTGACTTTTCCTCGGGCCATGGCAAGCCCATTTCAACCCAGCGTGTAAGATCAACAACCTGTGCACTGGTGAGTTTTTCTTTGGGGGGCATTTTTAGAAATTCATCATGCTTGATAGCGCTGATGAGGAGACTTTCTGTTGGTTTCCCAGGCTTGGCGGCGGGTCCGAATTCACCCCCCGTAAGAAATGCCTCCCTAAACTCGACGCTAAAGCGACTTTCAGGTTCTTCCCCGGAGTGGCAGTCCTGGCAGTGAGTCACTAGTACTGGTCTGACCTTGGTCTCAAAAAACGCGATGTCTTCCGCGCTAAACCGTTCTTCACCAACGACAGTAGCTGTCGCTAAGAGGAAACACGTAATTGCAAAAAGCTTGTGAATCATACCATTTATTATAGTCGACAGTTACATTCCATTCGCCCTCAATCTGAGGTGCTCGTACTTCGTAATGAATCAAGATCTTCGCGTAAATGTCAGAAAAGGGAATGAATCCGTACTTCTCTAGAATCTATTTGCGAGCGGGGATGAGCGTGTAAAATCCGATCATCATTTCTTCCCATGTCTGGTCACCCCAGGTTACCCATTTGCTGGGTTCTGGATTTGCAGGGTTTTCGGCAGAGTTGTCGAAATAGGCGGTGCATTCAATGACGGTGCCCTTTGGGAGGTAGACCGGCTTAGTAAAGCGATATTCATGTTGCCAATTGAAGTCATAGAAAGGCACACTCAGAAGCGTGCGTTCTCCTCCGTCAGGAAACTTGGCCAGATATTTGAATTCTTTACCTCGTACGTGCATATGGGGCATCACGGCTAACAACTCTGAATTGGCGTTAATCGTCCGTGTCGCAACTACTTTATGACGAGAGGAATTTGGAGGAATGCGGAAGCTGAAGCTCAGGGCTGCATCCTGACGCGCGACATGCTCCGGAGGGCTCTTGCAGAACTTCACAGCAAATTCGCTGCAATCCAATTCCTCCTTACCAGTGGGAGTATAGTGCAGTTGCCAGACTAACTCGTGGCCGGCAGGAAGCCTAATCCCCACTCCTTCAGGAAACATTGTTGGTTCTTCTCCGGGGGC
>PAAT01000173.1 GCA_002698965.1 Rhodopirellula sp. | reverse complement strand
TAGCATGGCCTGCGTTTTCAGAAGGAGTGAACCGACGTGTCAACTAAAACAATTTTGTTGTTCTATGTGTTGTCCTATGTGTTATTCGGCACCTTACTTGGTTGTGTTGGTGAGAATTCAGAGCCATCGCCAGTCGGTGAGGAGAAAACAGCGACCGACACCAATGGTGCTCAGCAGTTGATACGGGAGGAAAGTGTTTCTGAAACGGCTTCCCTAAAACCGATTGAGGCACAAACTGTGCCGATTCAGCTGGATGAAGCGATTGGTGATTTGCTAACCACGCTCGGTGATGGTGCAACGAAAGATCGAATTGTTGCGAGCACAGCCCTTGGTGAACAAGCGGCAAAAGTTGTAAGTCAACATACCGACTGGTTAAAAGCTGGCAGTGTTTCCCAGCGTCGGGGAATGATGTTAATGATGACAGGTAAAGCGCAGGTTTTTCCCGACGAGACTTTTAGTTTGGTCAAACTGGCACTTGCTGACGATGACAGTAAGGTGCGGAGTATCGGCGTTCAGTTGATACGTCAATTGTTACCGACACAAGCCGCAGAGCTTCATATGCATTTGCTTGAGATGATGAAAGACAAGCAGGAAATGCCGGCTATTCGAAATTCTATTTTGCGTCTTATCGCACTTGTGCCGGGCGACGTGTTGCAAACAGAAACAGCACTCAGTGATTTGATATTGGCTGAGGGCGATGATCCCACGGTCAAGCAGGCTGCATTACAGTCCTATGTCAAGCTGGCCCCGGCTGAACCGGCGATTGCCACTTTGGTTTCTGTATTGGAGAACTCGAACAGTAATGAAGTTAAACGGACGACGGCAGTACTGTTAGGAAAGTACGGAACCAGGTCCAAAGGAGCCGTGGAATTGCTTGGAGGCCTGATCGAGACAGACGATGAAGATCTTCAGGAAGCATCAGCCGAAGCATTGGCTCGAATCGGTAGCCCATCGATTGATGTATTGGTGGCAAAACTCGACTCGAAGAAGCTACTTACCCGACAAATGGCAATCTTCACTCTGGGAGTGATCGGACCTTCTGCACGCGATCATGTCCGGAGGTTGGAAGGCTTTATTACTGAAGGTGATCCGGATACCAGTTTAATTGCCAAGGAAGCGATTTTTAGCATATTGAAGCCGCGTCAGTAAGCCCTCAAAGGCTGACACTCAAGGCCTCACCGATTCGCCAGTCGGCGAGGTTGTCGGCATCACGGATGACTTCGTTATACACCGTGTCGCGTTCCACTGGTTCCCGGCCTGCTTCGCGAATCAATTCTTTTAATTGTTCAACGGTCAATTCTTCTGGGGTCGTTGCACCAGCATCATGATAAATGAGTTCGTGCCGAACAGTACCATCGAGGTCATCAGCCCCGTAATCTAATGCTGTTTGCGCTGTCCCGATACCGAGCATGATCCAGTAGGCTTTGATGTGAGGGAAGTTATCTAACATCAATCGTGAGACGGCCATGGTTCGTAAGTCCATTAGTGCCGATGGTTTCTTAAGGTGGTCGAGTCCGGTGTTTTCCGGATGGAATGCCAGCGGGATGAAGGTTTGGAATCCACCGGATTTATCCTGCTGTTCCCGCAGGCGTATTAAGTGGTCGACGCGATGAAAGCCATTCTCAATATGCCCATAGAGCATCGTCGCATTGGTTTTAATCCCGAGTTCATGGGCCGTACCGTGAATTTCGAACCACTTACCTGTATCTGCTTTGTGTTCGCATATCTGGTCTCGTACTTCGGGATGGAATATCTCTGCTCCACCGCCGGGCATACTTCCCAGACCAGCCTCTTTTAAATCTTCCAAAATTTCTCGAACAGGCTTCTTTGTTAGGTGCTCGAACCAGTTTATTTCGACCCCCGTCCAAGCTTTGAGATGTAGTTTGGGGTGAGCATCGTGAAGGATACGCACGATGTCGACGTACCAGTCATATTTTTTCTTGTGATGGAGGCCCCCTACAATGTGCATTTCAGTACAGCCGTTGGCGATCGCTTCAGACCCGCGTTGCAGAATCTGTTCGTCAGACATGACATAGCCACGTTCGGACCTCAGGTCTGCTCGGAATGCACAGAAGTTACAACGATATACACAGACATTAGTTGGATTGAGATGCGTATTGATGTTGTAATATGCCACGTTCCCGTTGATACGTTCGCGAACGATATTGGCTAGTTCACCCACTTCCTGCAATGGAGTATCGTCCTGATAAAGTACCAGGCCATCTTCCAGAGAAAGACGGTCGCCATTTTCTACTTTTTTACGAATATCTGCGAGTATAGGTGAGCTCATGCGTTGATCAGTGGTAAGTATTACGGTTGGGAAATAACGCTAATGTAAACCGTAGAGTGTAGAGTATTTATCACAATCTTTTTAGTGCCAATCGAGTCAAATCATCCGAGATTTGGACAATCAACACGATTGGCAATGACTGTTGTTATCGACGACGACGATGCTTCCCCTTTAATTCGTCTTCAATCTCTGCTTGCAAAGCTTCACTGGCGCCCTGTTGGGCAAGCCCGAAATTTTGGAGCCAGGCAGTAACTTCGAATTCAGATAGCTTCTGGTTAGGTTTGGAGCGATCGGTTTTGCGAGCTGATCGTTTAGCTTTCATCTCGTGATTGATACGTTGATACCAGAGATTACTGTCGATTGCCTGAGCTCGCCGCCGTTTCGCTGCTCGCTGAACACGATGGTCGCTGGAGACGACAGTTAGATTTCGAGGAGCGGTATGCAATTCGATATATTCTTCCATTAGCGTGTCAGCTTCCCCGTAACCTACCGCGAAATGAACGATTAGTCCCTGATGGTTGTAAATGCTGGTTCGGTTCTTGGGAGGGTTCTTCGCATCAAAGACGAGCACTGTCTTCGCAGCAAGCTCCGGAGTGAGTGTCTCAAGCAGCCATTGAATAAGACTTTGACGGGCACCTTCGAGCGTGCCTGCCTCGTTGTCCGGGCCGATTTCTTCGGACGCCCACCAGAGATTGTATCCATCGATCAGAAACAGAGATGAAGTTGACTGAGGTGGGTTGGGACGATTCACAAGACTACCGTTGAAGTTTTATAGTGCCGTCAACGATTACGGTTTCGGCCCGGCCGGTTAAAGTCAGTTCGTTAAATGGGGTGTTTGTACTCAGAGAGGCGAACTGATTCGAATCAACTTTCCATGTAACTTTAGGATCGATGATGGTCACATCAGCGGTAGTACCTACTGATAATGTACCCTTATCTAGTTTTAATGCTTTTGCCGGATTGGTTGACAGCTTGCGAATTAGGGTGGGGAAGTCAAGGTGCCCGGGAACCACGAGATTCGTGATTGCCAGCCCGAGTGTGATTTCTATTTGACTCATCCCAAAGGGGGCTTGGTCTAATTCCGTCATCTTTTTTTCGGATGCTCGAGGAGCATGGCCACTCGTGATGACATCAATCGTTCCGTCTTGGAGACCTGCGATACAGGCATCGATGTGGCTTTGAGATCGGAGAGGTGGATTGACTTTGTAGTTTGAATCAAAGGTCCTCATGACTTCATCGGTTAAATGCAGGTTGGCAATGCAAATTTCGCTGGATACATTCACGCCCCGCCCTTTGGCTCGACGAATTAGCTCGACACTGCCTTCAGTAGAGATATCCATTAAGTGCAAGCGGGCACCGGTTGTTTCTGCCAAACGAAGATCTCGTCCCGTAGCGAGTTCTTCACTATCGGGATGCATTCCCGAAAGCCCCAAAACCATCGAGATGGATCCTGAGTGCATGAGACCACTTTGTGAGAGCTCCGGTATCTCGGGGTGATCGAGAATCGGTACATCAAACATGCGGCTGTACTCTAATGCCCGGCGAAACAGATCCGTCTTCTGCAGGGGATGGGGGGCATCACTAAAAGCAACCGCTCCCGCCTGAGCCAGGATGCCCATTTCTGCCAGTTCCTGGCCTTCCCGGTTCTTACTGACACAAGCGATAACAAAGACGTGGCAATTGTTTGCTTGCGAGGCCTTTTGCTGGATGAATTGAACTTGGGCCTGCGTGTCCGTTGTTGGTGAAGTGTTTGGTAGGCAGGCGATGGAGGTGAAACCACCATTAATTGCGGCTGCTGTTCCGGATTCGATCGTCTCGTCCTCCTCGAATCCTGGTTCACGCAGCTGGACATGAGTATCCACAAGGCCTGGACTGACGATTTTGCCGGTGGCTTCGATTTCTTTATCGGCAGTTCCCAAGTCGGTCCCAATAGCAGCAATTTTACCGTCCTGAATCAACAGGTCTGCGACTTCGTCAAGCGACTGGCTGGGGTCAATAATTCGGCCGTTGCGAATGATGATGCTTGGCATGTTTGACTCCTTTTCTACGCCTGTTGATTTGCTGAAGTGGTTAAATAGAGGGCGGCCATTCTCACGGCGATACCGTTGGTAACCTGATGGAGGATGACAGAATGGGGGCCATCGGCGACATCCGGTGTGATTTCCACTCCGCGATTAATCGGTCCCGGAGCCATAATCAAAATATCATCTTTGGCCTGTTCCATTCGTTTGCGATTCATTCCGTAAAGGAATGCGTATTCACGGACGGAGGGGAATGGCCGAGTGTATTGTCGTTCGAACTGAATGCGAAGCAGATTGAGTACATCACAGCGGGGGATGATATTGTCCAGACTATAAGAGACCTCGACTCCAAAATCTTCCCACGCTTTGGAAACGAGTGTGGAAGGACCACAGACAATAACATGGGCCCCAAGTTTCTTCAGTCCCCAGATGTTGGAGCGTGCCGTACGGCTATAGGTAATGTCGCCCACCATGGCCACTGTCAGGCCTTCCAGCGTTCCACGTTGTTCGAAAATGGTCATAATGTCTAGCATGCCCTGCGTGGGATGCTCGTGAGGTCCGTCACCAGCATTGAGAATGCTACAGCCAACATTTTGTGATAGAAGGTGAGGGCTTCCAGGAGTGCTGTGACGCACGACCATGGCATCGACATTCATGGCTTCGATCGTCTTTGCCGTATCGATGAGGGTCTCGCCTTTGCTGAGGCTGCTGGAACTTGCAGAAAACTCAACGGTATCCGCTCCAAGTCGGCGGGCCGCCAAACTGAAACTGTTCCTTGTTCGAGTTGAATTCTCGAAGAACATGTTGGCAATCGTTTTGCCTTGGAGAATGGAAAGCTTATCCCTGCATCCACCGGTTGCCGCTTTGAGCTCAACGGCGGTATGGAGAAGTGTAAGAATGTCGTCCTTGGATAATGCTTCGAGCCCCAGTAGATGACGACGCTGCCACGTGTCAGGTACTGGTGAAATGTCTACTGCTGAATCCGTTGCAGTCACTTTCATCGTGCCCCTTTATAAAACTTCGATGAGTCTTTCGAGCGATTTTAACAACCAAACGATGGCCTGAGAACAATCGAATTGTTGGTAGAGAGGATTGTTTGCATCTTTTTTAGCAAATCAGCTTAAGAAATTTCAAGAATATCGGAATCTCTGACGATTCCCGAGCTACCAACCCCATTTTTAAGGGACTCATTTTAGACGGTGAGCTGACATAACACGCTTACAATTCTCTCCCCCAAAGGGAATAACACCATGAAAACCATCGAAAATCGATTTGTCCGGGCTTTATACTTTGCGGCAATTATCTTGTTGCTTAGTGGATGTAATCTTACGAACTCGAATTCAGAAATGCAGACACCTCAGCAGTTGGTAGCTCAACAGCAAACGATAATGCAGCAGGCCGCAACACAATCAGGTTACACTACTCCTCAGGATCCCAATGGCAGCTTCACTGTGGAGATTCGAAACGCATATGGAGCGCGCTCACGCGTGCGTTTGCCTTTGCAATCGGGCTTGTGTGTGGAGGATGCGCTACGGCTTTCCAAAGTCACCGAACAATTTGACAATATGCAGATCAAATTAAAGCGGCCAACAAAAGATCCCCGCCGATTCCTGCCTTTAGATGTCAACTTTGATGCGGAGTACCGTCGTGTGGATCCGCTCAACGATTATGCGTTGCACAATGGTGACTATCTCGTTGTCACTCAATCGGCCGGACCAGACATCAGTGAATTGATGAATGATGCAGCAGGCCCACTGATGGGGTTCTAAACGATCCTTAAATGAAAGAAAAAGGGCGAAGTCCTGTATTGGACGACGCCCTATTTCTATGTCTGGAGTGTTCGCGTTATACCGGACCGATTGGTTTAATAATTGCGAGGAGTAATCCGGCCCTGAACCCGGTAGGGTAGCCCCATGATCCTGAGGAAACCTTCGGCATCATCCTGATTGTAGGATCCCCCACCTTCCATCGTGGCGATACCTTCATCGTAGAGACTGTTAGGGCTCGTTCGGCTTTCGACAATGATATTGCCTTTATAGAGTCCTAGCGTTACTTCACCGCTAACGTGTTGCATAGCGACGTCGTTAAAAGCGAGCAAGGCATCCATCCGTGCGCAGTACCAGTGTCCATAGTAAACCATTTCGGCAACTTCAGTCTTGAGTCGATCTCGCAGATGGCATAGATCTCGATCCATCGTAAGTTGTTCCAGGACGAGCAATGCATCATAGAGTATGGTCATACCCGGAGCTTCATAAACACCACGGCTTTTCATGCCAACGAAACGGTTTTCAACCATATCGATACGGCCAACACCATTGCGACCACCGATATCATTAAGAGTCTTTACGATTCCCAAGGGTGAAAGTGCTTTGCCATTTACGGCGACTGGTACACCTTTTTCGATCTTCACCGTGACCTTTTCAACTTCATCAGGAGCGTCCTGAGGAGACACGCCCATTCCGAAGTCCACTTTTTCAACGCCGTTGACTTCCAAATCTTCTAAATCGCCGGCTTCATAGCTGATATGTAAGCAGTTTTCGTCAGAGCTGTATGGCTTGGAAACGGAAGCCTTTACAGGGATTCCCTTGCTTTCGCAATAAGCAATCATTTCTGTACGACCAGGGAATAATTCACGAAATTCTTTGATTCGCCAGGGAGCGATCATTTTGACATTTGGATCAAGAGCTTCCGCTGCCAGTTGAAAACGACATTGGTCGTTACCTTTACCAGTCGCTCCGTGAACGTAAGCTTCAGCTCCGACTTCACGGGCAACTTCCAGACAGACTTTAGAAATCAAAGGGCGAGCAATCGATGTGCCAAGCAGGTAGATACTTTCGTATTTAGCTTGCCACTGCAAAACCGGGAATGCAAAGTCACGACAAAGCTCTTCCTGAACATCAACCAGACGAGCACTAACCGCGCCACAATCGTGGGCCTTTTGCATGATTGCTTCCCTATCTTCACAAGGTTGGCCAAGGTCGACATAGACGCAGTGAACGTCGTATCCCTGATCCTGAAGCCATCCAAGGATAACGGAAGTGTCTAAACCGCCGGAATAAGCTAAAACGCAGCTTGGCATTGCTATCACTCTTTCAAAAATTCTGGAAAGGGTTTGAGTTTTTCTAAAAAGCAGACTTAGACGTCTGCGCTGAATCACCTTATTGTGATTGCGGTTGTTTAAACTGACAAGAGCCGCCCAATCACTTCGGACGTTAATACTACCGCAGACAGTTCCCTTAGATTAGATCGGAATATGCGGTGGCTGCATGAGCAAACGAAAAGTGGCTGACAGCAGAGCTCCACTGCTCTGCCGCGATCGGATGGCAGAGAACCCGACTCATTTGTTGAGCTAACGCCGAAGTATCCCCTACGTCGACCAAATGCCCATGTAACGCCGCGGGGAGGATTTCCCGTGGGCCGGATGGACAATCGGTGGAAACGATATTGGTACCACAGGCCATTGCTTCTATCAGGACGGTTGGCAACGCCTCCCAGCGACTCGAAAGTACAAATAAGTCAGCCTTACGCATCCAGGCGTATGGATTGTCCTGGAATCCAACCAGCGAAACGGAATCTTGTAGCTCGTGTCTCCCTATCAGAGAACGTAGTAATGATTCCTGTTCACCCGTTCCCAGAATGGCCAGATGGACTGCCGTGTCTGCAAGCGTATGTAGTTTTGAAAATGCTTTGATAAGTGTCGAAAAATCTTTTTGTTTACTGAGTCTGCCGACTCCAAGGATGAGTTTGCCTTTAAATTTGCCTAGTGGATGCTCAATGTTTTCTTGGGCTTGTTTTTCGAGCTCAGGGCTAACGACTGGATTATAAATTGTCTTCACTGAACCATTGGGCAAAGAAAGAACCTGTTCGAGGTCTCTTGCGGCGTCATTGGAGACGCTGATGACATGATCTGCATAGGGATAAAGTCGTTTGGTCAAAGGCTTGATCAATCTATCACGCCAACGTTCGCCTTTATAGGCGGACATCGTCATGTGTTCGACTACCGCAATCTTGGGGCGGTAATTCGCTTTTCGTGCAGCCCGCAGGAGGGCAATATTGGCATGGCTCAGATGAGAAATCAGTAAGTCCGCTTTTTGACGGTTAAGAACTTCGATTAAGGGGCGAGTGGCCTTACGCATTTGGGCCGTCTTTAAGTCGATGACTTCAACGTCGTCAGGGATTTTGTCGGCAAATGGTCCTGTGGCAGAGCCGGTAATCAAGAGAGGGATAACTTTATTACGATCGAATGCACGCAGTAAATTGACGACGACTCTTTCGGCGCCGCCACCGCTTAGTGAGGGGATGAAATTTGCGATTCTCTTCATGGAAGTGTTTCTGGAAAGCGGATAGCTGCTAACTCTTATTTACATTGTGCGATGTTATTTATTTCGGTCGCTTTATAAGTTTACCCACAGCCAATTACACCAATGCTCAGAATCTATTCTTCTGCTTATACTAAAGGCTCTGAGTCGATCAGTTTTACATTACGGGTGTCAAACAGAGTTAGGTCACGAAGAACTTCATGGAAATAGATCATTTACGCCAGTTACTTGAACTGGTTTCTCAGGGGAACTTATCTGTCGAGGCTGCTCAAAAAGAGTTGGCTGCACAAGGTGGTGTCCGCGTAGAAGGCGTGACACTGGACCTCGATCGTCAGCGACGATGTGGGTTTCCAGAGGTGATTTTTGGCGAGAATAAGACGGCCGAAACCATTGCTTCAACAATGCAGGCTCAGCGTGATCATGGGCACCCTTCGTTAGCAACACGAGTTTCGGCTGACAAAGCTGCGGTTGTGACAGCAAGGCTGGAAGGTGTTGTTTACAACGAAGTCGCTCGTGTTTTGCGTTGGAATCTCGAAGGTTCTCAAGCGATCCCCGGCCGAGTTTTAGTCATCTCAGCCGGGACTAGTGATTTGCCGGTGGCGGCTGAAGCAGTGGAAACATTGATTTGGATGGGTGTCGATTATGAATTTATTGAAGACGTCGGAGTTGCAGGGCCACACAGGTTAATGGAGCATGTTGAAAACCTTCGGTCAGCTGATGTTTTAATTGTCGTCGCTGGTCTGGAAGGAGCCTTGCCAAGTGTTGTTGGCGGTTACGTCGATAGTCCGGTTTTGGCGGTTCCCACCAGCGTTGGGTACTCGACGGCGTTTGGAGGCGTTACTGCCCTGCTGGGAATGCTTAATAGCTGTGCTTCCAATGTGTTAGTCACTAACGTTGATGCCGGCTTTAAGGCCGCCTATAACGCCGGTGTTATGCTCCGTCGTCTTAAAGGGACGGAGCGATGAATATGGTGACTGGGTTAGAGCCTCGTGCATTGGACAGTCACAAAGGAGATTACGGGCGTCTGCTGTTGATTGGCGGTAGTCGTTTTATGTCCGGAGCGATTGCCTTGTCGGCTTTAGCCGCCTTGCGTGGCGGCGCCGGTCTCGTAACGGTGGCTACCTCGGCTTCCGCTCAGCCGATCGTGGCTGGCTTTAACCCCTGCTATATGACGATTGCCACCGCTGAAGATGCTGACGGAGTGATGGCGGTTTCCGTTGATGAGTTAAGTCGAGTCGTGGGCGGCTTGGGGAATTATGATGTCCTCGCCGTGGGGCCTGGTTTGGGACGAAATGAAGCGTTGTCAGGGCTGGTCGATGAGATTTATCAGAACTATGAAGGGCCTGTTATTTTTGATGCCGATGGTTTGAATAACCTGACGAGGTTGGCTGGTGCTGCTGGTCCCCGCGTCCTGACTCCTCATCCGGGAGAGTTTAAACGATTACTCAGAAAATTGGGGAGAGAAGGTGTCGTTGAACGGGAGTTGCAAGAACAGCAGGCTCGGGAACTGGCCTCCGAATTTGATTTAACGATTCTTCTTAAAGGGCATGAATCGCTGGTAACGGACGGGAGCCAGTCCTCTTACAATTTGACGGGTAATCCCGGAATGGCAACTGCAGGTAGCGGGGATGTACTCACGGGATTGATTGCGGCTTTGTTGGGGCAACAGTCTGACGTGTTAAAGGCAGCTTTGCTGGCAGCCTACCTGCATGGTTTGGCAGGAGATCTGGCTGTACAGGAGACGGGCGAGATCTCCTTAACGGCAACGGACCTCATCGAGTATTTACCGGCAGCATTCCTACGAACTCAGGCAGAGCAATAAATGAAGCTTATTCGTGATTTAAGTCAGTTAGACGAGACGTTGCGTGGAGGTGCCGTTACGATCGGTAACTTTGATGGAGTACACCGAGGGCATGCGCGGATAGTTGAACAATTAAAGAATTTGGCTGCTAAATACGATGGGCCAGCAAAGGTCTTCACCTTTGATCCTCATCCGGTACGTTTGCTGAGGCCAGAATTGGCTCCGCCGCCGTTGACATGGACATCTCGCAAGGCATTGCTGTTGGAAGAATTAGGAGTGGATGTAACGGTCGTGTACCCGACTAACCGGTCACTGCTCGACTTGTCGGCTGAGGATTTCTTTCAGCAGATCATCGTGGAGGCACTGGGAGCGAAAGCCTTAGTCGAAGGACCAAATTTTGCATTTGGAAAGGGCCGCGAAGGAACCATTGAGATCCTCCAATTACTTTGCGACGCTAATGATGTGGAGTTGCAGGTTGCGCAACCTTTACTGGAAGACGAGGATTATGTCTCAAGCAGTCGAATCCGCAGGGCTGTTGCTGCAGGAGATGTCGATGCGGCTTGTCGGGATCTGACTAGGCCTTACCGCTTACGAGGGATGGTGACACATGGCATGAAACGAGGCAGTGAAATCGGGTTTCCGACAGCCAACCTCGATGCGATTGACACCTTGATTCCTGCTCCGGGCGTCTACGCCGGAGTCGCCATGACTGAGTCCTGCCGCTTGCCAGCAGCCATTCACGTTGGAGGTAATCCGACGTTTAAAGAAGATGACCACAAGTTTGAAGTACATGTAATCGGTTTTGAGGGTAATTTGTACGGGCAGATAATGGAAGTCGATATGCTTAGTCGCATACGAGGGACGGTCTCGTTTGAATCTGCGACGCAACTAAAAAGTCAATTGCAGCAGGATGTAGCGAAGGCCCATGCTATTGCAACCGAATATCTCAGTAGTTCCAAAGGGTGATCCTCTTCGCGAACTAGATACTATTCAGTAATTCGTTCTTAGGTTCTACTTGATGAATCTTCTCCTATTTGGAACTTCAAAAGTAACCATCTTTTAGTGAGATGATTTTCCCGCTAACCAAAGCAATATAGGAATACTTATGGCCGTTAACTGGCAAGAATTCATTGAAGTTGTTCAGGCCCACGATCATTTTATGCTGACGAGTCATATTCGTCCTGATTGTGATGCGTTGGGAAGTGTATTGGGAATGATGGATGTACTGGAGCAGCTTGGTAAAGACGTTATTATCGTTAACGGTCAACCCACTCCTCCTAATTTGGCGTTCATTGATCCGGAGAATCGAATCAAAGCGATTGGTGTCGATGTTCAACTTGAGGACCTTCAGGATCGTGATATCCATATGGTTCTAGATACCAGCGCGTGGGCTCAGTTGGGTCCTATGGGGGAGGTCATTAAGGCCATGGACATTCCTTTGATTGTGGTAGATCATCATCAGGGTGAAGATGATCTTGGCGCGACATTTTTCAAAGATACAACAGCCGAGGCGGCAGGGAAGCTTGTAGCAGATGCCGCTGATGCATTAGGTGTCAAATGGAATTCTCGTATGGCTCGTCCGTTGTTCGCCGCGGTAGCGACAGATACAGGCTGGTATAGGTTTGGCTCGGCCGGTGCCGGAACATACCAACTGGCGTCCCGATTGGTGGAAGCTGGTGCCGTCCCGGCGGAAATATACGGACAACTCTATGAACAGGAAACGATAGGTCGCCTGCGTCTGCGAGGGACGGTCTTAGAGCGTGTGCGTGTTGAGCTTGAAGGTCGTCTGGCTCATACGTTTATCAGACTCGCGGATTTCGAGAATACAGGAGCCGTACCAACAGATACCGAAGATCTGGTTAACTTGTGTCTGACGATTAAAGGGACCGACGCCGCTTTTATCCTGGTAGAACAAACACCGGAGGTTTACAAAGTCAGCTTCCGCAGTCGAGGCACGCTGGATTGCAGTGAATTAGCTCGTGAATTCGGCGGTGGTGGTCATAAAGCTGCTGCAGGCGCTGGTATAGAAGGACCATTCCAAGAGTGTCAAAGTAGTCTCCTTGACGCAATGATTGCCAAGTTGCAATAATCGATATAGTCGGTAACTCCGTTGTCCCGTCTGCTGCATGACGAGGTAGCCCCGGTTTTGTCGATGCCATAACTCCGGAATGTAACGATTCAACGAGAATCGCTCACACCGGAATTGCCCGCCGTTTTTGAGGTCAGCCTATACCCTGCCCGGTGACCTGAAGAATCCTAGTCATAGCTGATTGATTAGTTTGCTACGACTTGGGTTGGCTTTTGTTTTTGTACATAGAGACGATGCAGTGGTTTATCACTTCATTCCTGGGGTTATTTAATAAATGAGTGAAACAAATGACAGTAGTGCTGAAGAATCCCGTCGTGGTTTTCTCGGGTCTTTTGCAGCCTGGGCAGCAGCTCTTGTAGGTGCCGTTCTTGGGGTTGGTCCGGTTTGCGTTGGGGTTTATGCCTTCATTATGGACCCCTTACGGGACAAATCGAAAGATCTTCCGAAGAAGAGTCGTGGTAGCGGCGCAGATTCTGAAGGTTTCTTTCGTGTTGCCAGTGTTGATGAAATTGCCTCGGTTGTCCCTCGCCGATTTACCATCGTGGCTGACAAGCAGGATGCGTGGAATTTCATAGAGAATCAGGCTGTAGGTTCGGTTTATTTGCAAAAGAGCGAAACTGGAGACATCTCATGCTTTCATACCACTTGTCCGCATGCGGGTTGCAGCGTCGCTTATGAACAGGACAGTGCCGCTTATCACTGCCCTTGTCACAACAGTTCATTCAAGCTGGATGGTTCAAAGCTCGAAGTTGATGGATCCACCAACCCGAGCCCTCGTCCACTCGATAAACTGGATGTCAAAGTCGATGACAATAATAATGTTTTTGTGCGGTACGTGGATTACTATACCGGTAAACATGATCAAATCGAGAAGTAACCAATAAGTTGTTTCTCAGCCAAGAAATAAGACACGATCTTAAGATAACGAGATATATCTGAATATGTTTGGAAAGCTATACAACTGGGTTGATTCCCGTACTGGAGTTCAGGAATCTCTGGAAGAAGCTCTATACGAAAACATTCCGGGCGGTTCCAAGTGGCGTTACGTCTCCGGAAGTATGCTTGTTTTTGCCTTTATGACACAGGCGATCACGGGGATCTTCCTGTGGATGAACTATAGTGCCGGTAGTCAGAACGCCTGGGCCAGTGTTTATTACATTACCTACAATATGGAAGGTGGAGCTCTTTTGCGTGGTATCCATCACGTGATGGCGCAGGCGATGGTTTGCCTGCTGCCTATTCACATTCTGCAAGTAGTTATTGAAAAGGCTTACGTAAAACCTCGCGAATTCAACTGGTGGTTAGGGCTCGTGTTGATGCAAATCACACTTGCTTTGGGGCTTACGGGATATTTGCTTCCATGGGATCAAAAAGGATACTGGGCGACAAAAGTTGCGACTGAGTTGGCTGCTTTACCCCCGTTTGTTGGTGGGTACATCCAAAAGATCGTAGTGGGTGGTAATGAATACGGACACTTCACACTGACACGTTTTTTTGCCTTGCATGCAGGTGTACTGCCGGGCCTTCTGGTAGGCTTTTTGGTGTTACACCTAGCGATGTTCCGTAAACACGGTATTACGGCTCACAGTAGTGATAAACGTCCAGACCAAATGTTTTGGCCTATGCAGGTTCTTAAGGATGGAGTTGCTTGTGCCCTGCTCTTTGGACTCGTTGTCTGGGTTGCCTTGATTCATCCAGCAGAACTTGGGCCACCAGCGGAACCTACTGAGCCTTATGGCGCTGCCCGTCCTGAATGGTACTTCCTGTTCCTATTTCAAATGTTGAAATACTTCGATGGTAGTATGGGATGGAATAACGAATTTATGGGAGCAATTGTCTTTCCGGGTTTGCTGTTTGGTTTTATGTTCCTGATGCCATTCATTGCTCGAATTAAGGTCGGACACGCACTTAATGTTTTG
The DNA here is from genome assembly GCA_002698965.1 of Rhodopirellula sp. Taxonomy (GTDB): domain Bacteria; phylum Planctomycetota; class Planctomycetia; order Pirellulales; family Pirellulaceae; genus UBA721. The sequence goes on along the minus strand of PAAT01000173.1, from coordinate 23,532 downwards.
ATGATTGCGTTGGTTGTTGGTGGAGCGGGCTATTTGACCTGGGAAGCTTATCAGGAGGATAATTACAATATTAATAATCCAGAGGATACAGAGTCAGCAGCCTTTAAGAAAGCAGCTAAGTTCCATGCGGAAGTGAAGCGGGCTGACACAGAATTTGAGTTGATTCAAGAGCTCGTGGAAGACTACGGGATTCCCCTCGAGGGGCCATTGGCATTACAGCAGAAAGACCCGTACACCATGGGCCTTCGCCTGTTCCGTCGGCAATGTGCAAGTTGTCATGCTTATAACGCGACGGGTGAAAACGAGCGTTTGGCAATTGCAGGACCTGTAATTGCAGCCGATGTCGAAGAGCCGATGGGAGCTCCGGATCTGTATGGTTTTGGTTCACCCTCGTGGATTCAGGGTCTGCTTAGTGTCGGAGAGAATGGTATTGGTAGTGCCAGGTACTTTGGTAATACCAGTCACAGTGAAGGCGAAATGATTGCTCATATTCGAGACACAATGTGGGCTGAAGCAGAGTCTGAGGAAGATAAGCAGAATCTGGCAGGGATGGTGGAAGAAGTTTCCTGGGCATTGTCTGCAGAAGCGAAGTTACCATATCTGGATTATGCAGCCAATCAGGACAAGATTCAGTCTGGTATTGATCACCTGAATGACGACACGCTTGGCTGCGTGGGTTGTCATAACTATAAAGAGAACGAATTTGGATATGTATTTACTCTGGATAACTACGCTTCGAGCGAATGGTTAACCACGATGATCTCAGATCCTAATCAGATCTATAGTGAAGACTGGGGGACTTACAATGACCGTATGCCCGCCTTCCATAGCGAAGCAACCAAACTCCTGACGGCTAATGAAATCGAACTCTTAGTTCGTTTTCTCCGCCAGGATCGTACTTTACTTGGGACTTCATCAGCTAAAGTGAATCCACTAGCAACAGCCGAGTCGTCGGAAGAAGTCACTGAAGAAGAGTCTGCCGAGTAGTGGCGCCCATTTTTTCACAAGAAATAAAAGAGCTCTGAGCTTTCCCTGATGAGGGTCAGTTCAGAGCTTTTGTTTGTGTGGTCCGAGTTGGATGATGCTCGGCTTATGTCAGTCGCTGACGAATTTCATCCACCACATTTTCAACGGTAACGCGGATTTGCTCAAGAGAATCTCGGTCGCGTATGGTCACCGTGCCATCTTCGAGGGTCTGACCGTCGACGGTGATGCAGTAAGGTGTGCCAGCTTCATCCTGACGACGATATCGTCGTCCAACAGCCCCTTTCTCGTCGTAAAATACATTGAAGAAAGGTTTGAGATCGGCATAAATCCTCTTGGCTATTTCCGGCATGCCATCTTTTTTAACCAGCGGGAAGACTGCCGCTTTGATGGGAGCGATACGTGGGTGGAATTTCATGACGACTCGTTTTTGCATCTTGCCATTCTCATCCGGCTGCTCGTCTTCGGTATAGGCTTCACAGAGGAATGCGAGTGTTGCTCGGTCGGCTCCGGCAGAGGGCTCGATAACATGAGGTGTGTATCGTTCACCACTTAAATCGTCGCGGTAATTTAGATCTTTCCCTGAACCACGGTGTTTTGGCTTGCCATGTTCGTTGAGTTCCACTTCGAGCGGATTAGTGTTGGGATCTAATTTTCCTTCCATGTGGCTCCGGAGGTCGAAGTCGCCTCGGTGGGCGATACCTTCTAACTCTCCATATTCACCTTCCGGAAGGAACGGAAATTGATACTCGATATCGGCAGTTCCGGTGGAATAGTGGCTGAGTTCATCTTCGTCGTGTTCACGAAGGATCAGCCGTTCATCAGAAAGCCCGAGTTCTGTATACCATTCCATGCGTCGGTCTCGCCAGTATTGGTACCATTCTTGAGAACTGTCAGGGTGACAAAAGAATTCAATCTCCATTTGTTCGAATTCACGTGAACGAAAGGTGAAATTTCGCGGAGTGATTTCGTTTCGGAAACTTTTGCCAACTTGCGCGATTCCGAATGGGATCCGGACCCGGGTGCTGTCCAGCACGTTTTTGAAGTTCACAAAGATACCTTGTGCGGTTTCCGGACGTAGGAAAGCAGTGCCCTCCTCACCTGAAAGGGCTCCGACAAATGTTTTGAACATTAGATTGAATTCGCGAGGTTCGGTCAAAGTTCCGGCTTCTTTGGCATCCGGCCCGAGTACCTGGCTGAGATCTTTGATTTCCGTTAAATTTAGATACTCTTGGTCCCATTGCAGCTCTTCGGCATGCTTGGATCGCAGATTGAAAAACTTTAATGCCCGTCGTTGCGTGTCTTCGTCTTCCAGAGAGATTTCAGCGACGGTGGCGATAAAGACTCGTTGACCCTTGGCTTCCACCCATCGTCCCCGCACCTGATCGTGCCGATAACGTTTTTTGGTTTGGCGACAGTCAACCATGAAGTCGTGGAAGAGGTCATAGTGTCCAGAGGATTTCCAGACATTGGGATGCATGATGATCGTACAGTCAAGCCCCGTCATCTCGTAGGTGCTCGGTGCCCCTTGCTGCTGGGTCAACTCATCATGGCCAGAGACCATATCACGCCACCAAGCTTCTTTAATGTTGCGTTTTAATTCAACACCCAGTGGTCCGTAATCCCAGAAGCCCTGGATGCCTCCGTAAATTTCACTGGATTGAAATAGAAATCCCCGGCGTTTGCATAGGGAAACAAGCTTGTCCATCTCCATGGCGAATTGGTCTTTCGTATTTAGAGGTCTTGTATTGGCTCGTATTAATCAACGACTTTTATATCTTCGCCCACAGCTGTATTTTCAGCTATGGGGGTAATTTGACTTTCTTGCACGACTTAGATTTGCAACACAGTAGGTGAAATAGCTATAAACATGATTTGGAAATCGGGTTAATGCTGGTTCAGACTCAACGTGTTCTTTGATTTTCCAAGGATTTGGATCTTGATAATGGATGTGATTTATTTGTGTGATCGCATTGTGACACTTACAAAGTAGTCGCGCTGTAAATAGAAATAGAATTGAAGAGAGAAGATGCTTCGCCGTATTTTTTTTGCCATGGCACTCATGGTGCCTACGATTGTTTTTGCTCAACCCCCTGTCGTTCCAGGTCATGCTCGTTTTTATGCTCAAGCTGACCCTTCGGTCGAGGCTGGTTTGCTGTTGTTGGGAGAGTTGAATTGTATCTCCTGCCATAAGCCAGTTGAATCACTTTCGTCGGCCGTTTCATTGAAGAAAGCGCCGATTTTAGATTCAGTGGGATCGCGTATCCGTAGCGGTTACATGATGTCGTTTCTGGAGAATCCGAAAACAGCCAAGCCGGGGTCAAGCATGCCGGATGTTTTGGCGGGAATGGACGCTGGTAAGAAACGTCGAATTGTTGAAGAACTGACGCACTTCCTTGCAGCGACCGGTTCAGTGAATGATTCCACCATTAATCCGCAGTCAGTCAACCGGGGGCGGTTACTGTTCAATACGGTTGGATGCTTGGCTTGCCATAATCCACAGGAGGGTGAAAACACGGCGATTAACGGAAGTATTATCTTTCCGGTTTTGAGTGAAAAGTATACATTCGCCAGTCTCACAAACTTCTTGAAAAATCCTCATCAGGTTCGACCTTCCGGGCGTATGCCCTCCTTAAATCTAAACGACAAGGAAACTCGTGATGTTGCGTCCTACTTGCTGCGGGATTTGAAGCTGCCGGATAATCTGGCCTTTAAGTATTACGAGGGCAATTGGGATAAGCTTCCTGATTTCTCAAAACTTGACCCTAGACTGGAAGGGACGACTTCAGGGTTTGGTGTTGAGATCGGAAATCGCAACGACAATTTTGGAATTGTTTTCACGGGAAAAGTGATTATTCCTGAAGCAGGGGAATATACGCTGCATCTGGGAAGTGACGATGGGTCTCGCTTGCTGATTGATGGTAGGCAGATCGTTATCGTGGATGGAATTCACGCGCACCAATTCAAAAATGCGAAGACAATGTTGACTCAGGGTGAACATGAAATGGTGGTTGAGTACTTTGATGGCAGTAACCACAACACGCTTGAGGTTTTGATCGAAGGTGAGGGGTTGGGGAAACAGTCGATCGGCAATTTACTATTCACACCTAAGGCGGAAGATGTTGTTGAGACCAACGACTTCGTTGGAATCAATGAAACAAAAGCCAAGGCTGGTAGGCAGCACTTTGTTTCGCTTGGGTGTGCCGATTGTCATCAACTTAAAGAAGGTGATTCGATTCTGACGTCCACCAGACAGTATCAGAAATTAGAGAATCTGATTGGAAAAGACGGTTGTCTTTCCGGCAGTGGACAGCAACCTCACTACGGGTTATCTGAAAAACAGCGTGCGGATCTTACCTTGGCAATTAAATTTCTGGAGAGCTCCGAGTATAAGCCGGAGACGGCAGATGTTATTCACCGCACATTTGTCACGATGAATTGTTATGCATGTCATCAACGAAACAAGGTTGGTGGTGTTGTCGAAGCACGCCGTGATTTCTTTACCACGCCGGAAAAGGAAATGGGTGATGAAGCTCGGATTCCACCTCCGTTGGGAGACACGGGAGCTAAGTTACAACAGCCATGGTTAAAAGAGGTGTTGATAAACGGTACGAAAGTACGACCTTACATGGTTACTCGAATGCCAAAATTTGGTAGCCAGCAGGTTGCGCATCTCCCGGAAATGTTCGAGATGGTGGATGAAATCGATGATTTCGACCATGCCAAGGATGTTTTCTCGGATAAAAAACTGAAAGTGTCGGGGCGTCGTCTAGTTGGGTCGAAAGGCTATTCCTGTGTGAAATGCCACGTGTTTGGTAATCAAAAGGCATCAGGCGTTCAGGCATTAAGCATGACGACCATGACCAGTCGTTTGAAGTATGAATGGTTCCACAACTACGTCATTAATCCAGTAGCAATGCGTCCGCTTACGCGTATGCCTACGGCCTGGCCTAATCGGCAGGTATTGTTACCGCAAGTATTAGACGGGACGGTCGACCAGCAAGTCTACTCAATCTGGAAGTATCTTGAAGATGGCGATAAAGCCTCCGCTCCGCAGGGGGTAGGTCAAAACTCAATCGAACTTTATGTGTTTGATGAAACGTTGATGTACCGGAACTTTATTCAGGGCGCCGGTCCTCGAGCCATTGGCGTGGGTTATCCTGAAAGAGCAAACCTGGCATTTGATGCAAATCAGATGGGGATTGCGCTCATTTGGCACGGTTCATTTATGGATGCCGGGCGCCACTGGACCGGGCGAGGTCAGGGATTCCAGCCCCCATTGGGAGATAATGTTTTATCGTTGGGGCAATCCCCTACACTTGCCAGACTTGAATCACGTGACTCGACCTGGCCGTCCGGTGACGTTAAAAAACAGGGCTACCAATTCCTTGGCTATCAACTAGGTGAAAAACGTAAACCTACGTTCTTCTACAAGTTGGACAGTGTATTGGTTAAGGATTATCCGGATCCCGAGAGTGACGGAGGGGAATTCCCTGCACTGGACCGAACTCTAAACCTGTCGTCAGACAAAGAAGAGTCGAATCTTTTCCTGAGGCCTTTAGTTGCTGGTAACACACTGAAGATTGACGAGGACGGAACCGTGACGGTTGATGGTGAATGGAAACTGCTTGTTGACGGTGACGTCGGCGCGGTATTCGTTCGCGGTAAGGAACTGATTGTTCCGGTTGAACTGAAGCGTCTGGACGGGAAATTCTCGGGTACCGTCACGCTGCGTTATGAATGGTAAGTCAGAAAATCCATCGAAAAGATAGACCAACGATTATTCGTTGTTAGTGAAAGAAATGAAAATGAGAAATAGGCGTGTTTTTAGTTTAATGATGGTGTTTTGGGCAACTTGCGCTGTGATGCAGGCGCAGGAAGTAAAACCACTGCCAACCGAAAATGATTATTACCCTTTGCTTCAACTGCCAATTCCTGAAGGAGTCGTTTTAGAAGCAAGTGCAATCGAAATGATGCCCAACAATAAACTGGCGGTCGCCTCTCGCCGGGGTGATATTTATGTAGTGAATAACCCTTTGGCCGAAACTAGCGAGGAAATCGAATTTTCATTGTATGCGTCGGGACTTCATGAAATCCTTGGTCTTTCTTTTCATGAGGGCGGGTTGTTTACAACACAGCGTTGTGAAGTGACAAAGATTGTTGATCTCGACGATGATGATACAGGGGATTTGTTTCAAACAGTTTCTGATGGTTGGGAGATCAATGGAGATTACCACGAGTATGCGTTTGGCAGCAAAGTGGATAGTGAAGGTAATACCTGGGTGGTTTTGTGTTTAACAGGGTCGTTCAATAGTAATGTTCCTTATCGTGGTTGGTGCCTGCGAATCAATGAAAATGGTGCTGTCATTCCGACATGCTCCGGTATTAGGTCTCCCGGCGGTATTGGATCGAATCATCTTGGGGAGATGTTTTATACAGATAATCAGGGGCCGTGGAATGGAACTTGTGGTTTGAAATGGCTCAGGAAAGGAGCCTTCATGGGGCATCCCGGCGGTAACCGTTGGTTTGAGTTAACGGGAGGTGAGGTGGATAAACCGGCAGAGCCTGATAGCGGTAGTCGGATTATGACTGAATATGACAAGGACCAAACGATTGAACCAACAGCCGTATTTTTTCCCTATAACAAGATGGGCAAATCAGCCAGTGGTATCGTTTGTGATACGACTCGTGGTAAGTTTGGCGTTTTTGAAAATCAATTATTCGTAGGTGATCAATCTGCCAGTACGGTGATGCGGGTTTTCCTGGAGAAAATTGATGGGCATTATCAAGGCGTTTGTTTTCCCTTTCGTGAGGGCTTTGGCTCCGGTTCACTTTCCTTGGAACTGGATCCATCCGGTGCCATGTTTGTTGGAGGCACGAACCGTGGGTGGGGTTCGCGTGGCAATAAACCGTTTGCTCTCGAACGTATTCACTGGAATGGCAAGGTGCCTTTTGAAATTCATGAAATGCGAGCAAAGCCAGATGGCTTCGAACTAACCTTTACACATCCTGTGGATGCTGAGACGGCCGGGAATCTCGATTCTTATAAGATGACGACATACACCTATATCTATCAGTCGAGTTATGGTTCTCCTGAAGTGGACCACACGGAACCGGTCGTTAAAGAAGCGATTGTAGCGGAAGATGGTAAGAGCGTGCGTTTGGTTGTGGAGGGCCTGCAGCGAGGGCACGTTCACGAACTTCACGCAGATGGAATTCGCAGTAAAAATGCGCTGCCGCTGTTGCATTCGCAAGCATATTATACGCTGAACTTTATTCCACAAAGGTGAAAATGCTTTGAAGTTGGATTCAAGGTTCAATCAGAAGGGCAGCATGGGATTAACATGCTACCCTTTTTTTGCTTTGAGTTAGGCCGCAGGGACTTGAACCCCAACTAACAGAACCAGAATCTGTTGTGCTACCAATTACACCACGGCCCAATTGCTTGACGCTCTTTTTAGTTTATTCGCCGACCGAAATGGGTCAAGCTCACTTGTTACACTCTGCTCTCAATAAATAACGTCTTTCATGGTTGTGAAAGTAGATGGGCTTAATGAGAGATAAATCTCATGTGACGTATTCGCCTTCGTCACCTATAATGAACGGTAGTGGCAATGCTGGCGGCAGAGAAGAACTTTAAAAATCGACATTAGAATTTAAGTATGGCATATCTCAAAGCAAAGAACGGTCCCCTCGCAGGGCAACGGATCGAGTTATCAGATGACGAAATGATTTTGGGGCGTTCGCCCGATTGTAATATTCAGGTCGAAGACTATGCGGTGAGTCGCAAGCATGCCAGAGTCCTTCGGGTTGAAGATGGTTTCCAGATCGAAGATCTCAAGAGTCGTAATAAGACTTACTTGAACGATATCGTACTCACCGACGGTATTCATCAGTTGCGAAACGGTGACAAAGTAGCCATCTGTGATGTCATCTTTAATTTCTATGATGATCTCCCCGGGGGGCTTAGTGATAGCCTCGATGGTTCCCGACTGAGCGTTCTCTTTGAAGGCAAAGACGTTGGTCATTCGACCATCATGAGTAAGTTGGAAGTGGGGAGTGGGCGAGGTGGAGTGCAACTTTCGGCCAGTCCGGAAGTCAAACTCTCTGCTCTCCTGGAGATCACCAAGGCATTGGGCAATGCTTTGAGTCTGGATGATGTTTTACCCAGTGTTCTTGACGCATTGTTTAAAGTATTCATGCAGGCCGACCGGGCGTTTATTGCTTTGATGGGAGCAGATGGCACGCTAGTGCCTCGCTGGTCCAAAGCCCGGCGAGACGATTGTGAAGACACGATTCGAATCAGCCGAACGATTGTTAACCATGTTTTGGATTTGCGGCAGGCTGTTTTGTCGGCAGATGCGGCTTCTGATCAACAATTCGATGCCAGTCAGAGTATTGCGGACTTTCAAATTCGTTCCATGATGTGTGCACCACTCTTTGACTTTGCAGGTGAGCCGATCGGTGTCCTTCAGGTAGATACTCTGGAACGGAATAAACAATTCAACGAAGAAGATCTTGAGGTTCTTGTCAGCGTAGCCACGCAGGCTGGTATTGCGATTGATAATGCGAGGCTTCATGATGAATCGCTGGCTCAGGCTGCGATCAAGAAAGACCTCGAATTGGCTGCAAAAGTTCAGGCCGGATTCCTGCCTAACGAACGTCCGCATTTGTCGGGCTACGAGTTTTATGATTATTACAAGGCAGCTAATTTCATTGGTGGTGACTATTACGATTACTTGGAGATGAACAATGGTAATCTGGCGATTATCGTGGCTGATGTTGTAGGGCACGGAGTTGCCGCTGCGATGCTTATGGCCAAGCTTTCCGCTGAAACTCGTTTTTGTCTGGCAGGAACGGAGGACGTGGCACAGGCTGTTATCAATCTGAACAACCGTATGACGGGGATGGCCTTGGATCGATTCGTCACTTTCCTGCTGGTTGTGATTAATCCCGACACGCATGAACTGTTCGTCGTTAATGCGGGGCATATGGCTCCCTATCATCGTAAAGCAGATGGAAGTGTCGATCTGGTTGGTGAGGAATTTGCTGATTTACCGATTGGTATTATGGAAGATATCGAATACCAGTCATTCGCTTTTCAATTGCGTGAGGGCGAATCGTTGACGATGTATACAGATGGATTGAATGAAGCTGAAAACGGTTCTGAAGAACTGTTCGGTATGGAGGCCATCCAGCAGATTATCGAGCAACATGATGATGCTGCTGATGTACGGGGGGAACGAATCCTCAATGCGGTACTCGCGCATTCAGATGGAGAAGTTCAGGGGGACGATATGTGCTTGGTGGCGATAAATCGTCTAACCAATCCCTGATTGGCCTCATGCTGCTTTTGCTGATATTCGACCTTTGGTATACTCGGCTCCAACAAAACAATAATGTGTCGAAAGGAAATGACATAATGAGCCAGCCGGTTTTAGAAACCAATATCCCCGGGCTCGATTCCAAGCGAGGGAAAGTTCGGGATATCTATGATCTTGGTGATCGCTTTTTAATGATCAGCACCGACCGTATCAGTGCCTTCGACTGGATCCTCCCTTCTGCGATTCCTGATAAAGGGCGTGTTCTCACAAAGATCAGTGAGTTTTGGTTTGATAAACTGGATATCCCTAATCACCTCTTGACCATGGATGTCGCAAAGGTTGATCTGCCAGAAGGGACAGACACCGATGCTTTGCATGGTCGAAGTATGGTGGTTAAGAAATGTAAGGTTGTCCCGATTGAGTGCGTTGTGCGCGGGTATCTAGTTGGTTCTGGCTGGAAAGAATATCAGGTCGAAGGAACAGTATGTGGAATTGAGCTGCCAGACGGCATGCAAATGGCTTCGCAACTGTCGACGCCGATCTTTACCCCGGCAACAAAAGAAGACTCAGGACACGACATTAATATTTCTTTTGAACGTATGGTGGATATCGTTGGAGAGGATACGGCTCGGGAACTTCGCGATCGCAGTATTGAGATTTATCGCCGAGGTGCAGAGTACGCCCGGACCCGAGGGATCATTATTGCTGATACCAAATTCGAATGGGGTTGGCATGAAGGTGAACTCATTTTGATTGATGAAGTACTCACCCCTGACAGTTCGCGATTTTGGCCGACCGAAACTTATCAGGTGGGTGAGTCTCCCAGGTCCTATGATAAGCAGTTTGTTCGAGATTGGTTGGAGACGACGGACTGGGATAAGAATAGTAAGCCTCCGGAACTACCGGAGGATATTGTTACCAATACACGTGCTAAGTACATCGAGGCTTACGAAGTTCTGACCGGTCAGAGCTTTGAGTGGAAGTAAGGGAATCCCATCCAACAAGGTGAGGGAGCTTGTCAGAGATCGACCTGAGAGATTGACCTGGTGGTACTAGAGTGCGAAGCTAGAGGACGTGCATTGCCTGAGAAAAGAGGGACGGTATCTTGCCAATAGAGCATTCTGTGATCATGCTAGAGACTTGATTTATACCTCCTATTTTACCTCGTTTCTCTAGTTCGGAATCATCTCAATGTCTCTGTCCGTACGTTGCCTCTTGGTCGCTTTACTGATTTCTTGGAGCCTCCCTGCTTTTGCTCAGGAGAGAGTCGCTTTTACTTCGGTTGACGAAGCCGGTGTTGATTATTTGGTTCAAGGTGAGTATCGAGGAGCCGTTCGGCTTGCGGGGGTACTTCGTTCGTCCAGTGGGCTACAGGTTGTTTCCAGAGGGGATGGCAAATTTGTAGCCTACTTGATTCCAGGCGGCCTGGCGGGCCAGGGGGGAGTACTGGCTGATCGAATTTCATTGGAAGGACAAACCAATGAGGTTGGTGTGACCGTACTGAGTAATGAAAGCTTTGTGGTCATGATTGAAAATGGTATTGCGAGCGTACTTAATTCGGATCGTCGTCGAATCGGTAAGCTTCGTCATATCGTTCGCCAAAGTATTACCATGGGTATGCCCGCTCCGCAGGAATCCGTCGTATTATTCGATGGTGAGAATACCGACAATCTGATTGATGCCAAAGTGACAGATGACGGGCTGCTGATGGAAGGCGTATTAACAAAAGAGGTCGTTAAGGACTTCCGGTTGCATTTGGAATTTAAAACGCCCTATATGCCTAACTCATTGGGACAGGCTCGAGGGAACAGTGGGGTCTATATTCAGCGACGGTACGAAGTTCAGGTGCTCGATAGCTTCGGCCTCGAAGGAGTCCATAACGAATGTGGAGGGCTATATCGACAGAAGCCACCAGCGGTGAACATGGCGTTTCCGCCTCTGGTGTGGCAAACCTACGATATTCATTTCCGAGCGGCGCGTTTTAATGATAAGGCTGAGAAAACAGAAAATGCTCGGATTACGGTATATCACAATGGTATTGTGATTCATAAAGGGTATGAACTGACAAGTAAAACAGGTGCTGGCCAGCCAGAAGCTCCGACGGCCATGCCTATTTTACTGCAAAACCATAGTGACCCGGTTCGCTACCGTAATATTTGGCTAGTTCATCTGGATGAGTCTGAAGCGGCGGTTGCCCAGAAGTCCCGAAAACGTTCGGGCGGCCGGTAAATCATAGAAGGGAATGCCCTTGAGCTAGCGAATCGAGATGCCATGTACATTCACGTGTGCTTGCAGATGGTTCATTGCAGCATTGTTTTTTCGGTGGTAAACTCGTTGGTTTCATGGAATAGTTTCCGTTAATCTGTTCCCGATAAGTACAGCCGGTAATGATGATAGGCGTAAGGTAGATGATGCTTTAGCCTTTCGTGATTTGTTGTACCGATACTACTCATGTTTTGAAATGCCTCGATGGGTCGGATTTGTTTTCAGACATCTCGAATTCAGTTTCTTGACGAGCCGTTGCTGCGCAGCTGCTATATGACAGGGCTCGAAGAGATAGCNTGGGAGCGNGAGATAACCTTTTCGGGAACNCGNCTGATGATAGANCGTCAGACTCATGAGTCCGGNCATTTCTTTTTTCCATGGCGATNAGAAAATGGNCTCGAATTTATGTTGGGAACGACGAGTCTGCGAGAAAGTCCAGATGATTATCATCTGGAAGTGGANTTNGCGCGGGGAACTCTTCATCGCCTGCGTANCTATCTGGCNGAACGCAGTCACCAGTACAAATTGTCACAGGCCTATGCAGAAAANTTGACGGCGGCTCATGAGCACCTGATNGATGCTGTTCTCTGTTGGCGTTCAGATCNNCAACAGGCGGGTGATTTAGCTGCAACTGCCATNGAACTGTGTTTGTNCGTGATCAATCAGCTGTCTGTGGAAGATGCCGNGCATTTGATGGAGGCTCGACATCAGGCGGGTATGCGCAATCCGATGTTTGGGGTGAAGCTTGGCCAGCTTCCGGACGCCGAGTCTGATTGTGANGCATTGGCTGGAACATTTGATTCCGTCATGCTTCCTTTTAACTGGAAGGATCTGTCACTAGACGAAGGTAAATTTCAGTTTTTTGATGTGGATAGGTTGCTCGAGTGGTCTCATCGTCATGGCAAGAAGGTATTTGCTGGGCCATTGATCGAATTGACGGAAGCTACTTTACCGCAGTGGCTGTATATCCTGCAAAACGATTTTGCATCGGTGCAAAAATACGTCGTGCAGTATATCGAAGAAGTGGTTCGACGCTATAAAGGGCGAGTTCATGCCTGGCATACGAGTTGTGGATTGAATTCATCCAATGTCCTTGGTTTTTCCGAGGAACAGACCGTTCGGCTTTCGGTCGATATTATCGAGACGATTCGTCGGCTCGATAATTCCACGCCTGTGATTGTCAGCTTCGATTTGCCCTGGGGCGACTATGCAGCGAATCGGCATTCGGATTTGTCACCACGACAGTTTGCCGATGCTCTCGTTCGAGCCGAATTGGGGATCAATGGGATTGGAATTGATTTAAGCTTTGGTGGTTCGGTAAATGAATGTACTCCTAGGGATTTTCTGGAACTTGGTCGTATGTTACAGCAATGGAGTTCGTTGCAATTGCCATTGGTAGTGGGCGTCTCTTTGCCGACGGATTCGGAGGAAGCGGAGGATGAGCTGCCATCAGAAGGTTACTGGGACACCGCTAGTTCATTGAATCTTTTGCGAGTGCTCCGCAGCAAGCCATCGGTTCAGGCTTTGTTCTGGAATCAACTGACTGACGGGACTGCTCAACGTCCAGGCGGTGTGTTAACGACAGATCGTCGCCCCAAAAAGATACTGTATCAATTGCGCACACTTGCCGAAAAAACGAACACCCTCTAATGTTTCTTGTGTTTTTGTCGATTCACAAGTTGCAGTAATAGCCTAGTTTTCGTTATCTTTCCTGCGTGAAGAATTAATAGAAACGGATTTGATGAGTCATGGCAGTTAGTTCAAATAACCCAGTACAGTCCAGGCAGTTTAGCTGCGGGCAAGGACAGCCTTTGCTACTGATTGCAGGCCCATGTGTACTGGAAGATGAAGCGTCGGCATTAGCGATTGCCAGCAGTCTGATTGAGCAGACTTCGGAATTTCCGGTCCAATTGGTATTTAAAGCGTCGTTTGATAAAGCGAACAGGACGAGTATTCATTCGTACCGCGGACCCGGCTTAGAGGAGGGACTTACGATACTTCAGAGTGTTCGAGACAAATTCGATATTTCTGTCACCACTGATATTCATGAAGCGACACAGGCAGCTCCCACGGCTGAAGTTTGTTCCATACTACAGATTCCGGCATTTCTTGCTCGTCAGACCGACTTGCTATTAGCAGCCGCTGCGACGGGGAGTATCGTGAATGTGAAGAAAGGACAGTTCATGGCCCCTCAGGATATGCGACATGTTGTGAACAAACTTCTGCAAGGCGGTTGTTCGGACATTATGTTGTGTGAACGAGGTACGTTTTTTGGTTATGGTCAACTGGTCAATGATATGAAGAGTCTTCCTCAAATGCAGGCATTGGGCACTCCGGTGATTTTTGATGCCACACATAGTGTCCAGCAGCCAGGTGGTCAAGGAGATACGACCGGTGGAAATCGAGCAATGGTTGAACCACTTGCAAGGGCTGCCGTAGCAATGGGAGTGGATGGGGTTTTTATGGAAACCCACCCCGCTCCCGACGAATCCCCGTCGGATGGTCCGAATATGCTACCTTTAGCGGAGATAAATCGGGTGGTCAGCGGATTAGTTACTATTCGTCAAACAGTTCAACAGTTGAGTTAGACGATAATCTTATTGGGGACTGTTTGTAAATAACCATTGATAATAGAGTTCGATGAACACAAAGTATTTTTTATTCCTGTTAGTGGCAGCCACAGTACTGTCAGGCTGTCGCGACCGCAGTCAGGTCAACGTTTCTGAGATTCGTCCACGCGAGACAGAATCTGACAACTTAGAGACAGCTCTGGCGATCGTTGATGGGCTTGATAATGCTGACCTTAACCAGGCGACTTCGGCATGTATCTATAACTTCAATCAGTGGATTGAAAAACATGATGATGATCCGCAGTGGGTGACCCCTTCTCTTTTGAGCGCTCTCCCTATTCATCTGGCAGGAACGGGATTGGTTAACAATGTGGGCGCCAAGCGTTTCTTCCCTCCGGATGTAAATTACTTACAGGAGATGGGCTGGATCAGCCAAATTGCGCGTTGGATCCAAGCCAATGAAGTCAACCATCGAAAGATCTGGGATGACCACATTCCTGCATCAGTTGAAAATGAAGATCTCGCTAAACTTCGAAACGTCTTGCGCATGTTTGACTGGACTATCCGCAATGTGCAGTTGGAGCCATTGCTGGAATATCCGGAAGTTCCTGACGATGAAACTCGCACCGCACCTGAGTTGGGCATGCCGGGGCCCGGTTATTCAATGGCGGTTCGGGATATTCTGATCTTCGGAAAAGGTGACTGGTGGCAACGGGCTCGAGTTCTGGCGTTGTTGGCTCGGCAAGTCGACGTCCCCGTTGTTCTTTTGGGATTGCCAGCTGAATTTGGGAAGGCAAAGCAGCCGTGGCTTACCGCATGTCTGATTGGTGATCAGCTGTACTTACTTGATCTCAGAGATGGTTTGCCAGTAATGACTGAAGATGGGTCGGAGATTGCAACACTCCATGGATTACGGCAGAACCAGAAATATGCGGTAACGTTGTTGCCAGCCACAGTCGAAGCTTCTGGGGAAGAAATACTTAGTGGCCTCGTTGGATTAATCGAAGCCGATGTGATGTCGATTTCTCACCGCATGGCGATTCTGGAGAAATATCTAACCGGTGAACGACAAATGAAACTGACAGCAACGCCCCATATTCTTTCTCGTGAACTGCGTACAAAGCATGCCATCGAAATGTCGGAAATATGGGTTCCAACTTATGAATATTATGCGTTCGCCACGGCTCTCAATGTAAGAATATCGGAGGGAGACGCCGGGGTGCTTGCTTTTCTCAGGGAGAAGCAGGATTACCAAATGCTGGAAGACATGTATCAACTGAAAGAAGGACGTTTTAAGTCCTTCCGGGGATTGTTTGATGACTTTGAACTTGAAGTCGGACAGGAAACGCAACGAGGTTCCAAAACTTTATTGATGTCTTCGCGTTTGGCTCATGACAAGATCGTTGATATGACAACGGATCGACAGGTACAGGAAGAACTGGGGTATGTTCGTCCCGAGGAAATGTCATTGACCGCATGGCAGGAAAACCTGCGTCGCACGAAGTTGATGTTTGTCAAAACGAAAGATATGGCGAGCTATATGATCGGAATGATTCATATGGAACAAGGTAACTACGCTGACGCAATTGATTGGCTAGAACGTCGTACATTACAGATAGGACTGGAGTCTGCAGATGACGCACCTCCAGCCTCTCTCGACCCAAACCAAAATCCTGTCGCTGAGAAGCCAAGCTTAGACCTGTTTTCCGGATTTCTTGGTCAGGATTCGACACCTGAGGTGAATCGTCTGGAAAAATCTATCTACGATACGTCCGCTCGTTATAATTTGGCTCGGTGTTATTTGGCCTTAGGTGATTACCAACGCGCCAAGGAGTTACTTGAAGACGATGCTTTTAATGCCGCTCAAAAACGTGGAAATGCCAAATTGTTGCAAGTGCTTAAGTAAGGGGCGCCCGGGGGACAACCTGAATTCTTAGCTGGCCGGCACGATCAACCTCAGGCGTTGGGGTACAGTTTCGATTGTTACAGGAAGCGTTCCGCACGGATCCCCATCGATTTGAGTGGGGGCATCCGGCATTTCCTTTGAGCTGACTTTCAGACTGCTCACGTAACGAATGACACAGTCTTTACGTTTGTGATGTTGATTTGTCAGTAGTAGTAAGAAATAGCGTAGCATTTGAAAAACTCCGCGCTTTTTGAAAGCACAAATCCCCAGTTTCCCATCCTGAGGTTTAATATCGGGTGTCATGGAGATTCCCAAAGCATAACGGTTGATGTTCATGACAAATAGGACGTGAGCATCCAGAACTTCGTTACCCCACTCGTCCGAAGTGACCAACAGTTTGGGATAGTTGTATTTTTTGATCACTTTCCAGATTGGGCGGAGATAGGAGAGTTTGGTGATGTGGCCAGTCCGGTCTTCAGCCAACTGATGGACGATCGCGGCATCCACTCCACAACCCACCATTAGGCAGAATAGTTTACTCTCTCCATTTGCTTCCGTGATCTTCCCGGCGTCAATTTGGGCGACGCGACCATGCGTCACTAGATCGGCAACTTCTTCCGGAGTTTGTGGTAATTGGAAGTATTTAGCCAGTACATTTTCGGTCCCTTGAGGAAAGACACATAAATTCGCCTCGGGAGGCAATTCATTCAGCATCAATGTTTGAGTTCCATCACCTCCTACACCAACCACACATCGCAGGTTGTTCGCTGCAACGGCTAATTTTGCTTTTGATACGATGCTTGGTAGATCGGTGTCGACTTCCGCCTTAAATCCTCGGGAATTGAGGATTTCCCGCAGTTCTGCGGCCAACTGCCCGCTTGGTCCTTTTCCAGCCTTCGGGTTGAGAGAGATGATGACCGTTTTAGCTTGATTGTTGAGTGGCTGAGTATCGTCCAGATTGGAAGTATTCATCAGTTCATAGGCTCAATGGGTGTAGCAGAATCATTCAGGCTATTTCGAACAGATGTGGTTTATTTGAACAACTTATATGGTCTGTTGGGATAGGTAAGCGATCGGCTGATATACCGGACGCTGAATGATTTGCAGTGCATAAGGTGCTGTTTCCAGCAGGAATTAGACCAGTATAAGGTTTTGAGGATGAATTTCCTACAAATTCATCCATCGCGACGGATGTTTGGCACACTAAATGCATTATGTGTAATTGTTCACGACAACGTGAATACGACTTATGGTTGTAGATTTGGCCATCAGTTGTTTGAATCTCGGCGAGGTTTGGACGCATATTTGCTAACTTGAGTTTTGTTGCCCCTGACTTAGTTAGGTGACCAATGGGTTGTTGGTCGGCGTCCAAGCCTCGCTAATTTTTAAATTGGCATTCTCGCGCCGGTATTTGCTTGCTCATTTGATACCAACGGCCACAAATTCTAGCTGTTGACGCATTAACATTGGTAATTTACAGTGGTAGTTTCCCCCTCGTTATTTGGGGCTGATGTTGCCAGCGTAGCTTCAATCGGCAGAGCACCGCACTCGTAATGCGGGGGTTACGGGTTCAACTCCCGTCGCTGGCTTTTAATTCAACCGTGGCTTCTTACCATCAGGAGATACTCGATGGCAATGATTTCGGATTTCGATCTTAAGACACTCGTCTGTGATAACAGCAGTTTTGGTCCAGATGAGGTTCTGCAGATATCCAGTGCCATAAATGACGACTTTTCTCAGTTTGGAATCCTTCGGGATGCAGTCAATGAGTTAGAAATTAGTGAATCTTTGACTCCGGCTAGTGCAACTCGACTAGGGGTTTGTTATTACCTGTTGGGACGTTTCTCGCGTGCCATTGAAACGTTAGCGAATTCAGACCGTGGAGCGGTTTCTTACTTTTATACGGGTCGCAGTCACTTTGCATTGGGCGATTTTGCTGAGGCGATTGAAAACTATACGATTGCTGAGAAATCAGGTTACAACAAAGGTCGTTGTGTCCTGGCACGCGTTGAAGCTTATCGAAATGCCGGTGATTTAGATGCCGCTCGCCAGGCTCTTGAATCGCTGGATGGCCCGATTATGCACGAAGCTGAATATGCCTATCAGTACGGTGAAACAGAGTTGGCTTCTAAGGGGCCATCTTCGATTGTCGTTGAATGGTTTAAGCGTGCCATGTTAGCAGATGATACACACCCGGGCGCTTTGTTCGGGATGGCCAAGGAAAATGACCGTCGTGGTAATGATGACAAAGCAATGGATCTCTATCGTCGCAGTGCGAAACATTTTCCATCTCATGTAGGGGCCCTGCTCAATCTCGGCTTGCTCTATGAAGATCACGGTCAATACGACCGTGCTCAGCAGTGCTACCGACGTGTGCTGGAAGTTTATCCAAATCACGCAAAAGCGGCACTTTATATGAAAGATGCTTGTGCATCGGATGACGAGCTGTTTGATTTGGAAGCTGAAAAGGCTCAGGATCGCATGTCACAGGTTCTCAATATCCCGGTTTCCGATTTCGAATTGTCCGTTCGTTCACGAAACTGCCTTTCACGTATGGGCGTAGACACGCTGGGTGACTTGGCCCGTTCAACGGAACAGGAATTGCTAGGCAGCAAGAACTTTGGTGAAACATCGCTAATCGAGATTCGTGATATGTTGCACTCTAAGGGCCTGGCTCTTGGCCAGCTTGCTCATGAAAGTAGGCCGGAGCGCGAAGTGGATCGTTCTTCGCTGAGTCCTGAAGAAGCTGCGGTCTTTGATCGCCCGATCTCAGATCTTAACCTTTCGGTTCGAGCTCGTAAGTGTATGGTTCGTCTCCGGATGAATACGATTGGTGAGTTGTTACGTAAGACGCCTGATGAATTGCTGGAAAGCAAGAACTTCGGTGTTACCAGTCTGAATGAAGTTCGTGAGAAACTGACGTTACTCGGATTGAAGCTCCGCGGAGACTGATTCAACCTCCGACCTATTCAGATTGAGTCGGTGAGTTCAGCATTGGTTGCCTTCATGCCTCGCTTGCCCTTGTGTATCCGATGACGCCATCAGCTAACTTTCACTTTGAATTGCTCACTACTGACCTCGGTACGTCCGCGCGACGCTCGCGTTTGATGACTCCTCGCGGTGCAATCGAACTGCCTACATTTATGCCCGTGGGAACATTAGGGACGGTTAAAGGAATCACCATTGATCAGGTAGCCTTAACCGGAGCAGAAATTTTGCTCGGTAATACCTATCATTTGGCACTGCGGCCGGGCGAAGAGGTTGTTGCCGAGCTTGGTGGCCTACATCATATGATGGGCTGGGAAAAGCCTATTCTTACCGATAGCGGTGGCTTTCAGGTATTCTCATTGGCTCAAATGACGAAGGTCACCGAAGAGGGCGCCGTATTCAAATCTCACATTGATGGTAGCCGCTTAGAATTAACCCCGGAACGATCGATCGCTATTCAGGAAACGCTGGGGTCGGATATTGCGATGGTTTTTGACCACGTGGTGGCACTACCGAATGAGCATCGTGTGATTCGCGAAGCTTGCGAGCGTTCGATTCGTTGGGCGCAACGTTGTCAGCAAGCGGCCACCTTGCGAGAGCAAATTCAGTTTGCAATTGTTCAGGGTGGGCTCGATGAAAACTTGCGAGTTTGGTCTGCCGAGGCACTCGCAAAACTTGATTTTCCAGGCTATGCCATTGGTGGGTTGAGCGTTGGTGAGCCACCAGAGGATATGTATCGCATGCTGGACGTAACCTGTCCGGTTTTACCGAAAGATCGTCCTCGTTATCTGATGGGGGTTGGTAAGCCCATTGACTTGCTCGAAGGAATTCGGCGTGGTGTCGATATGTTCGATTGCGTAATGCCAACGCGAAATGGCCGTAATGCGCTGGCCTTTACCGACCAAGGACCACTTCGTCTTCGCAATGCTGTTCATCGCAATGATCCACGTCCTGTTCAGGAAGGATGCCCCTGTTTAGCCTGTAAACATAGCCGAGGGTACATTCGACATTTGTTCGTGTCCGGTGAAATGTTGGGACCGATTTTACTCAGTCATCATAATTTGACGTATTATCAAATCTTGATGCAGGAAAGTCGCCTGGCGATTGAACAGGGGAGATTTGAAGAATATTACCGTGGCAAAGTCGCTGGGTGGCAGTGAAGCCCGAGCTGTGAAGACTCAAATCGGCCCAAATTGGCCCAACTAACGTGCTAAAAGCTGTTTTTTTAGCCCCCTTTATCTGATTTCCTCTGTTGTGGCTTGTCGCTTGTTTCAAGGCGTCTTAAGATAACAGATTAGCCCGCCCCCCATTCTCCGAGGTCAGGTTGGCGTACGATTTTCGAGACGGAAAGTAAGATTGTCATGTACCACCAAATTCAGATGCTGGCGTTTGAATTCCAGCACTTGTTGTTAGCTCAGGAAGACGGCGGCGAGGGGCAAGCGACGGATGGAGCCAATAGTGGCTTTTTACTAATGCTGCTTGCATTCATGGTTTTTATGTTCATGTTTAGTGGGCGGGGTAAGAAAAAACACAGACAAAAACGCAATGACATGCTGATGTCGATTTCAAAGTATACCGAGATTACGACGATCGGCGGAATTTGTGGGACCGTTGTGGAGATTGAAACGACAACGGTGGATGATGATGTTGAGCCGGTTCCGACTCACTTCCTTTTGGAAGTGGATGCCAACTCAGGGTCGCGAATACGTGTTGTTGCAGAGGCCGTGGGCCGTGTTGTTGATAATACTGAAGAGGAGGCTTGATCGTTTCGCTCGATTAGCCTTACCCTTTAACGGACAAAATGAAAACAAGCACCTGTCACAGTTCAGGTCACATAAATATTCTGATTGGAATTTTCGCAAATGCACTTATTGGTAAATTCTATTACATCGAAACTAGGTTTGATTGCGCAGGCAGATGTAGCCCAGCAAGGTGGGACAGGCGGTGTTCTGCTCTTCTTTCTTGCTACGGTTGTCGCCGTTTTAGTGAATATAGGCAGAGACAACGCAGTCAGTGCTAAAGTCAAGCGTTCATTCAACGTTACGGACCCTAACTGGGGTGTGATGTTTGGCTTGTTTGTATTTGGCTTATTACTTGGTTCTCTTCCCAACCTGTTTATACTCGTTTCAGATTCTTCCCTTACTGAAAATGCAGTGAGCGGTTTCCGGGTGACGGGTTTGATGGTTGCGATCTTCAGCGGGTTGTATCTGGTTTTTCGTGTATTCTGTGAGTCATCCAAAGTACGAGAACCTGAACAGGCATGGCGTTTGGCTGTGGTTGTGGCCGTAACGATTTTGGGAGCGCTCTACATCGGTGTGAAACACGGTGATGACAAAACGATCAAAGATAAGTTCAAGCTTGGTGTGGACTTGGCAGGTGGAGTCAATCTCGTTTACCAGATTCAAACGGAAAATGACGAGAATGGTGATGAAGTGACGATGACAGATGCCACCATGCAGGGATTGCTTAATGCGCTTGGCCGCCGTTTGAACCCTAGTGGTGCCTTGGACCTCATTCTTCGTCCATATGGTAATAATGACCATGTCGAAATTGTCGTTCCGGAGGCTACGGCCGCCGAAATCGCGCACATCAAAGAGATTATTACCAATACCGGGGCTCTTCAGTTCCTGATTCAGGTAGGTACTAACGATGATGATCACCAAGTAGTCCGTGATGCTGTCGAAGAGTCGTTCACCACGACGTACAACACACGTCTTGTGAAGAATGCACAAGGTGAAACGATTGGACGTTGGGTTAAAGTTGGAACCGAAATCAAGCCAGGTTCAAGTGAAGTTGAGTTTGCCTATAACGCATCAAGCGTAAGCTCGATCAAACGAGTCTACTACAGCGATGAAAATGGTATCGAAGTAGAGGTTCCGGTATTGCTCTGGAACAATTATGCGAGTGTCCATTTTGACTCTTCGAACGAAGGCCATGCGCGAATCAAGGCTGTGTTTGATGAGGCCGGTGGAGCTAGATCAGCGAAGGAATTTAGTAGCATTGTCGCACCGGCGGGTATTTCGCGTATTGAAATTCTGATGGTTGAACCAGATGACAATATTAGAGTGACCGGTGACGATCTGAAAAATGTTCGATCTACGTATGACGGTAACATGCGACCCAGTGTGGCGTTTACTATGAATGCTACTAGTGCAGGGAAATTTGGACGATTTACAGGTGGAAATATCGATAAACAACTATCGATCGTTCTTGATGGCAACTTATTATCTTCTGCGAATATCAATAGCCGGATTTCTGAAAGCGGAGTTATTGAAGGTGACTTTACTCAGGCCCGAGTGGACCAGATTATCGGTATCCTACGAGCAGGTTCTTTGCCAGGCACACTGAATCCAGTTCCTGAAAGTGAAAATAAAATGGGTGCGTCGTTGGGGTCAGCGACGATTGCGAAAGGGACCCAAGCTATCATCTGGTCAATGGTGATCGTATTGTTGTTCATGATTGTCTGGTATTTTGGCGTCCCGGGATTCGTAGCTGCCTTTGCTTTGCTTCTAAATCTTGTGTTAATCTTGGCCGTGATGGTCATGATTGGTGCTTCTTTCACCCTCTCAGGCATGGCAGGTCTCGTACTTACCGTGGGGATGGCTGTGGATGCAAACGTGTTGATATTCGAGCGTATCCGAGAAGAGTTAGCAGACGGAGCTCGAGTGAAAGCGGCTATTCGCAATGGTTTTTCACGAGCGACGATTACGATTATCGATGCAAACCTGACAACGCTTATTACAGCCATTTTGTTGTATGCGATTGGTACTGACCAGATTCGTGGGTTTGCGATCACATTGATCCTTGGGATCATCATGAGTATGTTCACCGCGATTTATGCTTCGCGTGGAATTTTTGTGGTTGCTGCCGGCCTAAAATGGATTGCCGAAAGTTCCTGGAGCTTGCGAGCCTTTAATTCCCGATCCATTGGTTTTATGAATAAAACTAAGATTACGGCAGTTTTATCGGTTGTCGTAATTGCAGCTGGATTGATCGTGACGAGCCAGCGTCAAAGTGAAATGCTAGCGATTGATCTATCTGGTGGTACTTCAGCCATCTTTGAATTATCTGACACAAGCCTCGAGGCAGGAAGTGTTGAATCGAAAATCAATGGATACGTGGAAGACAGTGAATTTCAACGTGCGAATGAAGATGGCAGTACTCAGACATTCCAGTTTTCGGTCACTAGCGTAGATCTCGAAGCCGCAAATGGTGATGCCCGGAGAGCTTGGCGAGTGAACACAAATCTGATTGATCAGGATCAGTTGGAGACATTGCTGGGCGAAGTGTTTTCAGGCCAACTTCAGGAGCAAACGGTTCAGGTTGAGATCGTAGATTCAAGTGCACCAGAGGCTTCGGGAACGGAGTCGTCTGCGGTCGAACGTGTCATGCCCCAGTTTGTTTCCTATCAGGAAGAAGCTGAAGAAGAAGCTGAAGAAGAAGCTGAAGAAGAAGCTGAAGAAGAAGCTGAAGAAGAAGCTGAAGAAGAAGCTGA